>QHYJ01000026.1:65474-80286 GCA_003223255.1 Acidobacteriota bacterium | reverse complement strand
CACTTTGCGCATGCGCTTTTCCATCATGGCGCGGCGCTTGATGGGATTGGTGAACTCGTCGCTGATTAATACGCCGTCTTCCATGTGCTCGTCCGTCGCGACGGTGTGGATGTGCCCCGGCACCCCAGGAACGGCGCGCGGGGAGATTCCGCTTTCTGTGAATTTGTAGCGCTTGTAGCCACCGTTCGTGGCCATGGCAGCGCTACCGTCGTTGCCGTTGGCTCCATTGCCATCGAGGGGGAGGATCAGTTCGCCACGATCGATGACCGGGCTAAAATCCAGGTCTTTCGGATCGACGCCAAGCCGGCCCTCAGAGAGCAATAGGTCGCAGAGCACCAGTCCCGGGCACTGGAAGCGGTCAACGAGGTTGAACATTTCGGGAATCAGCTTGAAGCAATCGGCGATGTCCAGCGGTGCCGCAATCAAGCGCGGATAGTCGCCAAAGGCCGCGCCCAACATTTGCCAGAGGTCGCCTTGCTCGGTCTTCGTGGGAACGCCCGTGGACGGGCCCGCGCGCTGGCAATCAATAACCACCACAGGGGTCTCGATCATGGCGGACATGCCGAGGCCTTCGCTCATCAAAGCAAATCCGCCGCCCGACGTGGCACACATGGAGCGAACGCCCGCGTGCGCCGCGCCAATCGTCATGTTTATCACGCCAATCTCGTCTTCCACTTGGCGGACCATGATCCCAGCTTTGCGGGCGTGTGTTGCCATCCAATGCAGCACGCCGGTGGAAGGGCTCATGGGGTACGCACAATAGAACTTCACTCCGGCCGCCGCACCTCCCATGGCCATGGCGATGTTCCCGCTCAACACCGCGTAGCGCTTTTCCGTCTTGGGAAGCGGATTCGGGAACGCTGTGAAGTGCGCCGCAGCATAGTCGTAGCCGGCCCGCGCCACACCGACGTTCTCTGCAACCACCGCATCCCCCTTCTTGGCGCCGATCGCCAGCGTGTTCTGTGCCACTTTGTTCCGTGTGATATCGGCAAGCTCGGAAACCGGTAGTGGGCAGAGCTGCACCCCATCGGCGGCGGCTCCAGCCTTAATCGTGTCCGCATTGTAGATGCACGCCGCACCGCTGGTGAGCAGCTTCAGGTGGCGGTCCATGGTGTCCTGATTGAGCGGAATCAGCAGGTCAATCCGGTCACCCATGTTGGTGACCGGCTCTGGGCCGGTGCGAATCGTCAGCAGCGTATGCCCGCCCCGGATGATGGACTGATAGGCGTTGTAGGCATTCAGGCTGAGGCCCCTTCGGCTGAAGATTTTGGCGAAAATATCGCCTGGCGTGGCCACACCCTGACCCGCCGCGCCTCCAATGGCGACCGCAAAGGTCTGTTTCATGGCACCCTCTTTGTTGGAAAGCCAGCCCTTACAGGAATGTGCAAGCTCCGGGCATGGCTCGAAGGAAGTGTCGGAGTCCCGTGGAAAACATACGGCATGGGAATCCCCAGCTTGCTCGTCTCAGGTAGCGGGAGTATACACCCAAACCCTGCGAATGTTCTTTCTTTTCGCGAGGGTACCGCAATCGCCCGAGGACGGGTCTAGCTCAGCCGTTTCCGGCAGGTCACTAGCGGAACAAGAAAGTCGGCGTCCCTCGCGGCACCGGCGCATCCCGCGAAATGTTGAAGAACAGACGGGGCGAGATGCAATGAATGGCTAGCGTTTCTCGGCAAACGGGCAGATGCAAGGCTCGGCAAGGTGGATGAAATCCACATTCGCCCATGCGCACGGCAATCGGAATGCGTTCCCGCACTCAGAATAATTTCCGGATCTTCAGCTAATGCTTCGCCGAGGTAAACCGGCACGCCGTAAAGCTCTCCGAAGGGCGGAATCACGCCGCGCTCGCAATCAGGAAACAGCTCGCTGACAGCTTCTTCGTCCATCAGCCGCACCGTTGCGCCAACGATGGCTGAGAGTTTCTGGAAATTGATGCGGTAGGAGGCCGGCAGCACAGCCAGGATTTCGCGATTCCCTGCTTGCAGCGCAACGGCCTTCGCCACCTCTTTGCCCGGTAGGTGCATCGCCGAGGCCGCCATCTGGGCGCTGTCCGCCGCCGCGTGGAAAATCATCGAGTAAGGGATGTGTTTCACATTTAGGTGAGATTCCAAGCGTCGCGGCATCAGCATGGTACTTTCTCCTGTGGACCCGGAGCTGTTTTAGTGCGGGTGCGGCAGCGCCCCCGGGACTCAATCACCCGTTCTTATACCGCCAGACCGGCACAAAGCACTGTGACCGGTATCACCGGTTCGCGTGACGAGTACACTGCGGGCGCTAATCCTTAGATTACGCGTGGCTTCGAGATCCAGCTGAGGGTTCCGCAGCAGTCGCCTTCAGTGTTTCACCTCATTGCCATCAGCTATCTTTTGGACAAAACTCCTGAGGGTCTTGCCCCGAAATTCAATCCCGCAGGTCACCTCGAAGGAGTCCTTTTATGCAGTTACCGTGTGCCGCCAGCAACGCCACCGTTCTGGGTGTGGCATTTGCAGCCATAGTTTTTGCCGCCGCCCAGTCCGTCCCGGAGCAGCATCCGCCTGATGCTCTCGAGCTACTCAGGAATGTGGAAGCAACCTATGCCGCGATGGGCACGTATTCCGGGAAGTCCACGCACGTTATGGACATGAGCGGCCCCAGCATGCAAAACAAGATGGAAATAGCCACTACCATTGCGGCCGATTCTTCGGGGAGATTCCGCATCGAAAGCACCGGCATGATGGACATGCTGATGGTTTCTGACGGCACCACCATGTGGATGTACATGCCTCAACTCAATCAGTACTCCAGGTTCTCGGCTGCCCAAGCGCAAGCCGCGGCTTCCGGAGGCCGCACCGACGCATCCGAGGCAGCGGCAGCCGTTAGCTCGGAAGGCGGGATGGGCATGTTCGGCTCCGGGAACCCTCTCTATGGCTACCGAAGCCTTTCCTCGAACGTAAAAGACGCCGAGATTCTCCGGAGCGAGAAGCTCCACGTCGGCGGCTCGGACATGGACTGCTGGGTCGTTTTGGTCGAATACGAGTTCCCTGCCGGCTCTCCCGCCCACCGGACGATGGAAGCGCATTCCGACAAAGCCACAATGGGATTCAGCTTCGAACCTGCCCGCACCAAGACACTCTGGGTGGACAAGGCCCGCTACCTCATTTACCAGGAGGATTCCACCAGTAAAATGACCATGCCGGGCGCCAGCGGACCTATCAACACCAGGGATACGGTCAAATTTGAGAGCATCACTGTGGATGAACCGATCTCACCTGAGGTGTTCACCTTTACCCCGCCTGCTGGAGCGACCGAAATGGATACCTCCAAGGAAATCGAACGCATCAAGCGGCTACAAAAGACCACTCCCAACTAGCGACCGCGCCTCTTACTTTCGCTGACTTTGCAGAGCCGTCTATCTCTAAACAGGCATAATCTCCGAAAGGAACTTGGAATGCTTTCTTGCACAAATCCCTCGATGAGGTCACGCGAATTCAAAAACGGCAATTCTGGGGCAGCCAAGCCTTAGTGTGACCAAGGCCCGCGGCTAATGCGGGCAACCCATAAACGCCCGATGCACGTCTCAGCCGGCAGCAACGCTTTTTTAAAACGGTAGTATGGCGTGAAGACTTTACTCGTGCTCGGCCTCTTCTGCTCTCAGACAGTTGCTTCCCGTAGCTGCCTCCCGGAAAAACTCCAGAAAGCCCTTGCCAAGAAGAGTGACCCGGTCGAGCGCTATATGCTTCTGGCTAAGGCCGGAGAAAAACAGGCTCGGAAGCT
The DNA here is from genome assembly GCA_003223255.1 of Acidobacteriota bacterium. Classification (GTDB taxonomy): domain Bacteria; phylum Acidobacteriota; class Terriglobia; order Acidiferrales; family UBA7541; genus Acidiferrum. The sequence continues at coordinate 76,533 of QHYJ01000026.1, read as the reverse complement.
TCTTTATCATCCCGGCTTGCCAGGTTCTGAGGCGCCCTTGGAAGTGCCTTGGCCCATAGCCGGAAAACAGCTTACCACGCACGAAATACAAGATTTGCTTGATTGCGTCTGGTCCGAGCTGTTGGAAAATCTATGGCACTGGAAGCCGCAGAGTCCGCGCGACCGAGAAGCAGTTCAACAGATGCTTCGTCGCGCTCGACACGCAGACGAAATGCTGAATGAACGCGTCGAATCTATGAGAGAACTTCAGCCCTCTGCGTCAGAATCTTTGCCTCCTGGGTCACGGAAACCAAAAAGTCTGGAGGTCGTTCGCGACGTAGAAGAACGTTTGTATGCTTTGAGCAAATAAGCATCGTTTAGCTGATACTTTTTGGTATTACGAACCGGCAATGACCTCGATTTCCACCAGCGCGTCTTTTGGCAGACGCGCCACCTGGACGGTGGAGCGCGCGGGTGGCGCCTGGGTGAAGAACCTGGCATAGACTTCGTTCATCGCCGCGAAGTCATTGATGTCCTTCAAGAAGACCGTCGTCTTGATCACGTGGTGCATGTTCGATCCCGCAGCCTCCAGGATCCCTTTAATGTTTTCGAGAGTGCGCTCCGTCTGCTGCCGGATATCTGTGCCAACGAACTCACCCGTTTTGGGATCGAGCGCCACCTGGCCTGACACGTACAGAAATCCGTTTGTGCGGATAGCTTGGGAATACGGTCCGATCGGCTTCGGGCCCTTGTCCGTCAGTACGACGTCTTTCATGGTTTAGTCTCCTTGTTCGTGGCTGCTCTTGCCGCGGCGCTTTCTTCATATCGCGCGCGAAATTCTTCCGGGACTCCCGGGCGCTTCATCCACATTCTCACAAATTCCGCAACGTTTTGGTGGGTTTCCTGCTCGAACGCGGCAATGAAGTCATTGAGCTCAAATCCCCGCCCATGCCGCGCATACAAAATATACTGAATCGCTTTTCGAAAGGTCTCTCGCCCATAACGCTCCTGCAGCGCATAGAAAAACAAAAAACTCTTCACGCGAAGAACCTGTGGATCTTCTTCCTTTGCAGGCTTCCCGCCAACAGGGACTAAGCGCAGCGCGCGCCGGACGGTCTCCGCGCGCGAATCCCCACCTTCTGCGGCATCCCGCCCAATCGCTGCAGCAAACGCCGGAAGCATGGTTAACGGCAGGCTTTGCTCAAAAAAGGCAGGGTTCTGTCCATACCCCAGCCAACTCGCCGCCAGCGAAGGAGTGGCCTGAGCCGCAAGCATGGGTGAGCCTCCGCTGAGGTCCACCACCATCGTGTCTCGCGCGATCATTTCCCCTGTGCTGGGTTCATTTTCATCTTGACGCAGCAGTTTCGCCCTTAATGGATTGAGGCTCGTGAAACACCCAGCCGCCACCGGGCACTCCACGATCCAGGTCTGCGAGGATTCTTTGCTGCGCTCCCCGAACGCCGCATCGTACGCAGCGATGACCCGGGCCAGCGCATCGCTGATGTCCCGCAGCTTGGCGGAGTCTTGTTGCTTGCTCGTCCAAAGATGCACTTGCTCGTTGCCTTTGCCAATATCGGCCGTGCTGTATCGTCCCGCAACCACGAAGGGATAGGGATCCTTTTTTCCTTGCTCCGCTAGCACAACCACTTCCCCGCCCTTCCGCACACTTTTCTTCTGGATCCCGCTCGTGTGCGTCTGAAATCCATCCGGCAGGGCGACCAAGAGGTCCCATTTTTTCGGCGGCACGCCCCCGGTGGCGAAGAGCCCGTCCGGGGGAAGCAATTCGACGCTCCAGCCGGCTGCTGGCAGAAAAAATGCCTGGCTCGAAAAACCTAGCGAAGTCTCTCCTTCTTGAACAGGGACGAACTCCGCCGTTACGTGCAGCGTGTGCCGCGCGGATGTTTTCCAGGGCTTTCCAAGCTTAGCGAGTGTGCTCCGCGGATTGTCAGGGTCCTGCACGAAGGTCAACGCCGTTTTGTCCCAGGTTGCGCGCAGTTCATTCGAATGAAAGCGCCTGCCCGGCAAACGCAATTCCAATTCCTGCAGCGCCCGGGTACCTGTGTTTTTCAGCTGATAGTCCGCCGCGATGTCAATCTTAGGCTGGGGCGCGGGTGCAAACCGCACGCGAATTTCTTGCTTCTCAATCGTGTAGCCGGGTCCGAGCGCCACCGCACACGATGCTGCCCCATAGGATACTAAGGCAGTGAGTACGGCCAAGGGGATGCGCAAGCAGAATCGGACTTTCACAGCTCAACGATTGTAACGGGGAAATGACCGGAGAAAAAGCAGCGACTGAGAACGACTGGAAGGTCGATTCACAAGAAAGCCCACAGTCTCGCGACACTACAAATTGCCTTCAGCTCGGGACGAGACTTTCGAAAGCAGTTTCAGCGGGGTCGCCGGCCGCGCACGCGCTGGAACCCCGTGTTCGCGTGGTTTCGTGTGGCTTCCCGCGCCGCTGCTTCTTTGTCCGCTTCCGCATCCGTCATTCCCCGGTTGATGCGCTCCATGATCTGGCTTTCCGTAAGCCCGGTATTCTTCAGCCTCCCGATTTCCGCGCTGCTCAGCGCGCGCTGGCCTTTCATCCTTTTGTGCAGAATCGCGTCCACGGCGGGATCCGACAATCCAACCAGCCTAAGCATGACCGCATCGCCGCTTAGCTTATCCAGCTGATCCACTTTCGTCATTTCCAGGATAATCGACTCGCCGTACCCGGCGTGCATTAAATTCACCGCGGAATCACCGCTGGCGAACGGGTGCTGATGGTTGTGCGCATCCGCAATTACTCGCACGCAAGCATCGTCACTGACGCCCGCCTGCTTCATTTTTGTAAGTTGCCCGACTTCCGTGTCCGAAGTGTTCAGCGCTTTGAGCTGCTCCACACTACTGGACCACATGCCGGATTGGTCGAGTGGGCGGTAATCCGTGAACAGATGATGGTTGCATCCGCAGAGCGGCAGAAACAAAAGAGCCATCAAGATGAACTTGTACTTCATAATTTCATTTTATCGGGGGCAAGAGGAGCGGCGCCGAAGTGTGCTGTGCGAGGCACCCGGCCACGGTACAGGTAAAAAGGCCGGCTGAAAATCGCGGAATTGCACCTATTTGTGCGTTGCTTGATAAATGCGTTCGACGCCGTAGACGCCGGGAATCTTCTTGATGTTGACCAGAATGGTTTCCAGTTGCCGCCGATCGGCAATTTCCAGGTTGGCGTCAATGCGCGCGTTGGTACGATCCGGGCGGCTCTCGAGGTTGTGGATATTGGAACCCGCAACGCTGATCACCGCCGTTATTTCCGCGAGCAATCCGGCGCGGTCGCGCGCGCGAATCGTGAGTTGTACAGGAAACGTCGCGCCGCTTGCGCCGCCCCATTCGACGGCGATGCGCCGCTCGGTCTGATACAACAGATTCTGTACGTTGGGACAAGCCCGCGTGTGAACCGCCACGCCGCGTCCGCGCGTGATGTAGCCCACAATTTCATCGCCGGGAATGGGATTGCAGCATTTCGCGCGATACACCAGCAAATCGCCGTGGCCCTTGACGATGAGCGGCGCCTCGCCAAAACCTAACATCCGCTTAACGGTTTTGACCAGCGTCGGCGAAGAATCCGGCGTGGCTGCCTCTTCCGCCTTTGCCGGCTCGCCAAGCAAGCGCGCCAGGATCTGCCGCGCAGAGTATTTTCCGAACCCCACCGCTGCATAAACATCTTCAAATTTCGAAAGGCCATAATCAGCCAACAGCTTGGCGATTTCCTCTTCGGGAATCTTCTTCAGGCTCTTGCCGAAGTGCCGCGCTTAGTTATCGAGCAGGCGCTTGCCCATTTCCATGGCTTCCTCGCCTTCCTGCTCGTTGATCCAGTGGCGGATTTTGCTTTTCGCCGAGGACGACTTCACAAAGCTGAGCCAATCCCGGCTGGGGTGGTGGCCTTTCTGGGTCAAAATCTCAACTACGTCGCCGGTCTGGATTTCGTGGCGCAGCGAAACCATCTGCCCATTCACTTTGGCCCCAACGCATTGGTGCCCTACTTCCGTGTGCACCATGTAGGCAAAATCCACCGGCGTGGCGCCCAGCGGGAGCTCCAGCACGCGCCCTTTCGGCGTAAACGCGTATACCTCCACGGGCGCAAGGTCCACCTTCAACGTGGAAAGAAACTCGCTCGGCTCCTGCATTTCCTGCGACCATTCGATGAGCTGGCGCATCCAGGAAATGCGCTGGTCATCTTCTTCTTGCGCGCCAGGCTTGCCGACTTTGTACTTCCAGTGCGCCGCCACGCCTTCTTCCGCAACGCGATGCATTTCCTGCGTGCGGATTTGCACTTCAAACGGGTGCCCGCCATGCAACAGCGTCGTGTGCAGCGATTGATAGAGGTTAGGCCGCGGAATCGCGATGTAATCCTTGAAGCGCCCGGGCACCGGCCGCCAAATGTGATGGACCACGCCCAGCGCGGCGTAGCAATTGCGCTCGGAGTCCGTGATGACGCGCACGGCAAGCAAATCGTAAATTTGCTCGAGGCCGGATTCCTGACGGAGCATTTTGCGGTGCACGGAATAGAGGCCTTTCACGCGAGCTTCCAGTTCCGCGGGAATGCCGGCTTCTACCAACCGCGAGCGGATGGTTGCCTGCACCTCGTCCAAGAATTCTTTATGAAAGGCTGCTTTGTCGCTAATTTCTTTTTGCAGTGCAAAGAACCCTTCCGGCTCGAGATAGCGGAAGGCTAAATCTTCCAGCTCGCCACGCACGACGCTCATTCCCAGGCGGTGCGCAATCGGCGCGTAAATATCCATCGTTTCACGGGCAATGCGTTGCTGCTTGTCTGGCTCGAGGTATTGCAACGTCCGCATGTTATGCAAGCGATCGGCAAGCTTGACCAAGACGACGCGCACGTCGGTCACCATGGCCAAGAGCATCTTGCGCACGTTTTCGGCCTGGCGCGCCTCCGGCGCCGTAATGTTCAGCCGACCAATGTTGGTGACGCCCGCGACGAGGTGCGCAACTTCGCGTCCAAACCGCTCTTCAATCCGCGAAACGGGATATTCCGTGTCCTCAATGGCATCGTGAAGAATGGCCGCGGTCAACGTGATGGCATCGAGTCGCATGTCCGCGAGGATATGCGCCACTTCGAGCAGGTGCGACAGGTAGGGCTCACCCGAGCTGCGAACCTGGTCGTGATGTCGCTCCGAAGCAATCTCGTAAGCACGGCGAACGATCCAGGGATCTTCCGATGGGCGGTGTTTCTTGAGCTTTTCTAGAAGCTCTTCGAGGCGTGCGTCGAGCTGGCGCACCGCGCGCACACGGTTGAAGCTCAACGGCAAATTGCTCGGAGAAGGCATGATTTAGTCTAGCCCAGACCGGCTTGCGCGCAAACTCCGGGTTCCGCGCAACGGCAGTACGCCGATTCGTGCACGGCCACCAGGGATCTGCGCTATTCGCTTTCTCCGGCGAGCAGCAGGCAGGGCCGCCAGAGATGGTTTTTCAGCGAAATTCTTTGCCAGGCAAGGGCGCTCTTACGAAAAGTGCCGAGTTGTGGTGGTATCCTTCCCACTTTGGCAAAGCGCGTAGAGTTCCCGGCAATGAACCTGTTTGTGAATCTAAAAACCCTTTCCCCACTGGCCGCGGTGGATTGGCCAACCGTCCCCGAACTGCGCGGCCAACTCGCGGGCTTTGCCATCGGCGTAGTGATTCTGTCTTTCGGCATGGCCGGCCTGTCGCTGTTTTTCTTCCAGCGCAAGACCGCCGACCGCAGCTTGGTGTATTTCAGCGTGTTCTCGCTGCTCTATGCCATCCGGCTCATCTTCCGCCAAGGCTTTTTGCATTCCTTGGTACCGGCATCCGAGAATTTCTGGAAATACTCGAACCTGCTCGTCAACGATTTCATCGACAACTTCATCGTGGTCCCTTTGACGCTGTTTGTCATCGAAGTGGTGCAAGCGCACTGGAAAACGTTTCTTCGCTGGGTGCTGGTGTTTCAAACCGCGTTCGCCGCGGTGCGCTTCTTATCGAAACTTGTTCACGCCGGGCAAGGTCCCGTGGAGATCCTGTACCACATCGTGATCCTGGTGTATTGCACGTTGCTGATTGCTTATCCTTTCACTCTCTCCCGCGGGCTGCGCATGCTCCGGCAAGAGAAAGTCTTGTACGCAGGACTCGCGGCTTTTGGCCTGTTTGTAGCTTGGAACAACTTCGCCGAGCTCAAGAAAATCCATGGACCTAACTTCGAGCCCATTGGTTTCCTTGTGCTTGTGGGTTGCCTCGGCTACCTCGCGGCCTCGCGCACGCATTCTAACGAGCAGCGCCTGCTTTCCTTGCAGAAGGAACTGGAAATCGCGCGGCAGATTCAATCTTCTATCCTCCCGCGCGAGGTGCCGCGCGTCGCCGGCCTGGACATCGCTGCTCAGTATCTGCCCATGACAGCGGTCGCGGGAGACTTCTACGATTTCCTGGTAGTGGGCGAAAAACGCGTGGGGATTCTGGTGGCGGATGTGACCGGCCACGGCGTGCCCGCGGCTTTAATAGCCTCGATGCTCAAGACGGCGCTGGCCGCGCAAGTCGCCTTTGCCTCGGATCCCGCACAAGTTCTGGCCGGATTGAATCGCGCGTTGTGCGGCAAATTCGAGGAACATTTTGTGACCGCAGGCTATCTTTTCGTCGACGCGGAGAGGCAGATTCTGCGCTATGCCGGGGCAGGCCACCCGCCGCTGTTGTTCGGAGCGCGGGATGGCAAGCAAGCTGCCTTTCGCGAGGTCGGCTCCAATGGCCTGTTGCTTGGGCTTTTGGAGGAGGCCACCTACGGCTCGACCGAGCTTCCTTTCCGGCCCGGCGATCGCTGCGTGCTCTATACCGACGGCGTACTCGAAGCGAAGAACACCGCGCAAGAAGAATTTGGCTCCCCGCGCTTCCTTCAGTTCCTGGAAGCGCAGTCGCATCTGAGCGCCGCTCCGCTGATCCGCGCATCGCTGACCGAGTTGACGCGGTGGAGCGGGAAAGGCGAAGCCGCGGCGCGCGAAGACGACATCACGCTGGTCGCCGTGGACTTCGAGCGGAGTTTCAGCGGAGGGCCGGCGAGAAGTCGGTGAGGGTAAGAAAAGTGGAATCCACTTTTTCGACAAGCTTACCGTTGGCTTCGGACTTGTCGCGCGCTGCCTGCCATTCCGGATCGTCGCGGAAGGCCTGCCAATTCGCCGTAGCGGCTTCGCGGCTCGGATGCGCCAGGATGTAGAAGAGAGTCCGGCCCTTAAGCGGCTCGTCAAGGGGCGTCCAATAAGCCACGTTGCGGATGCCGTGCTTCTCGAAAAGCCGCATGGTATGGTCGCGGAAGCGGCGAAGCAGATCGTCGAGCTTGCCCTCAAAGGTGTGGTACACGCGTAGTTCGTAAATTGTCGTGGAAGTTTGCCCGGCAGCAGCCTGCTCCTGAGAAGTGGAGAACCAGTCGGCCGCCGGGAGCAGCGGCGCTGCGGCAAGTGATTGAAGTAGTGTGCGTCGTTTCATGGCCGCGATTGTACCAGAGCGATAGCACAACGCGCGAACCAAGGTAGGATATTAGCATTACGCGTGGCTAAGGGGTTCAGAAGAAAGGCCGGGCTTCTTAGAGAACAAAGGGTAGCGGCAGCTTAGCTGGCGGGCTGAGGCTGCTCCGCGCGCTTCTGCTTGATTTCCCTGACCTTGTCGACCAGGTCGTCGGCCTGTTTCAAGAAGTTATCGCGTTCTGCGGCGGACTCAACCAGGTCGGCCTTGCGGCGATACAGCAGGTTCAGGTACGCCATGGCATCGTCGTAATCGGGCTTGAGCTGGATGGATTTCTGGAGAGCTGCAATGTCTTCGTCAACAAGAGTACCGCACTTGGCGGTGTATTCGGCACGGACGCTGGCGGGAAGCGGGTCGGTGTCCTTGACCTGCTTCTTGATGTTGTTCTTGTTGTACTCGCCGCGCATTTCGTTGTTGATGCGGAAGCACAAAGCCCAATCAATAACGCCAACCCAATAGTAAGGCTCCGGGTCGTTCGGCTTTAGCTCGATGTGCTTCTGATGGTAGGACTTGGACTCCTCGAATTTCTTGGGATCGTAGGGCTGGCTAGCCATTTGATAAAGCATGGATCCGATGCCGTCAATGGCGCTCAGGTTGTTCGGGTCGATACTCAGCACATCCTTGAACTCAGCAATAGCCTGGTTGCCGAGCTTCATGTTCGCATCGCTGGGCGCGCCCGGAATGTATTGGCTGGCGTACGCGGTGGCCAGGTAGAGGCGGGCGTTCATCAACGTGGGATCGAGATCCCTGGACTGTTTGAAAAATTCGATGGCGGCGTCGTACTGGCCGTTCTTGAAGGCGCCTACGCCTTTGTTCAGCAGGTCGCGAGCCTTCAGTTTATTGCATCCCGAAACTCCGACGACGAGAATGATGAGAGCTGCGCAAGCCAAAGCCCGGAGAGCGATGCGGGCCCATTGGGACTTATAGGATCTGTCAAGTGTCACCGATGAAGCGTAAGTCATCGAGGCATCCATCCCTGCAAGGCGCCGAGGCCAAAGGGGCGGCCTGGCGCCGGAATATTCACATCCGCCCTGCGAAGGGCAAACCGCAAAGTGCTTAGAGATCGTTTCCCAGTTGTTGCGTCAACAAGCCAATCGGAGCAATTCCCGCGGTGTGCATGATATCGATGACCCGGGCCACCACGGCGAATTCTACCGACGCATCGCCCCAGATAAATGCGGTGCGGTCGGCACGCACCTTGAAAACTTCCCGCAACCGAGAATCCAGGTTTTCCCACTGCACGGGTTCCTGGTTCAGGCGCAGGGAACCGTTCGCGAGAACTTGTACCACAACTATATGGGGTTTGTCTTGTCCACAATTCTCCGCCCCTTGAGCGCCGCACGCCTGCGGGATTTGCGCCTGGAACCCCCGCGAGTGGGGCATCAGCATAAAAATCACCCGGAGCACCAACAGGACATCGATTAATGGGACGATGTTCGGGTCGGAGACTACACTACGCTTACCGCCTACTGCCATTTCCATGAGTCACCTCGTCGAAGAGCGGATCTTCTGCGAGGAGGACTCTCACAACCTGCGAAAGAAAACTACTGACCGGCTTCCAGCTTGGCGGTGATCAAGCCGATCTTGTCGATTCCGGCGCCGCGCATGATGTCAATGGCGCGGGCCACGTCCATGAACAACACGTCGTTATCGCCCTTGACGAATGCGATCTTTTCGGCGCGTTCTTTGAAAATGGTTTCCATGCGAGGCCCCAGACCCTCCCAGGTGGTGTCTTCCTGGTTGATCTTGAGCTTGCCGTTCATGGCCACCTGAACGACCACCGTCTTGTTCTCCAGTTCGACGTTTTGCTGCTGGTTCGGCGAGGGCTGCGGAGCGAGCGCGTCCAAACCCTGCGGCGTGCGCGGCGTGATGACCATGAAAATGATGATCAACACCAGCAAAATGTCGATGAGCGGCACGACGTTGGGCGTGGACATCGAGCCGTGGCTTTCACCAACTTCCATTCCCATAGCGAGTCTCCTGTGCGCCTAAGTCCGAGCATCTCCTTAGGCACGCCACCGCGCCAGGTGGGATCCGGCGTGGCTTCCATCCCGAGCAAACGAATGGCCAACACCAACTAAATTCTCCGGCGGCCCCAAAGGAAGCGGCCGCCAGGCCAGACGAATCCTCAGTCCGCGGGCGGCCGTGGAGTGGTGGCCTTCTCCATTTTCTGGGTGAGCAGCCCCAGTTGGTCGACACCTGCAGATCGGATTTCGTCCACCACGGCGACGACGTCTCCATACTTGGCGCGAGCATCGCTCTTGACGTAAACCGTCTTGTCCAGGCGACTGGAGACGCGGTCCTTGACCTGGCCGCTGAGATCTTCCTTCTGCATCTGCGTGTTACCGATGAAAATCCGGCCATCGCGAGTGATGGCCACAACGATGGCATCGTCCTTGTCCGCATCCTGCATTTCCCGTGGATTCTGTGCCGCTGCCATGTCGACGGGCACGTCCTTGGTGAGCATCGGAGTGACCACCATGAAGATGATGAGCAGGACGAGCATGATGTCCGCCATGGGGATCACATTGGGGGACGCCATCTGTGCGCCAGCTACAGGCTTGTAAGCCATGGTCTACTCCAGTTTACTTGCGGGCGCCGCGCCGCAAGATGAAGTAGTTGATCAACTCCATCGAGGAGTTGTCCATCTCGACGTCGAAGGCTTCCACTTTGTTGGTGAAGTAGTTGTAAGCCCAGACGGCAGGAACGGCCACGAGCAAACCGAAAGCGGTGGTGACCAGAGCTTCGGCGATACCGCCCGCGACGGCCGACAGACCGGTGGCTTTTTGCGTCTCAATGCCCTTAAACGCGTTCAAGATGCCGACCACGGTGCCGAACAGGCCCACGAAAGGCGCCGTTGAACCGATCGTAGCAAGAGCCGAAAGCCCGCGCTTCATCTCGGCATGCACGATCGCAACAGAACGCTCGAGACCGCGCTTGGCTGCGTCGATCACGTCGGAGTCCGAGACTTGCTGCGAAGCCGACTGGAATTCCGAGAGACCGGTGGCCACAACCTTGGCGATGTGGCTCTTCTTGTTGCGTTCGGCAATGGCGATGGCTTCATCGAGTTTGCCGTCCTTCAGCGCGCCGGCCACCTGCTGCACAAAGATGCGCGACTGCTTGCGCGCCGCGCTGTACATCAGGGCGCGGTCAATCATGACCCCGAAAGAATACACGGAAAGAAGAAAGAGGATGACGACCACGGTCAGCGCGAGCGTCCCCATGTTGTGGATCATACCGCGGAGGTCCCAGTTACCGCCCTGCAGGAGCAGGGCCGAGAAGAGATTCAGAGTGGCTACCATTCGTTTGCTCCTTAAGTTTCAAGCGACCCTCCGGCGGTGGCTGGAGGATCCGCGAGAGTATTTGCTGAATTTACTGCGCGGGCTCGCGCGCATGCCCCGCGGCGCGCCAGACCGTACTACTGGTTCAGAGAAAAGATGACGTCGATCGTGGTGTCGACTTCGACCGGCTCGCCGTTGAGAAGAGTCGGCTGATAGCGCCACTGCCGAACGGCATCCAGAGCCGCCTGCTGCAAGAGCGGGTGGCCCGAAATCACCTC
>QHYJ01000026.1:0-65249 GCA_003223255.1 Acidobacteriota bacterium | reverse complement strand
GGCGCCGGAGCCCATATCCGGTTCCGCTTCTTGCTAAATAATCTTGACTTCCTTGGGGATCACTTTGGGCTGCATGAGTTTGCCGGCATCCATCAAGTGAACTTGCGGGCGCACTTTGACGATCTGAGTGGCCGCAGGAGGCGGCGGAGGCGGCGGAGGAGGCGGGGGCGCAGTGAGCATGGTAGCCATCATGGTCTTGGGTAGCGCCTCGGTGTAAATCAGCGGAATCAAGATCAAGATACCCAAGAAAGCGACCTGAAACGCGCTCGAAACCAACACCGTCCACCACTTGTTGGTTTTCTTGGGATTGGGACTTGAAATGACCATCTCGTCAAACATAAGGTCCTTTACCTCCTACCGGCGGGAGCGAGACGCCCGGTGACGTTTTCACTTCCACGGTTTTTGTTGCCGGCTGCGGCTCCGGTGCCCACCGCCACGCCATGGCCACGCCAACGATTCCAGGCGACGACAATGGGAGCGGCAATACCAAAACTGGAATATGTTCCTACCACAATCCCTACCACCAGGGCAAAGGAGAATGCGCGAAGCACCTGGCCGCCCATCAGGAACAGGACGAGCACGGTAAGGAAAGTCAAACCACTGGTTAAGATGGTTCGCGAAAGCGTTTGGTTGATGGACTTGTTGACCACGTCGGCGAACGCTTCTCGGCGGAGCAAACGGTTGTTCTCACGAATGCGGTCGAAGATGACGATAGTGTCATTCATGGAATAACCCACCAGGGTGAGGAGCGCCGCGATGACCGTCAGGGAAATCTCGAAACGCAGCAACGAGAAGAATCCCAGCGTAATCAGCACATCATGAAACACGGCCAGAACGGCGGCAGCCCCGTAGACCCATTCGAATCGGAAGGCAATATATACCAGCATGCCCCCGAGCGCATAGAGAGTAACGTAGATGGCCTGCTTGCGCAGCTCGGCGCCGACTTTAGGACCGACGATTTCAATGTTGCGAATGGTAAAAGGACCGAGAGAAAAACTCGACCTGATGGTGTTGAGAACGGCCGGTGTCACACCGGGGACTTTGGAGAGATCATCGGAATTGGTGAGGATGCCGTTGGCGTCCGAGTTCCGATAATCGAGAATATTCTTGGCCAACTGCTGATAGCGGTCGCCCGCGTTGACCCGCAAAAACAAAGGATCCTTCTCGGTAAGCACAGCGGCGAGAGAAGCGGGCGTAGTGGAATTGGAATTGAAATCCGGCTTTTCGGAGGTGGCTACGCCATAAGTGGCGTTCAAAGCGTCGAGCACCTTGGTCCTGCTCGATTGCATAAGATCTTCGTCCTGCCCCTTGCCTTCGACAAAAATGAGGACTTCGTTGTTGTAAGGATTGGAGATGTCGTGGATGCTCTGGATTTCCGAGTTGCCAAGCCCCTGGGCGGCAAGACCGCTGCGAAGTTTGTCAAGGTCGGGGGTTTTGGCAAAACGAACGTCCACGTTAGTGCCGCCACTAAAATCGATTCCGTACTTAATACCGCGTCCGAAGAAAATCGAAATCCATCCGACGAGAAGAAGAATACCGCTCAAGGCGTAGAAGTACTTGGCCTTGCCCATCCAATTGAGATTGGGCTGCTTGAAGAGCTCGAGCATGCCTTCCTTGCTTCCCTTTCTTAGACACCGCCGATCGCAGAATGTTCCCGGCTGGGACCACCCAGAGCCTGTCTAGGCTACAGGAACCCAGCCCATGAACCTACCGCCCGTTGGTTTGCCGGGAGCTAGGCCTGGCGATTCAGCAGTTCTAGTACACACTTAAATGCTCAGCTCGGCCTGACGGTCCATCTTCGTCAGGTGATACTGGAAAATCGTCTTGGACACGTAGACCGCGGTAAAGATGTTGGCCACGAGACCAACGACCAGCGTGATGGCAAAGCCGCGAATGGGTCCGGTGCCGAAGAACCCCAAAAAGGCGGCAGAAACCACAGTGGTTACGTGGGTGTCAATGATGGTTCGGAAGGCATTGTCAAAGCCGGCGTCCACCGCCGCAGCCGAAGACTTCCCATTGCGGATTTCTTCGCGAATGCGCTCAAAGACCAGAACGTTGGAATCCACACCCATGCCGATCGTAAGGATGACGCCCGCGATACCAGGGAGGGTGAGCACCGCGCCGGACATGGCCAAGAAGGCCAAAAGAATAATCAGGTTAAGGATCAACGCGAGCACAGCATTGCCGCCCGACATACGGTAATAAATCAGCAGGAAGAACATCACGACCAGCAGGCTCAGGATGGAGGCCTGAACACCGTGGCGAATGGAATCGGCGCCAAGCGAAGGACCGACGGTGCGCTCTTCGAGGTACTTAATGGATGCCGGAAGTGCGCCGGCACGAAGAACTACTGCCAATTCATGTGCGCTCTGTTGACTGAAACTGCCTTCAATCATTCCGGAATCATCGATGCGGCCATTGATGACGGGATCGGATTTGACGCAGTGATCGAGGACGATGGCCATGTTGCGGCCGATGTTCTGTTGCGTAAAGGGCCCGAAGCGCCGAGCAGCTTCTGGAGAAAGCGTAAAGTTCACCTGCCAGGTGCCGGGATTGGTGGTGTTGCGAGTTTCCGTGGCGCTGCGAAGGTCGCGGCCGGTAACAATCGGCGCGCGATTCAACACGTAATAGGTGTCTCCGGCGTTTGAACCAGTGGAGCGATTGTCGGCGCAGGCCGGAACCAATTCGTCCCCGGCCGCAAGCACGGTGTGCTGCGCCATGTAGGCGGCAACAGAGGGATAGGTCGTGAGATCGTTGACGAGCTTTAGCTCCAACTGGCCACCTGCTTGAATGACGCGCCGGGCTTCCGCCGTGTCAGCGACCCCTGGCAGTTGCACCAGGATCTCATTGTCTTTGCGGCCGTGAAGCTGAATGGTGGGTTCGGTGAGTCCGAGCTGATTGATGCGCTGGGCGATGGTTTCCAGGGACTGATTGACGGTCTGCTCCTGGATCGCCGCCGCAGTGTTGGCGCGCAGGGTCAAAGTGTAGCTGTTGGTTGCGCCGGCGGCGGGGGCCATATCCCAAACGTTGTTATATTGCGTGCCGAGGAGGTCGCTCAAAACCGAGTACTGCGACGGATCAATGTTGCGGATAAGAATGTGGGTGTCGTCGACACGACGGACTTCGTCGTAGTGCACATTCTTTTCGCGGAGAGTCGTGGCGAGGCGATCGACGGTCGTGTCCGTTTCCTGGGCGATAGCTTCCTGCACCTGGACCTGAAGAATCATGTGGCTGCCGCCCTGGAGGTCGAGGCCGAGCTTAATCTGCTTTTTGAAATTGTCTTTCGCTTGCGCGAAGGACGTAGGGAACGTCGGATAGCCGAAAAGGAAATAGAGACAGAAAACGATGACCGCCAGAATGAACAACGCTTTCCACTTGAGATTAGGATTCATGGTTAGAAAATGAGGCGCGTCCTCTCGACGCAGGTGGATTTATTTTGCATCTTCCGTTGCCTCCACCTGAGCAATCGCCGCACGCGCGACTCTGATTTTAACTTGCGGCTCGGAGGAAATCTTCATAATGACGGCGTCTCCATCGATGCCGCTGATCGTGCCGTAAATGCCGCTGCCGGTGATTACCTTATCTCCCGTCTTCAGGGCGGCAAGCATCGCCTGCGTCTTCTTGCGCTGGCGTTGCTGCGGCAAGATCACCATGAGATACATAATGCCAAACATGAGGGCCAAAGGAATCAGGAACGTGCTGAAGCCGCCGCCGCTCAGTGCCTGAAGTAGGGTCGTCGCTGTCATGATCAGTTTTAAGTTGTCCGTTCTCAGTTCTTAGTGACAAGCAGTGAGCCCCAGCTTTTGCGCGGTTTCGCTGTCGAGATTGACGTGATGTCCCGCGGAAGGCCCGCGCGCTTGCCAGAACCCTAAGCCCCGAATGCTTCACCGGCGCCTGGATTCAGGCTGGGTCCGCAGCGTAACGCGCGTGCATCTCAGATGAGAATTTCGCCAGGTTCCCAAATTCCATAGCCTCTCGAATTTGCCGCATGATGTCAAGGTAAAAGTGGACGTTATGGTAGGTGGCGAGGATGGCCGCGGTCATCTCCCCGGCGGCAAAAAGATGGCGGAGATAGGCGCGCGTATACCGTCGGCAAGCCGTGCAGGAACAATGCGAATCGATAGGGCGCTGGTCTTCGGCGTAGCGCGAGTTCTTGATGAGCACGCGGCCTTCGCTGGTGTACAGGCACGCGTGACGCGCGGCGCGCGTTGGGAGGACACAATCCATCATGTCGATGCCGAGCGCGACGTAATCGGCAATTTGCTCGGGGCGGCCCACGCCCATGAGATAACGCGGGAGGTCTTTAGGAAGTAAAGCGGTCACTTCCGCGGTCATTTCGCAGGTGACTTCATGCGGTTCGCCGACCGCAAGGCCACCCACGGCGTAACCGGGAAAGTCAAGGTCGAGAAGCTGGCGAGCGCTTTCGCGGCGCAGGTCGGGAAAAGTGGCGCCTTGCACGATGCCGAACTGCCATTGCGCGGGAGGCTCGCCATTTCGCTTGGCGAATTCTCGAAAATAGGCGCGCGCGCGCCGGGCCCAGGCAGTGGTGCGCTGGAGCGCAGCTTCGGCTACATCGCGAGGCGCCGGAGTTTCAATGCATTCGTCCAGCACCATGGCGATGTCTGAGCCCAACGCGAGCTGAATCTCGGCGGCTCTTTCGGGCGTGAGCAAATGTTCGGAGCCATCGAGATGCGAACGGAAGCGCACCCCCTCGTCGGTAACCTTGCGAAGCGCGGAGAGGCTGAAAACCTGGTAGCCGCCGGAATCGGTGAGAATCGCGCGTGGCCAGGACATGAATTGGTGCAGGCCGCCGAGGCGGCGAATCAAGTCGTGGCCGGGACGCAAATAAAGATGATAGGTGTTGGCGAGGATAATTTCCGCACCGAGTTCTTCGAGCGCTTCTTGCGTGAGCGCTTTGACGGTGGCTTGCGTGCCGACGGGCAGAAAAAACGGGGTCTGCACCACGCCGTGCGGCGTGGTGAGACGGCCGCAGCGCGGGCCGGTGGAATCGGTTTTCAGGGCTTCAAAAGAAAAAGGCACCCGCTCAGTGTATCAGGAGAAGATGAAGGCCACTCCTACGCGAATGAGCACATAGATCGCCCAGACGGTAAAGGCGATGGTGAAGGGCTTCGCGCCCTTTAACTTTTTCGGATTCACGGCGGAAAATCCGATAGCCAGCAGAATCAGAATCCAAAAAACAAAGATGTCAAAAGATTTGCAGAGCGCCACCAGCCACTTAGCCGAGTCATCCGGCAAGAGGGCCGCCAAATTTGTCGCCAGCGGATTATCTAGATCGACGGTGCCATAAGGCCTCAGAAACAGAATCAGGATAAACAACGGACTGCTCACCAAACTGGTCATAAAGGCATGTGTGGTGATGGCGAGCGCGGTACTAAAATTGGTGCTGGCTCCTCCCAACAAGCCGTAGGCTCCCCACATAATCAAAGTCACGCCGAAAACGATGATGATTTGGACGGGTATGCCAAATACGTAAGTGAAGATGGGAGCGAATTTAGCGCCGCCTTCGATGCGCTGTTCCTTTTGTTCCGCAGACAGTTGCGAGGCCTGCGGGCTTTTTTCAATTTGCTGACTGACGTATTCGCGCCAGTTCATCCTCAGGTTGAGGCAAACGCAGACCGCCACGACAAGAGCAAGAAAGATCGCGAAAGGCAGCAGCCAGCTGGGCTTTCGGACGATATCTTCGAAAGTCTTTTTCGGCAAAAACAGGACGCCGAACACACGGCCAAGCGGACTGATCGTTGCGGCCGGTGCTTCGGGCACAGGGGCAGGCGTTGTAACCATCGAGGACTCCTCTACCACAAGATTTGCGGAATACTACTCTGACTGCGAATACGTTCCGGGCTGGGAAAAGATTTCAGGCCCGTTTTCTCGCGCGCCGAGCGGGAGCAATCCCATCAGCGCGAGCGAAAGCATGGTTTTGCCACTGCCAGATTCAGCGACGAGGCCGACCGATTCGCCGGCGTTGATGCGCACGGAAACTTCGTTCACCGGCCGTATCCAACCGCCGGGCGCCGGCAATTCTACCGTTAGCACGCGCGTTTCGAGCAGTGCCATCCCAGAAACATCATAGCGGCCCTGTCCCATCAGCGAAACGACGACCCGTTACACTTAGGAATATGAAAGAAATAGAGTGCCCAGTTTGCGGCAACGACGCTGTGAGGGCAATGAACATTCATTGTTGCCTCCAATGTGGGTCGCACGTCCAGGCGGCCAAAAAGGCGATTCAGCGAGTCAGATCCTTCCCCTACGTACGGATGACACTTATTTGATTTGTTTTGTTTTGTTTTTATTAGGTCAATTTCCGAGCCTGGCGCCGACTCACGTCTGGCCGTCACAATAGTTTGCATCGCTCTGGCAGCAATCGGATTCGTGCCACGGCACAAACTTAGGCAGGAGAAGGCAGTGCTTGCAAACCATTCTGGGGACATCAACCGCAGTGCTGTTGAATCTGCGGCTTTGCGACTACACAGAGAGTGGGAATGGCTACTGAGAACTTCCCATCCTCGTGAAGTCCAATTAACCAGAAAGGGCAAACGTACCCTAGTTCGCAACAGCTTGTCGTTTCTGTTGATAGCGGGAATGCTGGTGCTCTGCCTGATAGGAAATTCCCGGCTCCTCCACAAACAGCACGGTGCCGAGGCTGGCAGGCTTCAGCGCCCTTGCTGCCAGTTTTCTGCAACCCGTTTAGATTGAAAGACAGTTTTGTACTTCTCATAGGGGAAGATTACCAGGTGTTGCGTCCTGGCTTATCGCATGTGCCGTTATCGCTGTCCTAGACTTCAACGGCGATCTAAAGGAATGACGAATTTAAGGGCGGTGTGCGTGGCGGAAAAGCCGACCACTTTTACGTCTTTGAGACCGGACATGCGGCCGGCGGCGAGAACATCGTTTTCCGTGATGTGCTTCTGGCCCTTGGGATAAACGATCCAAAGAGTTACAGCCCCCCGCATGGATTTGGTAATTTTAGACAGAGCGGAGAACTCGTCTTTCGATTCGGCAGCGAAGAGAATGTGCTCCGAATCTGATGCGGCCTTGCCCTTGCTGACGGATTTGGTGAGAGCGTGAACTTCGTTTAGAAACTCTGCGTCGAACTGTCCAAGCAAGGAAACCTTCGCTCCGGGCTTGACGCCGAGCTTTTCGATCCGCGATTTGGGGTGAAGGATCTTCTCGCACCATTTCGCCGCAGTCGCACCAAGCTGAAAGGCAGCGAGACCTTCCGCGGTCTGCAAGCGAAGTTCGCCGTCCACCGCTTTGGCCGATTTGACCGTGGAAAAAGGAATCTTCAAGCGGAAATCTCCACGAAAAAGAATCTCATTCGTTTCGAGCAGTGCTTTCCCTTTCGACTCCTGCTTGCCAAACCGCACTTTGCAAGTTGCTTCGTTCCCCATCGAGTTTCACCTTACGGGCCAAATTGTTGGAAGAGTGTAACCCTTCCAGGCCTGCGCCCGCACGGATTTCGGCCAGAATAGTAAGCTAAGGTTTCATGGCCACAGCAACCGCCCATCGAGTCGACTGGAACCTGATCTGGGCACAGCGCGGGTTCCGCTATTTCTTCGTCGCGATGTTCGTATCGCTTTTCGGCAGCGGCATGAATTTCGCCGGCGTGAGCTGGTACATCCTCGCCGCCACGCATTCGACCGTCAAAGTCAGTTGGCAGGTCATGGTGATGACCATTCCCGGCCTTTTCGTCCCGTTCCTGGGCGGTGTGCTGATTGACCGCTTCGACCGGCGCTATCTCGGCGTAATGCTCGACCTGGTGCGCGGGTTCTTCGTTCTGCTGACCGCATACATCGCGTGGCGCGGGCATCTGCAACTCTGGCACCTCTACGCGATGACGTTGATCACCGGCACGGGCTCTGCAATGTATTGGGCCACGGTGAACGCGCTGGTTCAAGAAGTGATTCCCCCCAGCCAATTCACTGGCGCGAATGCGGCCGTGCTGATTGGCGTGCAGAGTGGCATGCTAATTGCGGGCGCATGTGTCGGCTTCCTTTACAACACCGCGGGAATCGCGGGCATCCTGGCGATTGATGGCGCCACGTATTTTGTTTCCGCCTATTGCCTGTACTGTGTACGGCGCGGATACGTTTCCCCGCGCGACCGTCAAAAATATCCGCGCGAGTTCAATGCGGCAACGGAAGCCACAGCCGAAGCGCTGGAGAGCGGAGAGATGCCGGAGGTCGCGGAGGCCGGACTTTCCCTCGCGGTTTACGCCGACATGCGAGAAGGCTTCGCGTATTTGCGGCAGCAGCCGCTGGTGCGGGCATTGGGAATCACGCACTCCATCATGATGGCGGGAGTCGTTAGCGCCAACGTCGTGCTGGTGGCCCTCGCGAATGACATCCTTCATGCGGGAGCGCGGGGATTGGGCTTTCTGGAAGCAGGCTGGGCCACCGGCGCGATCTGTGGCGGATTGATCGCCAGCCAGCTTCCCGGCGCCAAGCGCATGCCGCTATACGTTGCCGCCTGTGCCGTGCTCGCAGCGGGCCACATGGCCACGCCGTTTGTGGCATTTCTTGTGGGCGCAGTAATGATGCAGATGATTTTCGGCTTCTGCCGCGCCATGGGAGGCGTGGTCGCGCAGTCTTCGCTGATGTCGATTGTCCCCAAACACTTCATGGGCCGCACGCAATCGGCGATGGCGATCCTGACCACCGTGGTGCAACTGGTGATGAGCTTCGCGCTCGGCTGGGTGGCGCAAGGTGCCGGCCTCATTGCCGGTTACACCTTGCTCGCACTGCTGTACACCGGCTCGACCATTTCGGCAGTTCGCGCGCGCCAACTCATGCGCTAAGCTTCGTGCCTTCAATTCCGCCGCGGAGCCTAGTTTAAGGTCACGATGCAGGCACACTCTTCCGGCCGAGCATTTCCACGGCAAATTGATACAGCTTCGCGCGCAATTGATAACGTTCGTTGGCTTTCGTGATGTAGCGCACGGCCACTTCGACCCCGCCGACCACCGGCTTGACGCTGATGGCCGGCTCAACAGAAAACGAACTCATCTCGCGCGAACGCGTGGCGCGCCGCCACTCTGCTTCGGCCTGTTTGGCGCTTTCTTTTGTGGCCTCGGATGCTTTCTTTCGAATTTCGTTCACGATGGGGTAAGGATCCTGCCCCGCGGGAAGCACCACCTGCAGTTCATCCCAGAGCCACTGGCCGGATGTGGAGAAATTAAAGTAGTGGCCTTCGATGGCGAAACTGTTCGTGAACGTGACGCGCCTGCCCGTCGGATGCCCGGAATCGGTCCAGTTGCCGGTTTCTAGTAAGACGGTATGGAACGGGCCGATTTCGACGACTTCGCCGGTCACGCCCTTGATTTCCACCCAGTCCCCAAGACGAATACCGTTCTTCCCCATCAACACGAACCAACCCAGGAAGCCGACGATGAAATCTTTCAGCGCAACGGTCAGTCCCGCGCCCGCCAAGCCAAGAAACGTTCCCAGTTGTCCCGGCGGGCCGATGATCACCAACAAAACCAGCAGCAGCGCCACCACGCGCACCGTTACATGAGCCACCGTATGCAGGCTCTGCATCTGGCGCCGGTCCATGGTCAGCCGGTTCAGGAGCTTATCCAGTAACGTGCCAAAATAAATGGCCACGATGGCGATCGCCAGAATGATCAGAACGCCGCGCAGTCCGCGATTGACCAGCGTGCGCTGTTTTGCAGCCACCACATCGATCCATTTCCCGTAATTGTCGGCGAGTTCTTTCTCCGTCTCGATGCGCTTATCGAAACCCGCAAGCGTCTTCTGGTCCGAGGCAATTTGTTTGGTAATGGCGACGAGCGCCGCGGTGTCTTCGGGTGCAAGCGTGGAAGGAACCGATGCGGACGCAACGGGCTCCGTCTGCTTGGAATGTTGGGAACGATGCGCGAGTTGCGGCGACTCACCTTCCGCCGCCTCGATTCCCGCTTCCAGAACCTTGTGCTGCCCCGTTAGAGCAATCGCCGCAAACTCCGCCTCTTGCTTTGCGCGCCACAGCTGAAGTTGCTTTTGGTGCAGCCCCAGCCATTGCTGAAAGATGTGCAGCAGGCCAAACTCTTCCGGCAGCGTGGCAACGTTCGGAAGGGCGGAGCCGGAGCCATGAGTGACCGCCTCGTGCTCTTTTTCCATTTCCTTGAGGCGGTCTTCCAGATCGCCACCCGCCCGAATCAAGTCCTGTTTGGCGTCATCCAGTTCATCCTGATCCAGCTCGAGCTGCGCTTTAGCCAAGTCCAGTTGGTCGCTCAACGCCTCTTTTCGGCTACCAGTAGCTTTGGCTTCCTCTTGCGTGAGCTGCGCCACGAGAGCCTGATCTTTTTCCAGTAGCTTTTGTGCTTTCTGTAATCGCGTCGCAATTTCTTTTGCTTCCGGACTCAGCTTGGGAGGATTCTCCGTCGCATCGCGCAGCGCCGCGGCGAAGGCGAGATCCACTTCGTAATCTGCAAGACGCAAAGCCTCTTGCGCCAGCGGGCGCTCTTCGGGCGTAGTTGCCAATGGAGCGAGTTGCTGGGCGGTCTTGATTGCCGATTGATCCACTTGCACTTCTTGCGCGGCGGGAGCCTGTTTCCCTTTTCCGGCAGACGGCGGAATCTTGGGCGGCTCCGTAGTTCGGATTAGCCCATAGACCGTTGCGCCCAGGAGCAACACGATAGTAATCGCGAAGACTTTCTGAGTGGGCCTCATGGTTGGCGTATTCGCTCCCCCATTCTAATAAGGTAAGGTGCCCCGTGTACAAAATGAAGCTTCCCCAGCTGTGTGAGTGTTAGTCCTGGGCCTTCGAAGGCTTCCTCCTCTTTATCATTGTGTGGACTATTTCGAGCCCTCGCCACACTCCTTCGTCCCCCGAATCAAAAGTAATTCGCAAACAAGAATGCTCCGGATTCCCGAGGCGTTTCCTTTTTCGATTTCCGGATTTCGGTTTTTCTACAGGTAGTCGCGAGAGGGGCCTTCAAGGAAAGCCCGCAGTTTGCGCGAGCGCGACGGATGCCGCAGCTTGCGCAGCGCCTTGGCTTCGATCTGGCGGATGCGTTCGCGGGTAACAGCGAACGACTGGCCGACTTCTTCGAGCGTGTGCTCGCTGCCATCGTCGAGGCCAAAGCGCATCTTGATGACTTTTTCTTCGCGGGGCGTCAGCGTCTTTAACACCGAAGAAGTCTGTTCCTTCAAATTCAAATTGATAACGGCATCGGAAGGCGACACTACCGCCTTGTCTTCGATGAAGTCCCCGAGATGCGAATCTTCCTCTTCACCGATCGGCGTTTCGAGCGAAATCGGCTCCTGCGCGATCTTCAGAATCTTGCGCACCTTGGACACCGGGATGTCCATGCGCTTGGCGATTTCTTCGCTGGTCGGCTCGCGCCCGAGTTCCTGCACGAGCTGGCGGCTGGTGCGCACCAGCTTGTTGATGGTTTCGATCATATGCACCGGGATGCGGATCGTGCGGGCTTGGTCGGCAATCGCGCGGGTAATCGCCTGCCGGATCCACCATGTGGCATACGTCGAAAACTTGTAGCCGCGGCGCCACTCGAATTTGTCCACGGCTTTCATCAAGCCGATGTTGCCTTCCTGAATCAGATCGAGGAACTGCAAGCCGCGGTTGGTGTATTTCTTGGCGATAGAAACGACCAAGCGCAGGTTCGCTTCGATCAATTCTTTCTTGGCCTGTTCGGCTTCCGCTTCTCCGCGATGAATCAGCGTGAGCGTGCGCTTCAATTCAGTGAGGCCGACTTCGCTGGCTTCTTCAATATCCTTTAGTTCGGTGCGGCGCGTGCGCAATTCCTTACGCGCTTCCGCTGCCACTTCGCCCTTGGCCACGTCGGCGCGGCGTTCCAGGCGGCCCGCCTCGCGCTCGAGCGACTGCAGGCGTTCGACGGTGCCGCGCATTTTGTCAACCAAGCGCTTCTTCTCAAACGGGTTGAAATCAATGTCGCGAATGGCCAGCGAAATCTCGACGCGTGTCCGCGCTACCGCCCACTTGGCACGAACATAAGGATGCTTCTTGGACTTAGGGGTCTTTTCGAGCTTCGCGGCCTGCTTCAGCGCTGTTTCGTAAAGCTTGGCAATCTTGTCGATGGATTTCAGCGTTTGCTTGGTCTTGTTGGCGATTTTTTCTTCAGTGAGCTCTTCGTCGTCGAACTGCACGATTTCCTTGATCGAGCGCACGCCCTTGCGCAAATCGTCGCCGACGGCAATCAATTCCTTAATGACGATGGGGGAGCGCGTGATGGAGCGCATGACCACGAGCTGGCCGCGCTCGATGCGTTTGGCGATGGTGACTTCGCCTTCGCGCGTAAGCAGCGGAACCGTGCCCATTTCGCGCAAGTACATGCGCACAGGATCGTTGGTTTTTTCGAGTGAACCGGGCGTCAGGTCCAGGTCCGTTTCGCCCTCGTGGGTGTCTTCCTTGCCGACGCCCTCGTGATCCCCGCTTTCGACGGACACTTCCACGGCGCGTGCGGCCTTGGCCGATGCCTGATCTTCGTAAATCTCGATACCGTTCCGCTCGAAGGTAGTGAGCAGGTCGTCGATTTCTTCCGAGGAATGCACTTCCGCGGGGAGCGAATCGTTCACTTCGTCGTACAGCAGATAGCCGCGCTCCTTGCCAATGGCAATGAGCTGGCGTACCGCATCGTATTTTTCTTCAAGCCCTACTGCCGCCACACATTCCTCCCGCAATCGGACCGCGAGTTCAAGCCATACACAGCGTGCCGGAATCTCCAGCTACGGGCGGAGAAGCAGACAGGCTGGCGCAAACCACCAGGAAATCCCCACAGGATCGCTCGCTTTTTTGTTTGAATCCTTCTGTGCCGTGACGTTCATTCGCCGCCCCCGTGCGTTGCCCGCGTCCCGCACGTCTTGGGGCTCGGCCCCTGCCGCTAAGTACATAGATATAGATGCATTTAACGGCAAAACCGTTACTCGCCAAACCTTACTACGTTACAGGCGGAAGCGCTCTGCCGTCAATCTCTTATTTCCTCTTATTTCGTGAAAATGTGTGGAACCAAGCAAGCCAACCGCTACCCTTTCGATCCCTGAATTGGGGCCGTTGGCACGGGTCGACCCTTTGGCATCCGGATTCTCTCACGCAGTAGCCGCCATGGGAAGCAGGGGCCGCTCTGCTCACGAGAGCCGTGTTCCACAAAACTCTGTTCCCAGCCTCCTAGCTCCTAAATCGCCACCTGGACAGTTTGGACTGTGGTTTACCCTGAACCTCCGAGGGGAGCGCACTCCCGCTTGTTCTTGTTGTACTTTTGGAGTTCTTTTGGAGCACCAATATCGGCAGCTTCGCCCGCGGGATACCAGGGTTACCGTGTGGCGGCCAGGCGGCGCATGAGTTCCTGCTTGCGCGTCAGCAGTTCGCGCAAATCAGGCCCAGCCGGGTTAGCTTCGATGCTCCGCTGCACTTCCGCCAGTTCCTGCTCGGCTTGGCGCTGCTGGAGGGTTTGGATGCAGCTTAGCGCTTCTTCCCAGGTTGGCTCGCTGGCCTCCTCGAACAAAATCTCATAGAGCATCCGCCGGTCGCGCTCTTCCAGGACCGCAGCCACCTCGGTGGCTTGCACCGGCCGGCCCGAGAGGCTGGCGATGACCAGCGCGGCAAAAATCTTCTCCGTCTCTAGACCGTGGTACAGCCGCGCGTTCTGCAGCCGCTGGGCTAGCTCCTGGCGGAAACCCTCGGCTTCTGCCAGCATGCGAATCAGCCGGCGCTCAACGGGCTTGGCTGCTCTGGCGACAAGTTCCGGCTGAAGCTTCAATTCGCTGCGGCGCTCGGCCGCCGCCTTGCTCAAGGCCGCGCGCAATACCGGCTCCTCCAGACGAAGCTGCTGCGCGATCCTTGTCGCCCACTCGGAACGCAAAATGCGATTGGGGATTTTCTGGACGTACGGCAGAAGAAAATTCACTGCGCGGCTCTTGGCTTCCCCGGTGCTCAAATCCATCTGGCGCGCGCGCGCAATCAGATAATCCACATACGACGGCGCTTCCCTCAGCCGTTTTTGATATTCGTCAGCGCCTTTCTCACGGATGTAAAGGTCGGGATCTGCTTTTTTGTCACCTATGGGCGGAAGCGTGAGAACGCGCACTTCAAAATCCTGCTCGAGCAAAAGCGACAAGGAACGCTCGGTAGCCGACAGCCCGGCGGCGTCGGGATCGTAATTCACCACCACGCGCTTGGTGAAACGGCTGAGTAACTTAATTTGTTGCTCGGCGATGCTCGTTCCGCAACTTGCCACCACGTTGCTGATTCCGGCGCGTGCCACGGTAATCGCGTCCATGTAGCCCTCGACCAAACTGGCGAAGTCTTGCCGCCGGATACCTGGCGACTCCGGCGAATTCAGATACTTGGGCTGATCGTCACCCAACGCGCGGCAGCCGAAAGCCACAATCTTCCCCGATTCGTTCGCAATCGGAAACGTAATGCGGCGCCGGAATCGGTCGAAGAGCTTGCCGCCTTGGTCGCGCGAAATCAGTCCCGATTCGGTCAGCAGCTTTTCGGGATACTTGGATTTCAGGTGACGCAGAAGGGCGTCGCCGCCGCTCGGAGCATACCCAATGCCGAAACGAGAGACGGCGTCTTTATCCAAGCCGCGATCTTCCAGATAGGCACGCGCCGCTTTGCCCTCCAAGGTGCCTTCTATCTGTTTGACAAAGAAGCTCTGCGCCTCGCAGTGCATTTCCACCAGCGCTGTGCGCTGCTGGCTCTCTTTGCGGCCTTCCGAAGAACGCTCCTTTGGCCGCGGAATGGAAATCCCGCATTTCTCCGCCACGATGCGCAGGGCTTCGGGGAACTCGCACTTTTCCATCTCCATCACAAAACTGAAAACGTCACCGCCTTTCCCGCAACCGAAGCAGTGATAGATCTGACGAGTAGGATGGACATTAAACGAAGGCGTTTTCTCCGTATGAAACGGACACAGTCCCCGAAAGCTCTGTCCCGCTTTTCTAAGCTGGACGTACTCACCCACTACGCGGACGATATCCGCCTGCTGTTTCACCTTGTCCGCGATTGATCCGACTTCTGCCATCTCTTTGTCCGGAGGCACTCACCGCTTGGAATAGTCGTTCTTGTAGACGACGCCGCCCTTCATGACAAACTTTACGTGCTCGAGAATCGTCACGTCTTTTGTTGGATCGCCGTCAACGGCAACAATGTCTGCCCATTTGCCAGGCTCAAGTGTACCCACGCGATCCTTCCAGCCGAGCAGGTCCGCGGCGTTGATTGTCGCCGTCTGGATGGCCGCCAGCGGCGTCATTCCCAGTTTCACATACACGTGAAACTCGCCGGCATTCCAACCGTGGGGATAAACTGCGGCATCCGTGCCGAACGCTACCTTCACGCCAGCGTCGAACGCTTTCTTTACGTTTTGCTGCGCGGCCGCAGCCACCATGCGCATTTTTTGCTTGGAAAATTCCGGCACCTCGCTGTGCTCCATGTTCTGCTGCATGTATTCTGTCAGAAAGAGCGTGGGCACAAGATAAGTTCCATTTTTCTTCAGCGTGGCGATGGCCGCGTCGTCCATCAAATGTCCGTGCTCGACGGAATCCACGCCGGCCTCAGACGCCCAGCGCACGCCTTCCGCGCCATGCGCATGCGCAGCTACGCGCCGCCCCAAGCGATGGGCATCAGCCACGATCGCTTTCATCTCTTCGTGCGTGAACTGCGAGGCGTTGGGGTCGTCGCCTTTGGAAAGCACGCCGCCGGTGGCGCACACTTTGATCACGTCCGCGCCATATTTGATGACTTCGCGCACTTTGTGTTGTACCGCTTCGATGCCGTCCGCCACTCCGCCGGCCTGGAAGTGAAACGCGGGTGGCAACAGGTTCGAGTCGCAGTGGCCTCCGGCGATGCTCAGCGCCGGTCCGGAAGCGACGATGCGCGGGCCGATTACGTCGCCGTCGTTGATGGCGTCACGCAGCGCGATGTCCGAGTAATCGTTAGCACCGACGTTGCGCACGGTAGTAAAACCCGCTTCCAGCGTGCGCCGCGCGTTTCTCGCACCATGCAAGGCTTCGCGCGCGGTCGAGATCCCGAGCCCTGAATATCCCAGCGAGTTCAGATCCATGGTCAGGTGCGTGTGCATGTCGATCAAGCCAGGTAGCAGGGTGGCTTCCGGCAAATCGATGGTGGTGTCGACCGCGGCCGCCTTCACTTCGCTTGCGGACCCGATCTGCACAATCTTTTCGCCTTCAATCACAACGGCTTGATTGGACCGCAACTCCCCGGTGCGCACATCGAGCGCGCGCCACGGACGAAGGATCGTGCGCGTTCCTGCGGGTGCTTGCGCACGAGCTGACCCTGTCAGGACCAACAGCATGGCAAACAATAAAACGAGCAATGCGCCCCCGCCGCATATTCCTCGCGTGTTCCTCCCTTGGGCTGCCACCGTGTCCGGAATTCTCATCAAGCCACCTCGTCATAAGTTGAGGAAACGAATGCGGGGAGTATAGCAAAGCTGAAAGTCGAACATGGAAACTAGAAAATTGCAGCCACAGGCTCAAACCGATTTTCGAATTTCGCATTTCCACTTTCGAGTTTCGTCTCTCTATTTCTGAAGCTCCACCACCGTGATGCCCTTTCCTCCGTGCTCTTCGGATTCGAAGCTATGCCTTTCGACGAGGGGATGCGCATCCAAAAATTCGCCAATTCCTTTGCGAAGCGCGCCCGTGCCGTGCCCGTGAATGATGCGCACGCGCGACTTGTGTTCCAGGGCCGCATCATCCAGGAATTTGTCCAGGCGATCCGTGGCCTCTTCGACGGTCATCCCAATCACGTTGATCTCGTCTGTGGCGACGGATGCGCGCGATTGAGAATGCACCGTAACGCTTGAAGTGGGCGGGGCAAGCCCCGGCCCTACAGTCGCTTTGCCTGTCCGTTGGGCGCCTGTCTCGATGCCGGTGATTTCGTCGAGTGCCACTTTCATGCGCAGCGGCCCGGCTTCGATTTCCGCGGACGAGCCGTCCAGGCGGCGAAAAATCACCGGCTTGCTGAATCCGCGCACGCGAATCTTCGCGCCCGCCTGCAAACGGTCTGCGTTTGCGGCTTCCAACGACCCTGAGTGAATGCCCAGATCCGTCTGCGACTCCGAAATTGTTTGTACCACAGCGGTATTTAACTCTTCGCGGGCCTCGGCGCGGGCGTCCTGCATCTTGCGCCGCGCCGTCTTTTCAAGCTGCGCACGAAGTTCGCGCTCTTTCACCGCCTCGACCACGCGCGCGACGTTTTCATGGAAGCGTTTCTGCATTTCCGCGAATTGCGCTTCCAGTTCTTTGATGCGCTTTTGCTGGCGCTCCACCCACTCCGTGCGCAGTTTTTTGCGTTCTTCTTCGAGCGTGTTCCTCTCCGCGGTCATTTGCTGCTGCCAGCGGTCCAGCTCATCGCGGCTGCGATGCAAATACGCGATGAGGTCGGCGGCCTCGCGCGATTCGGGCGTCAACAACGCGCGCGCACGTTCGATGATTGTCCCGCCAAGTCCGAGCCGCTGCGCGATGGCTATGCCGCTCGAGCCGCCCGGCACGCCGACCATCAAGCGATATGTGGGCCGCAGGTTTACGTCGTCAAATTCGACCGCGGCGTTCACTACGCCCGGCGCGGTCGCGGCGTAGGTCTTCAAGCGATTGTGGTGCGTGGTTGCCAGCACAAAACAGTTTTTGGCGCGAAATTCATCCAGCAGCGCGACGGCCAACGCTGCGCCTTCTTCAGGCGCTGTGCCGGTCCCCATTTCGTCCACCAGCACAATCGAATGCGGCGTGGCCGCTTCGAGCATGGTTTTCAAATTCAACATGTGCGCGGAAAAGGTGGAGAGGTCGGCGGCAATCGATTGTTCGTCGCCAATGTCCACCAGCACGCTATCAAAAATCGGCAAAACTGCACGTCGCGCGGCAATGGGAATTCCTGCTTGCGCTGCCAGCGCCGCCAAGCCAACGGTTTTCAGAGCTACCGTTTTGCCGCCGGTGTTCGGTCCGCTGATCACCAGTAGGCGTTCATCTCCGCCGAGCGCGAGCGTCATCGGAACGATGGCCCGGTCTTCTTTACGCAGCTTGTCTTCCAGCACGGGGTGACGCGCGTCCACCAGCCGCAATTCATCTCTATCCGAAAATTCTGGAGTCGCCGCATCGAAGTCGCGCGCAAAGCGAGCCCGCGCAAAAACGCTGTCCAATTCAGCAATTGTCGTCGCTGCCGCTTGCAGCGGCCCGCGAATCGCCTGAAGCTTCTCGGTAAGTTGCCGCAGAATGCGCGCGATCTCCGCAGCTTCGTCCTCCGCGAGTTGCCCAAGCTGGTTGTTCGCCTCGACGGTTTCCAGTGGCTCCATGAAAACGGTTTGCCCCGTCGCGCTGGCTCCGTGTACGACGCCATGCACGCCGCCGCGGTGTTCTGCGCGGACAGGAATCACAAATCGTTCGTTGCGCAGCGTGACGTAGTCTTCTCCGGCTTCGGCGTTCCGCGCGCGCAGAATCTGTTTCAGCGTTTTCTGGATCGTTTCGCGGGTCTGCGTGATGCTGGTGCGAATTCGCCGCAGCGTCGTCGAGGCGTCGTCGCTCATCTCACCATTTGGCAGCAGGCAGCGACGAATCGCCGCGTGTACCTCGCGAAAATCGCCGATCGAAGCAGCCTTCGCCGCAGGAAGAGGAAATTTTGCCGCCTCCTCGCGAAATTGCTGCCGCAGCCAGCCGGCAGTTTCCAGCAGGGACGCCGCATCAAGCAACTCGCCTGGCTCCAGCACCGCGCCCGGCCCTGCGATCCGTTCGAGCCAGCCTTGCGGATCGGCCAGCGCGCCGAAGCCCAGTTCGTGCCCGGTGCGCAGCCACTCTCGCGCTTCGCGAATCAGCGCAAACGAAGATTCCAGCGCCATGCGATTCATTCCCGGCTCGAGCGCATCGACGGCGCGCCGCCCGGGCGCACACGTGGTGCGCAACCGCAGCAATTCCCGCAGCTTGTCGAACTCGAGCACTTCTTGCGCCGTGCGTGCCATCTTGATTTTCTATTTAAGGTGATTGTGGAGATGCTGGGCGGCCTCTCCTGGTGAGTCCGCCACATGCACAAGCCGCCGGTTCGTTTCACCCCATGGCGAGGGATGACCCAGCTCCACTTCCCTCACGCGATCGAGAATCGGTGCCCAGAAACTCCCGAGCACCGCGAACGGCTTCTTCGGCATCACGGATTTGTTCAGCATCTCCCAAACCACAGCCAGCTCAACCAGCGTTCCCGTTCCGCCCTTGCACGCCACAAAACCGTGGCCCATGCGAATCAATTCGAATAGCCTTTCTTCCCAAGTTTCTTTGCGAATCTCGACGTCCACCCAGCGATTAAGCTTCGCCGATTTGAAGAATGCGGCAGTCACGCCGTAGGTTTTCCCGCCGGCTTCTTTCGCACCGCGGGAGACGGCTTCCATCACGCCGGCGTAGCCGCCGCTGCAGACCGCAAAGCCATGCTTCACCAGGGCCCGCCCGAGCACGCGCGCCTCTTCATAGTCCGGGCTGCCTTCGCGTGGCCGCGAACTTCCAAAGACCGTGACGATGATTTCGGGTGCCATTTGCATTTTTCTTCAATGTCCTCGCCTTCGTTCCGGAGCGTGCTTCGTGGGAGGCGCGACGTTGAACTCTTCGAGCATCGCCACACACAGCCCCGTCAAGGCGTCTGCCGCCTGGTGATTCTTTCCGGCTTGATTGTTGCTCAGAAAAGAAAAAATCAGACGCCGCCCGCTCGGAGTCTCAGCAAAACCGGAGAGCGCGCGCACATGCTCCACGGAACCCGTCTTCGCGTGAATGTGTCCCGCCGCGGGCGTGTTTTTCATGCGATCTTCGAGCGTGCCATCCACCCCTGCTACGGGCAGCGAATTGTAATAAGTCTCAAACCACGGCTGCTTTTGCGCAAACGTGAGCAGGGCCACGATGGCCTGCGGAGTCACGAGATCGTGCCGCGACAATCCGGAGCCATCCGATTGAATCACATCATCCGGGTCGATCCCTGCCGAGGCATAAAAATCCTGCGGCACCTTCATCAAATCATCCGGCGTGGCCCACGTTCCGCTCTGCCGCGCGACGCTGCGCAGCAGCATTTCCGTGTGCAGGTTCTGGCTGATCTTGTTGATGAGCTTGACGGCATCGCTTAAGGGCACCGAAACATGCTCCGCCAAAACAGCGGGATCTTCATGCTTCTTTGCCGATTCATGGCGCGCGCGTGCAACGCCATCGACGCCTACCCCGCGCGCCTCGAGCAGGTGCTTCAAGACGGTTGCCGCGTGCTGCGCGGGCTCTTCGATCGCCAAGACCAGCTTCCTTGACGAACCTTTCGCCGGCATCGTACCTTTCACCACGACCAGGCTTGCTCCCGGTTCGCGCGTCAAGGTCAGGTCGGATTTCACCTCGGGGGCCGAAGTGACGACATCGTTTTCCACCAGAAAATCCGGGGTCGCGGGGCTCTCGATCGCTTGCACCGGGCTGCCCGGCTGGTCGCCTGGCGTAAGCGTCAATGTAACGGTATTGTCGTCCACCACGATCGAGGAGATGGCCGCGCCGTACTCCCAAACCATGTCGTCAATTTCCCAGCCGCTCGGATAACGCTCCCGCGGGAAATAACTGTCATCGCCGATCACGTCTCCGGAGATTTCCTTTACGCCTTTGGCAACTACCGCGTCCGCCAATTCCGCCAGCGTTTTCTCAGGCGGCCCATCGAATTCCTCTTTTAGCTCGTAAGGAAATTTGCGGTTCGAGAGATTCGGATCGCCGCGGCCTATGAGCGTGAGATTTCCCTTCAGGACACCATTGGAAATTGTCCCGCTCGTTTCCAGCGTGGTGTGAAACCGGTAGTCCGGGCCAAGCCTGGCGAGGGCAAGCGCGGTGGTGAAAAGTTTCATGTTCGAGGCGGGCACGAAGTAGCGATCCGCGTTTTGCTGGTAAAGCGTCCCGCCGGTGCCCGCATCCACAATCAGCAAACCCCACTCCCCCTTCCCCGTGGGACCGGCTCCCAGCAAAGCTTCCGCGCGCGTGGCAAATTTCGCGGCTTGCTTTTTCGAGAAAGCATTCTGTTTCCGCAATCCGCAGCACGCTTGACTGCTTGTTGTTTTTTTCGAAGCCGCAGTTTTCTGCGCCATTCCCATGCACGGGCTCATCCCCGCCGCAGCGATTACCGCCGCAAATCGCCAGACTATTTTCTTGTGGTCCATTTTTGTTTTTTTGCTGCCCGAAATTCCACCCTGCGAAATTATAGTCGAAAGGCAACCCATTCCGCGCCCGCGGCTTCTCAGCTGGAAGTTACGCCCGCCCTTCCCCAGGACTTTCGAAGGTTGCACCAAAGTCTGGATGCGCTTTATGATGCTCATGCCCAGAAAACTACGACGAGGTGAATCGTGTTGAAGCGAATGCTCTGTCTCCTGATGGCGTTTTCCCTGGTCGCTTTACCCCTCACCGCAAAAGAATCCAAGGAAGCGGAACGGCTGGACAATTGTGGAACGGTTCTCAAGGAAATTCTGGATATCCCCGACGACATTCCGTCGGATTTGCTAGACAAAGCCGAGTGCGTGATCGTGATTCCGTCCGTGCTGAAGCTTGCCGTGGGCTTTAGCGGAAGCTACGGCCGTGGTTCCATGACCTGCCGGACGGGTGAACATTTCACCGGCCCTTGGAGCGCGCCTGCCATGATGCGCCTCGAAGGCGGAGGATTCGGTCTTCAACTCGGCGGCCAGGCCACCGACTTCGTCATTCTGGTAATGAATCCACGCGGCGCCAAGGCCATTTTGAAAAGCAAAGTGAAGCTGGGCGCTGACGCCGCCGCCGCCGCAGGACCGAAGGGCCGAGACGCTGCTGCTGCGAGCGACGTTACCATGCGCGCCGAAATGCTGACTTATTCGAGATCGCGCGGTCTGTTTGCCGGCGTCTCCTTGGAAGGCTCAACGCTCCGCCCGGACAACGGCGCCAATGAAAGCCTCTACGGAAAGAAGCTTACTGCCGACGATATCATCCGCAAGGGTGCCGTGGCCGTACCGCCTTCCGGGCAGGAAATGGTCGCGCTTCTCAACAAGAAATCGCCCAAGAACCTTTCGGATCCGACTTCTCTAAAAGGATAGCTCCTTAGCAACCTCGCTCTCCTCCGAGTACCCCGGCTGGCGTTGGGGTAGCGGGCTTTTTGCTTTCACGAAGAGCGCCTTCCTTGGCAAGCGCTTCCAGGTTTCTGCGCATGCCGTTTTGCGCTTGACTTTTCGTCATGGATGACTTATAGTCATCTATGAGCGATGGTCATTTGGCATGGCACTTTCTTCCAAACCTTCCGGTAAGCCTAACGTCGCGGCCGCTCCCTCTCCCAACCGCCGCCAGCGCCATAGCGCAGAAATTCGCGAGCGCCTCTTTCGCGCCGCGCTTGCTCTGTTCGCCAAGAAGGGCTTTGCACAGACTACGGTCGAGGACATCACCGAGGCCGCTGACGTCGGCAAGGGTACTTTTTTCAATCACTTCCCGAGCAAGGACCATATTCTTCTGGCCTTCGGAGAAATGCAGCTCGCCAAACTCGAGGCGGCCATCGATCGAGCTCGACGCAGCAATCAGCCCACGCCGGAGTTTCTGCGCGGACTCGGCGCCCGCATGACGCAGG
This sequence comes from Acidobacteriota bacterium, assembly GCA_003223255.1. Taxonomy (GTDB): domain Bacteria; phylum Acidobacteriota; class Terriglobia; order Acidiferrales; family UBA7541; genus Acidiferrum. The sequence goes on along the minus strand of QHYJ01000026.1, from coordinate 42,668 downwards.
AGCCGGTTCGCAACCCGGCCATCATCCGCGCGCTTCTTCAGGCTTATCTCTCAACCACTCCCGTGCGGGAGGCCATTCTGGATTTGCAGAAACGGGTCCTGGCTCTGCACACCGAGATGATCCGGCTCGGCCAGGAGCAAGGCGAGATCCGCAACGATATTCCGGCCGAGGAGATTGCCTACGTGTTTCGGCAAACCATCTTCGGCACTCTCCTCATTTGGTCGCTCTACGGGGATTCCACTTTGCATGCCCGCATGGATGCCGCTTTCAACCTGTTGTGGACCGGGATGGCGCCGCGCCAGGGCGTTACCACCTCGCAGCCAGGGTCGTTTCCTAGGCAGGGGATTAGCTCATGAACCGGAAACGCCTTTTCATCATTCTCGCGGTAGCTGTTGTGGTGGCCGCCACGGCCGTGTACGCAAGTTGGTTCCACCGGGACAACGCGCTGGTTGGCTCCGGTACCGTCGAAGCGCGCAACATTCGTGTAGGGTCGAAAGTAGGCGGCCGTATCGACAAAGTGCTCGTTCGCGAAGGCGATGGCGTTGAACCCGGCCAAATTTTGCTTACCTTCGACGACAAGGAACTGCAGGCGGCTCTCGAGCAATCGCGGGCCAACGCGCAAAAAGCAGAGCGCGGGTATCGTCCGGAAGAAATTGCCGAGGCGCGAGCCGCCGGGCAACAGGCCAAAGCGGATTACCAACTAAGGAAGAACGGATATCGCCAAGAAGATATTGACGCCGCTCAAGACGATCTGGAACGCGCAAAGGCCGACGAAATTCGCACGCGGCTCGATTTTGAGCGCTACGACGCTCTCGCAAAGAAAGACCTGGTCTCGAAACAACAGCGCGACACGTCGGAAGCGAATTGGAAAATGGCCCTGGCGCAAAAGGAAATGGCCCAGCACAAGTATGACGGAATGCAGCGCGGTTATCGCCCGGAAGAAATCGCTTCCTCCGAAGCGCGCTATCTTCAAACCCAAGCGAATCTGGAAAAACTGGAACGCGGCAACCGCCGAGAAGACATCGAGCAGGCCAAGGCCGCTTATGCGTATGACCTCGCCCGATTCCGCGAGCGCCAGGTCGTTGCGCCTTGCGCAGCGATCGTGGAAGTTCTGGATGTTCGCCCGGGCGATCTCATCGCCCCGAACACTCCGGTCGCCACGCTCCTTGAGAAGGACCAAATCTATGTCCGCATTTACATTCCGGAAACCGAGTTTGGCCGCATTAAGCTCGGCCAAAGGGCGGAAGTCCGCGTCGACTCCTTTCCCAACACCGTTTTTGGCGGGGAGGTGGAACAGATTAACCAGCAAGCCGAATTTCTCCCGCGCAACGTGCAAACGCGGGAGGAACGCGTCCACCAGGTCTTCGGCGTGAAAATTCGCATCAACGACCCGGCTGGCCGCGTCCTCCCCGGCATGACCACCGAGGTAAAGCTCAAACCGGCGAAGTGAAACGATGGCCAGCGCGCAGCAATCTCCCGTTGAACCCGCTATCTCTGCGGAGCATCTGGTGCGCCGCTTTGGCAATTTCACGGCGGTCAACGACGTTAGCTTCCGTGTCGAGAAGGGCGAAATCTTCGGCTTTCTGGGGCCCAACGGCAGCGGAAAAACCACCGTCATCAAATTGCTCACTGGCCTGCTGCCGCTCAGCGGCGGCTCGGCGCAAGTGGAAGGGCTTGACGTTCGCGCGGATTCCGAAGGCGTGCGGGAGCGCATCGGCTACATGTCTCAGAATTTCAGCCTCTACTACGATCTAACCGTCGAGGAGAATTTGAAGTTCTATGGCCGCATTTACAGCATCGATCCTGCGCGTCTCAAACGCCGCATGGAAGAGATCATTCAGCTCAACGGCCTCGGCCTGTATCTGCATCGCCTGGCCGCCCAGCTTTCCGGGGGATGGAAGCAGCGCCTGGCCCTCGGGTGCGCCATGCTTCATGAACCCAAACTGCTTTTTCTGGACGAGCCTACCGCCGGCGTCGATCCCGTCGCGCGCCGCCAGCTCTGGGACCTGCTCTTCGAGTTGTCCGGGCATGGCATCACTTTTTTCGTAACCACGCACTACATGGACGAAGCCGAGCGCTGCAGCCACGTCGCTTACATTTATTTTGGCAAGATCATTGCCGACGGCAATCCCGATTCCTTGCGCCAGCTTCCCGATGTCCAGCCGCAGGGAACCAAGCGCGTTGAAATTACCGCCCCGGAAATCACCCGTGCGCTACGCTTGGCCCGTCACATTCCGGGGATTCGCAGCGCCACGATTTTCGGGCAATCGATCCATGCGCTCGTAGATGAGAGCTTTGATTTGGACGGCCTTCGCGATCGGCTGCTGAAAAACAGCATCGCTGTCACCGAGATTCGCCCGCTCGCGCCCAGCCTCGAAGACGTGTTTGTCGAGCTGACTTACAAGCACCAAGCTCTTCTGGAGGCCGCCAGTGACTAATATTTTCCGCGGCTTTGGCGCGGTATTTTACAAGGAAGTCCTACACGTCCGCCGTGATGCGGCCACGCTGTTTTTCTCGCTGGTGATTCCGCTGTTGCAGATGATCGTTCTGGGTTTCGCGATCGACACCAACATCCGTCAGGTCAACACGGTGGTTTATAACGCCGACGGTCGCCGCGAGAGCCGGGAACTGCTGGATCGCCTGAAAAACTCGGATACGTTTCACATCATGCGCTACGTTCAGGACGACAATGCTCTCAACGATGCCATCATTTCCGGCCGGGCGCGCGTAGGCGTCAAAATCCCCGTCGACTACTCCGATCGCCTTCTTCACCACATGAGCGCGCAGGTCCTGGTGCTCATCGACGGGTCGGATTCCTCCGTCGCCGGTCAAGCCATCAACGTCACGACTGCCATCGGCCTGGATGAATCCCTGCGCCGCGTTCTTCAGGACCGCCTCGCTGCCTTCCCCGTTGACATGCGGCCAAAGATTCTTTTCAATCCCGACTCCCGCTCCCCGAATTTCTTTTTGCCTGGGCTGACCGCGGTTTTGCTTTTGAATGTCACCACCTTTCTCACCGCCTTCTCGATTGTGCGGGAGAAAGAGCGCGGCACGCTCGAGCAGCTTTTCGTCACGCCGGTCCGTCCGATGGGGCTGCTCTTTGGCAAACTGCTCCCTTACCTCGGCATTGGTTTTTTTGAGCTGAGCATGATTTTGGCCTTCATGCGCTTCGTTTTTTTGGTTCCGATTCACGGCAGCGTTCCGCTGCTCGCGCTTTTTTCCCTCCCTTATCTTTTCGTATCCCTCTCCATCGGCATTCTCGTCTCCAGCAAGGCAAACACGCAGTCGGAAGCGATGCAGCTTTCTTTTCTCACTTTTTTGCCCAGCATTTTCTTTTCGGGTTACATCTTCCCTCGCGAAACCATGCCTTGGATCTTCTACGCCCTCAGCAATTTCATTCCTGCGACCTATTTCATCAACATTACTCGCGGCATCATTCTGCGTGGCGCGGGTATCCGGCACCTGTGGTTCGATGCGCTGGCGCTCTTTGCCATGGGCGCAGTCCTGATAATCATCGCCGCACGCCGCTTCCACAACAAAGTCATCATGGCCTGAGTCCCGTGGGCGAAACAAGCTGCGCGACCTTTGGATCTATTTAGGGCAGGTGTGGGTGTAGCATTCGTGGAAAGAGCCCGAGGTAGCGAGGTTGGAATAGCGCCATGTCCAGGGCAAAAAACCCGGTCGTGAGGACGAAGGTGAGCACAAACCTGCCCACATCGCCGAGAGATTTTCTTGGCAGCCGGGAATACGCCCACAAGCAGCCTATGACGATGAGCAGATTGGAAAACCAGGCAGGCACGGCAATAAGCAAATCCGGCCGGTCTAAATGCCCGGTATGAAAAAAATGCGAAAGCTGTTGCATGCCATTGAAAAAGAACGTGGTCGCAAAAATATTCGCGTAGTCCCAAAGGCCGGCCGCGGAAAGGCCAATGAAATATCCCCAGCGATTCCCGCGGAGGCCCAATACGATGGTGGCGAGGTACATCCAGGCCTGAAAAAAGTGCAGCCAGCGGATGTCGGCCTCCCAAAAGGCGGAGACGCCCAGCACGAGAGCAAAAAAGCATCCACCCACCAGAATGAAGCACTCGGGAGCCTTGAGGTGCGTGTTCTCGATTTGCATGATGAGGCAAGATACGCGCCTGCGTATCGTGAAGTTCCCCAGAACATTTGGCCAGAAATGGCCGCTCGGCGCACCCTTTTGTGTTTTGGCGTTCCTCAGCGTATTCTCCTGAACGGTCTTCCGCTGTTAAGGAGCGTGCGTGTCCTGCCCGATCTGTGGAAAGCGCAAAGCGGAGCGATTCTGCCCGGCCAAGGCGGAAAAGATTTGTGCGGTCTGCTGCGGCACCGAGCGTGAAGTCGCCCTTGACTGTCCAGCCGACTGCGCTTATCTAATCGCCGCGCACCGCTACGAAAGCGAACATCCCCGGAGCATTCCTGCGGATACTCCTCTACTGGATGAAACTATTCCGGAGGACCTCATCCACACCCGTCAGCAACTCATGGCGGCATTAGCGTTTTTTATTGCCAAATTCTGCGCCGCGCAGCCTGGCGCTGTGGATTCAGATGTCCTTGCCGCACTTCAGGCGCTCGCTCAGACGTACAAGACGCTGAGCTCCGGCCTCATCTACGAAAAACCGCCGCAGGCGCACCTGCCGCACGAGCTTTACGCCGCGCTCGCTGCTTTTCTCGATGAAATCAAAATGCAACAGGCGGAGCGCGCTGCCTCGGCTTCTTTTAAAGACGCGGAGATTTTCTATTTGCTGGTCTTCCTTTACCGGATGGGTCTGCTTCGCACCAACGGCCGTCCGCGCTCGCGCCTGTTCATCGAATTCCTGCGCGGCCAATTCCCCCAAGCTCCCGAACTCCGGCGCGAGGAATCCCGCATCATCGTCCCCTGAGTCTGGACGGCATCGACGTGGGCTGATTTGCGGCTCATGCTTCGGAATTCCGAAACGTGGAATCACATCGTCTCGAATCTCAAGCTTGAATTATCGGAAGTTAGATCGGAGTATGGCGGTTTAAAAATCCAATCCTCTGGGGATGACACGCGGCAGTCAATAGCACACCGTAGCACACCGTGCGTCGCGGTCGCTCCGCCGCTGTTCTTCCCAAGTAGCGGTCCAGGTCCGCTCGCAACCAGTAGCGCCGCCCACTCGCCGTTCGTCGGGCGGGAGGTACGCCCGATCCATGACCTGCAATGTCTTGGGATGCCGGGAAATATACTTGGCCGCCTGCCCGGTCGTGAGTCCTTCGTGCAGCATTACTCACATTTACACACACTCTACTCACCTTGGTCAAGCTCCGTTCTCAACCGCATCCGCGACCCATTAATTGATTCTTCGGTTCGCCTGGGTCTCTGTTGATTTCCTGCGCTGCGGCTGCAGTATCCCACTCCAGCGACATCTGGGTGCATGGCGACGTGTGTTTCTTCTCCACCAAAGGCCGCGAGTGAAAACCATAGGTCTGACGAATCCGTGCCACGCGCTCCGCGACTTTGCGACGGTACTCCTCAGGAGCGTAGCCGTTCTTCCCGAACCACTTCTCGTATTGCTGGACAAGCCGCGGAAATTTTGCTTTCAAGAAAGGGAAGAACTGTTTTGCGGACGAAGGCATCAGGAACAGCACGCCGGAGAAAAACCACTGTGCGCCCGCTTCTTTCCCGGCAGCAGCCACGGCTTCCAAATCCCCCTCTCGGTCCGTGATCCCCGGTATCAAGGGCGAAGCGGAGATGCCGACCGCCAGCCCTGCTTTTGTCAAGCGCCTCACCGTCGCCAGCCGCAAATCCGGCCGCGGTGCGCGCGGTTCCAGCATTCGCGCCAAGCGCCTGCGAAGCGTGGTGATGGTAATGTCGATCGCCAAGTCTGAGCGAGCCGCGATGCGCTGCAACACATCAATGTCGCGCACAATCTGGTCCGACTTTGTGATGATCGAGACGCTCAGCCCTTCCCTCTTCGCCAATTCCTCCAGACACGCGCGGGTCACGCCATACTCTGTTTCGGCGGGCTGATAGGGATCTGTCGCCGTTCCAATAGCAATATGCTCGGGCCGCGTTCCGCCCGAAGCATCCGACGCATAGGAATACTTGTGGCCCACATCCCAGGCCAGCAACGCCCCGGCATCTTTTTTTACATAAATTTTCTTCTCGAATTCTCCGCCGTCCAGTTCCATATATTCGTGGGTGTAGCGCGCATAGCAATATTTGCAGGCAAACTCGCATCCGCGGTAGGGATTGATGGTCCATTCGAACGGGACGCGCTGCGAATCGCAGCGATTCAAGATGGATTTCACCGGTAACACAAAATATTCCGGCCGCTCCGCCGATCTCCTCTTCGTTTCCGCTGGGGGCGAGGCTGCTGCGAGGCGGGCAATGCCGACCAGCCGCGCGCGAGCGCGTTTGCTGGGGTTCGTGACAGAATTTCGGACCGGGCCAGTCGCAAGGTCTTTGGTTTCTTGCGCAGCCGTGGCCGCCGGGGGGCAATCCGGCGACTGGCGATCCGAAACGCTGCCGCGTTGGCCAGCAGCCGGGGCAGGGTTGCTAGCCACTTGCTTTGGGCTCAGGTCGTCAGGGCACTCGGGAAAGAGTGTTTCTGGAGTTGGTGAAACGTGGTGGCGCTCGACGGGAAAATCCGGCGCCGTTGAGGAGTGAACTGGAGACATAGCCCGCCTCGAGTGTGCGATTGTTTCGCTTTTCCTTCGCTTTGTCAATCGTTATTTTTCGCTTTTTATTCGTAGGTTGGCCGTTCCGCCCAGGCCGCGCACGGGTAGCGACCTGTGGAAATACCAGCCGAAGCAAGCCGGAACAATTGCCTACTGTGTGTCCCGGGCGGTATCCTCTTAGCTCTCGGAGGAACATCTTGCGAATCAGCCTGCCTGCGCAGCTCTCTCTGTGTACCCTCTTGGTTTCGGGCGCTTTACTTCTTCCAAGCCTAGGGGGGCAGGCGAAACCTTCTCCTGCCTCACCGCAGGCACCTGGTCAGAAGCCTCCCCTCATGGCGCCCCCCTCTCCCCACTCCACGCATTACCCCATCTTGCTTCTTGGCTTTGGCAATCAGCCCAACTGGAGCGTTCGCATCGGACTGAAGGGCCCGGAGCGGTTTGACCGGGACGGCTACCCTCCCATCCCCCTGGAACCGGGTGAGGTCACCCAAGAAGCCACTCCCGAAACCTGGACCTATCGCGCCAAAGATTCCGCCACCGGGGTGGCCGTAGCCGTCCATGTCTCCCGTGAAGCGTGTACCGACGCCGTCAACGATACGCTGACCACCACTCCTCCACTGGGCGGGAAGTACTCCTTCAAGGTGTCGATCGACCACGCACAAATCGGATCCCTCAAGGGTTGCGGGCGCATTGCCACCGAGCTTTTCCCCAAAATCAGCAACCGGCCCGACCAGGAAGATGACGACACCAAGAAGACGCCCCCCGTTCCGGTCTCCAGTGTCACCAAGTTTCAGTCACCCGTCGTTGTCGCCTACCTGAATGCCAACCTGCAACTCACTTTCAAGCGCGGTTCCATTGTCCGAACCGTTCCCGGATTGCCAGGCTATGATTTAGCGCCTTCCCACGACGGCAAGAAGCTGCTTTTCACCCGCGAAGAGGGAGCGGTTCGCAGCATCAGTGAATACGACTATGATTCGAATAGCGTGAAGGAATTGCTGCGGAGCGAAGTTCGAAATCCGGTGTGGTCTCCCGACGACTCCCGCGTCGCCTATCTCAATCATCAGGGTGGGAAATGGCAGATCTGGACGTTCCCATCGAGCGACCCAACCAAGGCAGCGATTCTCAATCCAGACAGTTTCGAGAGCATTCAAGGCTGGAGCGATCTCCATACGCTGCTCGCGGTCACGGTCAGTCAAACCGATTTAGCCTCGATTGGCGAAGACGGGAAAGTGACCCAAGCTCTCCCCATAAAAGACTTGTGCGGCCCCGATTTTCTTCCTGGCGCTAAGCTCACCATCCGGGTGCATCCCACCAACCCCGACCTCGTGCTCGTTTCCGCGCTGTTTGTACGTGCGCCGGCCGGGGTTCCGACAGTAGAGAGTGGGCAAGCCGGCGGAGTATTCTTCTACGAGTTTCGATCGAAACGGCGTGCGCCCTTGCTCATCGCCAACTTATCCGCAACCGACGCGGAATGGTCCCGGGATGGGTTCCAAATCCTGTTTACGGGCACCGATTCCTCGAAACGACGGGGCACCTACCGTGTTTTTTGGGATGGCATCGGCCTGCAAAAGTACGCTGCGGGGACTTCTCTCGTGGTAGGGCTTTGAAAGTCCCATCAGCGGGAGCACCTGTCCCGGCGGTCAGTTGCCCCATAAGTTTCAAGGGTTTGACCCACCACGTTTCAAAAACCGCATGGCGCATACTATAGATTTATGGGTACTAGTCCTACGGTCGCCTCCCGTCAGGTAGGGATTCTTGTGCTCGACAACGACCCCCACGGGGCCAGCGCCATAAAGCAGGTCCTGGACTCGGAAGGCTGGCGCGTGCGCGTCGTTCCGGACGCGAAAATGCTTCTCTCTGAACTGAAAAGCGCGGACTGGTCGCTGGTTGTCGCTAACGCCGCTGCGATCGACCTCGATAGCCCGGCCTTTTTCACACTGCGCGAAATTGCCACCGTCCCGCAAGAGGCTGGCGGCCGCATTCGCGCGCTCTTTATCATTCCGGAAACCGCGGAGAGGCAGTTCACCGGACAAATCGAGGCGGCGCGCCTGCCCTATGTCGTTCGGCCGTACCACCTTCACGACTTCCTCGAGAAAGTCAGCGATCTTCTGGTCGAGATCAAGGTGATCGAGGCGCCCATCCGCCTGGTTCGACGGGAATTCGGCGCTCTTCGTAAGAAGAAGAAGCAAGCCGGCCGTTTGAATTCCATGTTCGCCTCGCGCGAAGCTTTTTCCTATACCGAGGAGGAAATCGCCGAGTACGAGCGCGAGGAAGCTGAAGCTAACAAGAACAAACGGGAGACCCGCATTAACCTCGGCGACCCGTACAGCTAGTCCGAAGCGCGGCCGTAGAGCGACTCCTCCCTGCTAGTCTCGTTCAGACTAGTTTTTCTTTCCCTTGTCCCGAATGTTCTTGCCCGCATTGTTTAAGAAATCGCTGCAAGAAATTCCGCACTCCTCGTTCTAACCCTGAGCCGCGATAACGGCGGTTCATCGCGACGTGGTTTAAGTTCACGCACAGGAGTGATTTATGGAGCGCTCGATTTTTGCCGCCATTATTGGCGGCTTCCTGGGAATTCTTGCACTTGGCGGGCTGGCCTTTGTTCATCCGGCATCGGATTACGATTCGAATGCGCAGCCGGCCAGTACGCCTCCGCCGCCGCCCGGGCCACAACCGAAGCCGGAAGGCGATTGGCGAATCCTCGATCCGGTTACCTATGAAAACATTTCCGTGTTTCCCGTCGTGGCCTCTTACGGCCAAGACACCAGCGCCTTTCTGACGTTGCAAGAAGGCCTTGCAACAGGCGAAGTGGTGGTCCGCGAACGCGGCTCCGAGGAAATGGTCCGCGGGCGTGACGGCCGTCCGGTCTATATTCCGCAACCGACGGGCGCCTCCGTGAACCAACTCGTGCTCATCAACCGGAGCAAGCGCCCGCTCGTACTGCTGGCCGGCGAACTTGTCAGCGGCGGCAAGCAGGACCGCATTATCGGCAAGGACCGCATCGTGCCCGTAGGTGCGCCACCGCTTCCGCTCGACGTCTTTTGCGTGGAGCACGGCCGCTGGACCGGCAGTTCACAATTCGCCGCGGCGTCAACGATTGTCCATCCGAGCGTGCGAGAGAAGGCTGCTGTGGATCAGGCCCAGACAGAAGTGTGGAGCGCGGTGCGGACCGGAACCACGGCGAAAGCAGCGCCCTCGGCCCCTCCACCCATGATCTCCGAGAGCCGGCTGCAAACCGCGATTGCGGGCAATGCGCATACAGAGGCCTACGAGAAAATCTATCAGTCAAGCGCGGTTGGCGTCTCCATCGATGATTTCGTTGCCGAAGTGCAGCGCCGCTTCGCCAATGCGACGTCCGGCCTGAAAAGCGAGCACGTGGTCGGCGTGGTCGTCGCTTACGGCGGTGAAGTCGCTTGGAGCGATATTTTTGCTTCCGGCGATCTCTTCGATCAATACTGGCATAAACTTTTGCGCAGCTATGCCGTTGAAGCGCTTGCGCGCCCCACCGTGCGAGCCGTTGCTTCGCGCGAAGGCGCTAGCGAATTTTTGCGCCGGCTGAATGGCCGCGAAACGATGGAGACCGAGCCCGGCGTCTACCGCTGGAGCGAAATCACTGAAGGCCCCCTTGCGGAAATCGAGCTTGAGGCCCTGCAGCCAAAGCCAATGAAACTTCACCGTCTCTTGCTGCACCGCACCAGCTAAGATAAGCCCATAGCTCACGAACGGGGGCACGATTTATCGCGCCCCTGCGAAGACTCAGCAAATTTCCGCACCACACTCGAGTCAGTGATTCCATGTGACAGTTCCGCCGCCGTTTTCGCCCAGGAAGGATGCCTTAGGTTCGGAGCGATTTCGGCCAGCGGGACGAGCACGAATTTACGCTGAAGCATCCGCGGATGGGGCACCTGCAATTCGGGAGTGTCGATGGTCTCGCCGCTGTAGAGAAGAATGTCCAGATCAATCAGCCGGGGGCCCTTGGGCACAAGTTTCTTGCTGCCCATCGTCGCTTCGATTCCGCGCAGAACTCGCAACAAATCCAATGGCGGGAGTTCCGTCTCCGCTTGCACCACGCAATTCAGGAACCACGGCTGCTCCCGCAAGTCCACCGGTTCGGTCTCATAGAACGAGGAGATGCCCGTCATACGGAGGTTCGCATCGGCGAGGAAGGCCATTGCAGCGCGCAGATTTTTTTCGCGGTCCCCTAGATTCGATCCGAGCGAAAGATAAACCGTGGTTTCCGCCACTTCTCACCGCTCTTAGCAGTCTTTCGATGCAGTGCGACACCTGCTCAGGCGTTCCCTTTCCGAGCTATTTTGGTTCTTCGATTTCCGGCTTTGGGTAAGCCTTTTGCAGGGCCGTTTGATATTCGCCAAAGAGCGCCTGAATACGGGTGAACTCGATTTTGACGGCCTCGCGCAACTCGGCGTGCGTGGCATAATCATACAGGATTGCCGCCATCGTTTGCGCATCAATCAAGAAGCCTGCATGGCCGATGTCTTTGCGCGCGTCCGACTCCATGCCGTAGGTGTGGTTCGAGAAATTGGAGGACTTCGCCGACACGCCGATGCCGGGAATCTGGCTCGAAACGCTGCCGGTCTCTTCGAAACCTTTAGGCTTGCCGGGCTCGGGCTCCACGCCGGTGGCGCCAAATTGCTTCATATAAGCGAAGGCCAGTTCCTCGAGGGTGGCCAGCGAGATGCCATCCTGATCGTGTCCGTAATGATCGATTTTCACCTTTGTTCCGGTGGCCAAGGCGGCCCCGCGAGCCGCGTCATCGACCCATTGAGTGACTTGGGCCAGATACACACTGTCGGGATAACGAATATAAAAATCCGCTGAAGTCTTGTCGGGCACGACATTCGGCGCCGCGCCACCTTCCGTGATCACGCCTTGAATCCGCGCTTCCGGCCGAATGTTGCTGCGCACGCTGTCGATATTGTTGAAGAGCTTGATTACCGCCTCCAGGGCGTTGCGGCCGTTCCAGGCCGTGAGTTGATGCGCCGGCGCGCCATAGAACGTGTACTTCACGCCGTCAATATTCATGCAGCAGGTACCAAAGCCTGCGGCGGACCGGGAAGCCACCGCGGACGAATGGCTTCGCACGATGATGTCGGCACCCTTGAACACCCCCGCTTCCATCATCACCGTTTTGGCTTCGGGCGGCATCATCTCCTCGCCGGGACAGCCGAAAACGGTGACCGTGCCCGGCGTGTGCGTGCGGGTGAGAAACTCGGCGATGGCCACGGCGGCAGCAATGCCGACCGGCCCTTGCCCACTGTGCTGATCGCCGTGAAAGGCGCCCTTGGTACCACGTAGCGCGTCGTACTCCAGGATGACGCCAAGATTCGGGCCGGGCGCGCCGCGTTTGTATTTGGCGATGAAAGCCGTGGCCAATCCGGCCACCGGCATGGTCACTTCAAAGTCATGGGCTTGGAGATAGGCGGTGAGTTTGTCCACCGCCTGTGTCTCTTGAAAGCCAATTTCGGGATGCTGCGTGATCCAGTCGCTCATGGGCAAAAGCTCGGCCTGCATCAACTGCTTCACGCGCGCGAGGACTTCGTCCCGCCCTTTGTCGGACGCAGAGAGCTTCGCTACCATGGCTTGGACACCCAAGGTTTGGCTCAGCGCGTTAATCTGCCTGACCACGTCGCGAGCCGCTTCGCGCTCGGTCGGAGTTTCCTGCGCGAAACAAGGAGCGGCGCACACCAAAACGCCCATCACGCAAGTCGACATCTTGTTCATGAAACGCACCTCCAAAGGTCGAGAAGTGTCTCCTGTGCCACCTAGTTCCGCTTACTTGAGGGCATCGGCGCCGGCTTTGGCGCACTGCCCGTCCTGCGCGCTCGAACCGCCCGAGACGCCGATCGCGCCGACAATCTTTCCGTCCATCACGAGAGGAATCCCTCCTTCGACCGGCACGGCGCCTTGAATTCGGAGCAAGCGCAAGCCCTCGCCACTTGCTGCCAGCGCGTCCTGGAGCGCCTTGGTGGGCCGCTTGAACAAAGCCGCGGAACGCGCTTTATCAATGGACACGTTGGCGCTGCCGAGCTGTGTGTCGTCCATCTTCTCGTAATAAACGAGGTTACCGGAAGGATCGACGACAGCTACGGCCATGGTCCAATGGTTCTTCACCGCCTCGGCTATCGCCGGTGCCGCAGCCTTCTTGGCATTTTCAAGACTGATTGGCGCCCCGTATGGCGCAGGCGCTTGCGCAAGGGCGCTCACCAACAAACCCAGAGCAAAAAGAAGAACAACAGTCGTCTTTACCGCAAATGTTCTGGACATTTTTCACCTCTCCTACGGTGCGTGACAAACTCAAGCGTGGGCACGGATTTTAGACCACATCAGACCTTCACGCAGCAACCTGCTCACTTGCCCTCAGTCGCACAAACGAAATTGGCGGCATCGTTCGGATCGCCGCTCCCTTTGAACTTCGCCACTTGCGGGTAAGGGCAAAGAGGGCGCGTAAACTTCACGCCTTTTTCCGGGTTGTCCTCCACATACTTTGTCGCCACGATTACTGAAGGTGCAGCGCCCTTCTCCACCCATTGTTCGAGAGCCATTTCCATGTTGTGGTGAGCATCCGCCGTGCTTTGTCCGAGTTGCCCAAACCAATTGGCACCCGGACCGCCACCGCAGTGCTGCAAGCCCGGCACCATGTAGAGCCGGGAAAACGCGTCGGTTTCTGCCTGGCCCATTTTTGAAACCACGTTTTCGTAATAGTTGATCGTGTTGAGCGCGGAGATGGCCGCATCGTTCCACCCGTGATAGAGAATCAGCTTGCCGCCGCGCGCCTTGAACGCTGCCAAGTTCGGGTCTGTAGCATTCAAGAGTTTCGCCGTCTTTGCTTCCGCCGCTTTCAACCCTTCTGCAATCGTAGTTTCTTTGTAGTTCCAGTCCGCCTTTTCATAGACCATATTGGAAAAATATCCCGTGCCAAAAGCGAAGAGCAGGCTTTTTCCCGGCTCTTGACCCGTAATCCAGGTTCCCCAACCGCCCGGCCCTTGTTCGGCTCCCGGCAGGTACCCGGGAAAAATCAGAGCGCCTTTCGGGTCGCGCGGACCTTCGTACAGCTTTTTCAGTGCGGTGATTTGCGGCGCAGTGAGGCATTCATTCGAATCCGCCGCTTTACAGAGAAACGATGCGGGATCGAACTTGCATTGTCTTGGATCGTTCAAAACGCCGTCGGTCACGCCGTCTTGCGCGTCGCACGCGGCGTTCACGGCGCGAGCAAGCGCCGGCAGCTTGCCCGCAGGAATATAGCTGGCTGGGTCCAGAGTCGTTGTCTGAGCATCCGCCAGGGCTTTCGTCAGTAAGTGCGTCCAGAAATTTGCCGGGGCACCGGCTAGGATACCGTCGTAATCCGCAGGGAATCGCTGCGCTTCCATCAGCGCTTGACGGCCTCCGTTCGAGCAGTTTCCGAAATACGAATACGTCGGGGCATTCCCATAGAACGCCTTGATGAGCGTCTTGGCTATTTGCGTCATCTCGTGGATGGCACGATACCCAAAGTCGACGACCTTCTCCCGATGGCCCAGCGCCCAGCTGGCGTCCGTTCCTCCTGCGGCATGCCCCGTATCTGTCGCGGCGGTCGCATACTTTTGCTGAAGGGCCAGCCCCAGCCGGTGATAATCGATTTCTCCCGCAAATCCCCCATTGCCCTGGCCTTGAAACCTTCCGTTCCAGCCTTCCGTGGGCATCCACACTTCGATCTTGATGGAGGAATCGGCGGTCGGCGCCGCGTCGACGACTACCCGGCAAAAACCGCCGAGCGACTTGTACAGTTCCGGACTTCCTATCAGCCAAGGAGTTATCGAGGCCGGAGGCGTGAAAGCCCCCTCTTCAACAGCTTGAGCAGAGATGACTTTCGCTTTCGACGGGGAAAGCTGCGAAAGTTTTTCGCACGAGTGGGACGGCGGAAGTGGGCTTTGAGCCAAAGCAGTGCACGACAGACAAACGAAGAAAACGGCAGCTACGAAGGCAAAGATCTTGGACCATTAGGCCTCTCTCCCGCAATTGTTTTTCGTGAACTTGTGTGAGGCTGCTGAAGACGGATGCTAGGAAAGGTGCGAACAACGCGGCGGAACTGGCTGGACATTGCGGGCTGAGTGGGCCAGACTTCTCTCTTGCGAAACAGTCCTCTTTGCGGAGCAATGAGCGTGAGGCCTCGATGCAAAATCCGGAAGAACTGAATCAATTGGCTCAGGAACTCGGCGCTGGGCAAGCCGCTGAAACCACGGAGTCGATGGCGACTGCTCGGCTGGACCAGTGGCTAAACACGCTTGTGGAGCGCGGAGGAAGCGATTTGCTACTGGTGGAAGGCGCGCCGCCATGCGTGCGGGTACAAGGCGAGGTACGCAAATTGGGGCCGAGTCCATTGGACGGCCCGGAAATTGAAGCTACCGTTCTTCCAGCGCTCTCGCAGCATGCCCTGCGGCTGTACCGCGAAACGATGATTGCCGACTCCTCTTACCGGATTGAAGGCTTGGGGCGCTTCCGAATCAACCTTCACCACGAACGCGGGCGCGCGGCAGCGGCGATTCGCGCGTTACCTACAAGTGTGCCAGCGCTGCAAGAACTCCACCTGCCACCAACGGTTGCAAACCTGGCCCATCTGCCTCGCGGGCTGGTGCTGATCGGTGGCCCTGCCGGCTCGGGCAAGTCCACAACGCTTTCCGCGCTAATCCATGAAATCAATGCGCGGGAGGCGCGGCACATTGTCACCATCGAAGATCCCATGGAGTACGAACACAAGAACCTACGGAGCGTGATCGAACAGGTAGAGATTGGCACGGATGCTCCGGATTTCCCCACGGCTTTGCGCGCAGCGTTGCGGCAAGCCCCGGATGTGATCGTTGTTGGCGAAATGCGCGATGCGGAAACCATGCGCATCGCGGTAGTCGCCGCGGAAACGGGACACCTTGTTCTGTCAACCCTGCACACGACGGACGTAGCTTCGACGGTGGCGCGGATCACCGATTCGTTCCCCGTGGAGCGGCAGAACGCTATCCGCCAGGAATTAGCGATGGCGTTGGCCGCGGTCCTAACGCAAATTCTGCTGCCCACGAAAAACGGCGGGCGCTCTCCAGCCGCCGAACTACTAATGGTTGGATACGGGGCGCGGCATCACGTCCGTAGAAACAATTTGCAGTACCTCCACCAGGAGATTCCGCTCACGAAGAAACGAGGCTCTTTTACGCTCGAGGAATCGCTGCTGACGCTCATCCGCAACGGGGACATCGAGCGCGAAGACGCACAGCTTTGCGCGATTCATCCGGATGATTTGAATATTCTATTGAAATCTTCCGCAGCACATAGTTAAGGGTGCGAGGATAAGCAGGAATGCTGAAGCTTTCGGCAGTGCGCAAGCCCGTCAGGACTTGGGGGTCGCAGCCGAAAGGCGATTAAGCACTTCCCTCTTCCGCTCATCCGGCAGCCGCTCGAATAAGGAAACAATCATTTCTAAGCTCGCCGGCTCGTCGCTCGAGGAGCAAGCAGACGCTTCACGTTTGCCGTGGGAGCGACGCTTGTGCGAAGTGAGATGGCTCTCGTTATAAATTTTACCGCAGACATCACATTTGACCATTTGCCCCATGCCACGAACTCCTTTCTTCTGCTTTGCAGCGCGTTGGCCCGCCGAAAGAACCTGGGTGGAAGATTCTTTGTCGCGTGCGGCAGTCGTCCTGGGCGAGCAGGGTGGGTGGGGCGCGGTGTTGGGGGGAAACTCTTAGACCGATCTCACCATGTGTAGGCTGCTCGGACCGGGCCAGAGGTGTGGAGTTGAATTCGGGTTGCGGCGGAACAATTCTGGAAACCAGGTAACTTTGGGCAGGGATGAAGTCCACCGGCGGATGGAGCAACTCCATCTTGGCGGATTTCGAGATCCGGTGAAGAGGATTCGAGCTGGGCAGGTATTGGCTCTGTTTCGCGATCGTCGCCAGTCCTGCCACCCCGAGCAGCAGCAGGAGTACAGCGGCCCTTACCGGGATGCGTTTGAAAGGATATTGCCGCATCGGCTGACTTTGCTCTCTCATGCGGATCTGCAAATCGAGGATCTGCCGAATCGGGCTCCTGCGGTGAAACAGAACCCTCGGTGGCGACCTCGCTTATGTTCCAATTTTGCGCTTAGAACGCAGCGTGGAGACAGCCGGTCTAAGGCGAGAACACCTATCAGTAAAGGGCCGCGAAAATGGCCTTTTCATCCGGCCCGAGGCGTGGTAGGATGTCTTTGTGATTATGTCCATCGCCACGAAGCGAATTACCTCCAAGTCGCCCATGTCGACTACCTCGACTACGACTATGAAGAAGACTAAGACCGCTTCGGGCGATGGGAGAAACAGCTAGCAAGCTAAGAAAAGTTTCTGACCCACCGCCGGAAGCGATCCTGGCGGTGGGTTTCTTCTTCTAGGCCCGCTCCAGAGACGCTCCAGCCACCGGACTTGGGAATACCAGACCAGGAGCGCAGGCCATGAATCAGGAAAACGTACAGGAAGAAGCAGAACAAAGCCCCGCCCTAAGCCAATGCGCGGCGCTTTGCAGCGGCGGGGTCGGTAAGCGGTACGGCAAGGTAGTGGCGTTCAAGTTTGGTGGAAGCTCGCTGCTAGGGGCGGAACGCATGTTCCATGCGGCCGGGCTAGTGCGCGAGGCCGCACAGGTTTCCAAGGTCGCGGTCGTGGTTTCCGCCATGAAAGGCGTGACGGACCGCCTTTTGTCCATTGAAAAAGCGCTGGCCGCAGGCAAGCTGCCCCAAGCACGGCGGGAAGCGGAAGTTGTCCTGGAACTACACCTGGAGGTGCTCGGTAATTTGCGGCTGGACGAAGAAACGGAGCGCCGCATGCTCCGCGAGTTGCAACCCCTCGGCCGCGACCTGCAGCACGAGGTGGAGGGTTGGGGACACGGCGTAGCAAGCGCCGAATTTTCCGACCGCTTGGCCTCTTTTGGCGAACGGTTTAGCGCCCGGCTCTTCGCGGCGGCCCTGGAAAAGCTGGAAGTCGCTTCCGTGCCCGTGACTTCCTCCGAATTCGTGCTGACCTGCGACACCTTTCGCGACGCGCAACCCCACCTGGAGCAAAGCAAGCAGCGGGGGCGCAGGATCCTTCTTCCCCTTCTGAAGGAGGACGTCGTGCCGGTCGTGACCGGGTTCATCGGGGCTACGCCTGACGGCCGCATTACCACGCTAGGCCGCAACAGCTCAGACTTCTCCGGGGCACTCGTGGCTTATGCGGTGGACGCTGATGAACTGGTGATCTGGACGGATGTGGATGGCATCTATACGGCGAACCCCCAGGAATCGGCGGAAGCACGATTGTTGCATGAACTGAGTTACGACGAGGCGCACGCCCTCGCCGCAAGCGGCGCAAAGGTGTTGCACCCCAAAGTGCTGCCGTTGGCCGCAGAAAGCGAAATGGTCGTGTGGGTGCGCAATACGTTCAATCCACAAGCACGCGGCACGCGGATCGGACCCCCTGTTGAGTTTTCCAGCGCGCTTCCCTCGGGAGGTGCAGCATGAGCCCGAAAGCTCACAACCACAGTAATGGCGCAGCGCAGAAGGGACAGCAACAAAAAACCCGCGCTAAGAACCTTGATAAAAAGTGGCGCGCCGGGGTCCTCGGCGCAACGGGCATCGTCGGTCAGCGTCTGGTAAGGCTGCTTGCGGAACATCCCTGGTTCGAGCTGAATGAAGTTGCCGCTTCGGAACGCTCATCAGGCAGGAGCTATGCCGAAGCGGTTCACTGGCACCTGGAATCACCCATTCCCGAAGTGGCGCGCGACCTGGTCGTGAAAGGCGTCGAGCCGGCGCTCGATTGCGATTTCGTTTTTTCCGCCCTGGATTCATCCGTCGCGGGGCCGGTCGAGGAAGATTTTGCGCGCGCGGGCTATCCGGTGGTTAGCAATTCGAGAAATCACCGGATGGGTCCAGACGTGCCGCTGCTCATTCCAGAAGTGAACGCCAAACATCTCGATGCGATTCCCGTGCAGCGGAAAAACCGTGGATATGACACAGGCTTCATCGTGACGAACCCGAATTGCTCGACGGCCGGGCTGGTGCTGGTGCTCAAGCCGCTGGCGGACGCGTTTGGGCTGGAGCGAATTTTCGTGGTGACGCTGCAAGCCATTTCCGGCGCAGGTTATCCCGGTGTAGCGTCGATGGATATTCAGGGCAACGTCGTGCCGTTCATCAGCGGCGAAGAAGAAAAGATGGAGGCGGAACCGCAAAAGCTCCTGGGTAAGTGGGATGGCAGCCGTTTTATCGAGGCGGGGCTGGGTATCAGCGCGCACTGCAATCGCGTGCCGGTACTGGATGGACACCTCGAATGTGTATCGATTGGGCTGAAAAAAATCGCTTCCCTGGAAGAGGTTCGCCAAGCGCTGCGCACGTTTGAAGTGGACGGCGAGTTGGCTGCCCTGCCGACGGCGTTGCGTCATCCGGTGGTTGTCGTAGATGAAGAGAATCGTCCGCAGCCGCGACGCGACGTGGAAGCGGGAGAAGGGATGGCAGCGGTCGTCGGCCGGATTCGGGAGTGCCCACTGCATGACGTAAAGCTCACGTTGCTCTCGCACAATTTGGTGCGCGGCGCAGCGGGAGCCGCGCTCTTAAACGCGGAATTACTCGCCGCACGCGGCTTTCTTAAAGACCGTTCGTCAAGAAGCGCGTTGGAACTGGAGGTGCCGGTCCGATAGCGCATCTTTCACTCTCCGGCCCAGATCGCTCCGAATCCTCTGCGATAGACGCAAAAAAGCGGCGCACCGGAGCGCGCCGCTTTTCTTGTTTCTTGTGAAGCGAAACCTGTCTGCCGACAGGCCAGATTAGAGGGGCTGTACGTTGGTGGCCTGCAGTCCTTTCGGACCCTTGGTCACTTCGAATTCAACCGCTTGGCCATCGTTGAGAGTCTTGTAGCCATCAGCCACAATGGCGGAGAAATGGACGAAAACGTCCTCACCGCTCTGGCGCTGGATGAACCCAAAGCCCTTGCTGGCATTGAACCACTTCACGGTACCCTGTTCTTTATTCACTGCTTTTACTCGTTTCTGTCAGCCGAGTTACGACTGAGCACTGCTTTAAGCTATCTGATGCCCCAAGTTCCGAGCCCCTCGTCAGAGCCGCGGCCGTCTTCAAGCTTTGTCCCGTTGGCTGCAACGCAGTCAACCGGCCAAAAAAAAAAGGCCGCAAGTGTGACCTTGCGACCGCTTTCCTACCTAAAGGCGATACAAGAGCAACAAACGCAAAGCCATACTAACACGGACTAGGGTGAATTACCAGTAGTTTCCTTTGTTACTGACCGTTGTGACATCTGCAGAAGTGACTTGGGACCGGTGCCTCGTCACAATCGGGAACTGGTGAGAATGCCTGTTGATTCCGCGATCTCTGTAGGACCGCAGCGGATTCAGCTTAAGAGGCTTTCTTTCGTGGGTGTGCGTTGCGGTTTGAGTTTTTCTCAGGCCCTGAATTTTTGCGCGATCTCCGGTAGGGTTGCAGAAGGACTTCGATGTCGCGCCGGACCCACGAGGCAACCGAGCCTTCCCGGTAGACGGCCCAGGAGAGCATGGCGCCGCCGTTGACGTGCTGAATAAGCCGGGCCAGCTCGCCGGTTTTGCACTTGCGGAGCTCGCGAGCGGCAACGGCCTCGTCGAGAAGCTTTTGGGTCTCGTCCCGAAGAGCGCGGAACTGCGCGAGAGTGATGGCATGAAACTCCGGGTCGGTCAAATCAATCTGGAGGTAGGCGAGGCCGTTGGCCATAGCCTCGGGAGTGGAAGCAAAAGCGGTGCATTCTGCATACAACTCGATTAGCGCTTTAAGAGGCGACTTGTGTTTCATGCGCGCCGCAGCAAATTGTTGCGGCACGCCTGCCGGGGCTGTCCGGCACATCGCTAAGAGCAAACCGCGTTTCGTGCCAAAACGCTGAATGAGCGTGGCGGGGACGACGCCCGCTTCCTTAGCGATATCGGCAAGTGTGAGTTGCGTGGGACTGAGGCGCTGCATCACGCGGGCGGTGGCCGCCAGGATGTCGTCATCCGATGTCTCGCGAGGACGGGGGGACATGATTTCGAGTGGCTGCCGCGGTTGAATCTGCTTTTCGCCGGAAGTCCACCGTAAGAATAACTGAATAACCGTTTATTTTCCACTTGACATTACTGAATGACCGTTTATTATTGGACATCTTTTTTCCCTGAGGTGAGCCATGACTTCCCGCGTTCTATACCAGCCCCCGAATCTACATGGGCGCGTGGCGCTGGTGGCGGGAGCGACGCGTGGAGTAGGGCGCGGCACGGCGCTGGCACTGGGCGAAGCGGGCGCAACGGTGTATTGCACCGGCCGCAGCACGCGCGCGAAGAAGGGCATGCGCTCGCGCGCTTTACGGCGCGGTTCCGCGGACGCAAGGATGGCTCTGCCCGCGGATCATTACAAAAACCGCCCGGAGACCATCGAGGAGACCGCCGAAATGGTCACCGCGCGCGGAGGAAAAGGCATACCCGTGGTGGTCGACCACCTGGAGCCCGACAAGGTTGAAAAGTTGATCTCCAGGATTGGCCGCGAAGAAGGCGGGCTTGACGTGCTGGTCAATGATATTTCTGAGAGCGCGGAACATGAATTCGGGAAAACGTTCTGGCAGGTGGACCTGGACCGAGGTTTTGCGATGTTCAGCAACGCTGTATATACCCACATCATCACCAGCCATTTTGCCGCGCCTTTGCTCATTGAAACCGCAGCCAAGAATAAGTCCAGAAGTGGTTTGATCGTGGAAATTGGCGACGGAGATTCTTTCGTCTATCGGGGAAACCTGTTTTTCGACATGATCAAGACCACCGTCATCCGCCAGGCGTTTGCCATGGCGCGGGAGTTGCGCAGAAGGAACGTCGCCGCGATTGCCCTTACTCCAGGCTTTCTGCGCTCTGAAGTCATGCTGGAGCATTTTGGAGTGACCGAAACAAACTGGAAGGATGCGGTAAAGAAAAATCCAGATTACATCGCTTCGGAGACACCGCTTTTTGCCGGCCGGGCAGTTGCCGCACTGGCGGCTGATCCGAATATCATGAAAAAATCCGGCCGCGTCTTCAGTTCCTGGGGACTCTCCGACGAATATGACTTTTGCGACGCGGACGGGCGCCGACCGCATTGGGGCCACCATTTTGGCGAAAAATACGGCCAGTGCCTGAAACCGTGCGACGAGACCTTCTACCAATACTGGTCCGGCGGCCCAATAGACACCATTTACGCCAACTGGCCGTAGGCTTTCTCGAACGAAGCCCTGTTGTGGGCCCAGCTGGCTACGGGGCACTGTCCGGAACGTCGAGAGCGACGCGCAGGATTTGCATCGCAAGTTTCTTTACTGCCACGCTGTCCAGATTGCTGAGCACCACCACGCCCGCATTGCGGTCGGGAATGACCGCGAACGCCGTGCTAGTGCCTTGCTGCCCGCCGGTGTGGGCGAGAATATGCAAACCAAACTTGTCCGTGATGCCCCAGCCCAGACCATAACCACTTGGCTTTCCGTCTATTGTCCTTAGGGATGTCCACATGAGGTCCCGAGTGCCACGCCTCAGCAACTTATCAGCGAGAATGGCAGCTTCGAAGCGAGCCCTGTCGTCAGCGGAAGAGACGATGCCTCCGCCGGGAATCTTGTAACTGGAGTCAAGGACCCCGGCGTTGCGGACGATGCCGGATTTGTCTTGGTGATACCAGCGCGTGCGGTGCTGAATCACGACGAAGAAATCATCATCGCGGGTCTGCTCCATTCCGGCAGGCTGAAAAATATTTTTCCGCAAGTAATCGATGAATTTCTCCGAGGCCGCACCTTCCAGGACGCAGCCGACCAGAGTGTAGCCATAAGTGGAGTAGTTGAACTTCGTTCCCGGTTTGGAGACCAAGGGATCGTTAGCAAAGAGTTGAAGCGACTCCCGCATGCTGGCGAAGTGCCGCGCGCTGTCTTCCGGCACGTCGCCTTTTCCGTCGGGATTGTAGTGGCGGATGCCGCCGAGGTGTCCGAGCAGTTCCCGCGTGGTAATGGGCCACTCTTTTTGCGGAAACTCCGGACAATATTTTTGCACCGGGGCATCCAGGTCCAGCTTGCCGTGCTCCCAGAGTTGCAGAATCGCCGTGGCGGAAATGGGTTTGGAAATGGATCCCAAGCGAAAGAGCGTCGAAGAGGTCGCCGGCGAAAAATCTTCCAGATCGGCCATGCCAAAACCCTGCGACCAGCGAGGTTCGCCTTCGAGGACGACCGCAGCAGAAAGGCCTGGGATGCCGTTTGCAGACATAAAGCTGGCGACGGCGTTTTCGATCGCAGCGCGTTTGTCCATCAAAAGGTCTTTTTGCTGCGCGGAAAGAGAAGGGATATGAGGGGAAACCAAGACGCAAAAAAGGATGGCACGTATCCAGGGAATGTTTTCTCGAAGCCACGGACGCGCAATCTGCATGAGATCACCTCGGAAGGGAGTCTATCGCCACCATGGCCCGGTCCGGAACGCCGGAGCAGGGAATACACCAGTAAGACTGTCAACACCGGGCCCGCCAAGAATCGTTGACCTGGGCACGACCCGCTCTTTACCATACTAAAGATGAAACGACAGGTACTGCTCGCAGCAAGCACAATGGTTGTCGCAGTGGCTGGTCTAGGTTGCGAAGACGCAACCAGGAAGCCGGTTCAGGCGCACGTTCCGGGGACGCAAGTTTCAGGAGCGCCGGTCACCACGACGCACGTGACCACGCCGTTGTCCGCCTCCACTGCCACGCAACAAACTCAACCATCTATGGCTCTGGCACCGTTGCCGCTAACAGACGCAAAGCGGCCGTTGCCGAATTCCCTGCTGCCTCCGGTGCCGGAAGGAAAAGCCTACCTGATCCAGAAAGTTCAGGAAAAGTTTGCCTCCGGCGAGCAGAATTTCAAGGCCGGGCACTTGGAGGCGGCGCGCAAAGATTTTGACGACGCCGTCGATTGGATGCTCGAGAGCGGTTACGACCCGGACAGTGATCCTGCTCTGAGCGCACTGTTTCACCATGTGGTGGACAGCGTGTATGCCTACGAGTTGCAAGCGTTTCGTGGCGGAGAGGGCTTCACACAGGCGGCCTCCGTTCCAGCGCCCATCGATGAAGTCGCGGCAGTCACGCTTCCCGCCGATCCCCGGTTGAAAGAACGCGCCGAGGAAGCGGCGAAAAATGTGTCGCACGATTTGCCGCTGACAGTCAACGACGAGGTGCTTTCTTTCCTCAATTTCTTTCAGACTCCGAAAGGTCGCGACATCGTGGAGAACGGTCTTCGCCGCAGCGGCCGCTACCGCGACATGATCTTGCGCATCCTTCGGGAGGAAGGTATGCCGCAGGATTTGATTTACCTGGCGCAGGCGGAAAGCGCGTTTCAGCCGCTGGCCCTTTCCCGCGCTGGCGCACGGGGAATTTGGCAATTCGTGGCCTATCGCGGCCAGCAGTATGGGCTGCACCATACTTGGTGGATCGACGAACGGCAAGATCCGGAGAAGGCCACGCGGGCCGCTGCGGAGCACTTGCGCGATCTCTACGGACTCTTTGGCGACTGGTACCTAGCCATGGCCGCTTACAATTGCGGGCCCGGCAACGTGCAGAAGGCCATCGAGCGCACCGGGTATGCCGACTTCTGGGAGCTGTACAAACGCAAGGTCCTGCCGCGAGAAACCAAAAACTATGTGCCCATCATCATCGCGTTGACTCTGATCGCCAAAGATGCGGCGCACTACAACATCCAGGCAGATCCGGAAGCGCCGGTTCCCACCGACGTCGTCAAACCGGGCCGACCGATTGATCTTCGGCTGGTGGCAGAAACCATCGACATGGATGTCGAGACGCTCCGCACACTGAATCCTTCCCTGCTCCGCATGGCCACACCCGACGATCCTTCCTTCGAGCTGCACCTGCCGCAAGGCACGGGAGGAAAATTCACCGCCGAGATCGCCGCGATCCCGCCCGACAAGTGGATCAGCTGGCGGCGCCATCGCGTAGAACCTGGAGAGACGCTCGCTTCCATCGCAAAGAAATATCGCCTGACGCCCGTGGCTATTGCGGAAGCCAATCATATGGAGCGCACGGCGGCGCTGGAGCCGGGCAGCAAGCTGACGATTCCCGCGACGCAGCCCGCGACGGAAACTAAGAGGCTGCTGGTGAGCTACCGTGTGCGGCGCGGTGACACGCTTGCAGGAATTGCGGACCGCTTCAGCGTGAATTCGGAAGATGTGCGCAAGTGGAACCGATTGAAGTCAAACCACGTAGACCGCGGCATGGTGCTGCGCATTTACACCCTCGGGGGCGCTCCGGAAACGTACCGGAGAGGTGCTCGACCTCGCGCCAAAAGAAAAACTGCAGTTTCCGCTCCCTCGAGGGCTGCCAGTGCACCGGCCGCGGGAAGCATAAACTAAATCTTTTATTTTCAGGTAGATAGAAAATTGGCAATCGGGTCTCAGGTCTCACCGGCGAGTGCGGGTGGGCGCGTTGGCGAGTTCCAACCAAGGGCCGTTTTCCTCGGAACTTCGCAGACTACTTGACAAGTTCCAACGAGTACGATAACAAACAACGGCGCGAGGGCGGGGTGTCCTTCGAGAACTCCGGCCAAAAGAGCAAATTATTGACCCGTGCATCGACGGGTTACGAGATTCCCCCAGGGGAGGACGGAATGGATTTCGAGAAAGAAAACTTTGAGGATGACAACGAGCTGTCACGGGTGGAAGAGGACGAGGAGCTGGGCGGCGAGTCGCAGGAAATGGTGGAGACCGAGGAAGAGGAATTGGCGATCGTAGGCGAAGAGCCGGAAGAGGAGGCCCCGGCCCCGAGGCCTGCGCCTGCGGCCCGGCCAGCTCCGAAAAAGGCGGAAAAAAAGAAGGCCGCGCCAAAGAAAAAAGCCAAAGCGAAACCCAGGAAAAAAGCGGTCAAGAAGCCGGCGCGGAAAACGGGGAAGAAGAAAAAGAGGCGCTAAGCGTTTCTGACGCCGGAACGAGTGTTTTGGGAGGGCTGGGAGGGGCCCCGGCTCTTTCTATTACGAATTAACGTTTCCTGGCGATCCCCTGCGCATGGACTTACAGTTACCGGCGGAACGGGACCCACGGTTTCGTGCATGCGCTCCCGGTTAGCCGCGCGCACGAAGACGTCTACACCGCCGAGGGCATGGCCGCGAAAGCTTCCTGGAAATCGGAATTTGCCGCGGTGACGGACGTAGAATTGACCGGCGGAAATCTCCTCTAACACTTCGTCCGAGGCGCGCTGCACCACGCCGGCATCGAACCTGTGCCGCCCGATCACTTCGCGGTGTGCGTAGCCAAGCTCAAATCCATGATTCAGTGACCCGCGGAGAGAAGACGGGCAAGAAATCCAAAATGCGACTGCTTATACGTCCACTGCCAGAACCAGAAGAGTAGCGTCGTCGGTCCGATGCCCGCCACTGAACTCGGAAATCGCAGCATCAATTTTCCTTTGAATCTCGCCGGCTGGCAGCGCGCGATGCTCTTCGAGCAAAGACAATAACCTCTTTTCCCCAAATTCCTCGCCATGGGGTTCACAGGCTTCCGTTACACCGTCCGTAAAAAGGATTAAACGGTCGCCCGTCGCGAGGTGCACGGTCCCCAGCGAGTAACTTTGCTCCGCAAAAACGCCCAGAACTCCGCCGCCTTCCTGGAGCCGCTCGTGCGAGCCATCCGCATGCACCACAAATGGCGCATTGTGGCCGGCGTTGACGTAGCGCAGGCGCCGCGTGCGGCCCTCCAACTGCCCGTAGAAAAGAGTGATGAAACGGTCGGCGTGCGTGTTCCTGCAAACGAGAGAGTTCAGACTGTTGCAAAGGAAGTCAGGCGCCAAGGATGGGGAAGAGAGTCCGCGGACGGCCGCCTGCAAGTTGGACATCAGCAGCGCCGCCGGGATCCCCTTGCCGGCCACATCCGCGATGCACAGTCCCAGCGTGTCTTCGGCCAGCGGGAGAACGTCGAAATAATCACCGCCCACCGCCTCGGCCGATTGCCAGGAACTGGCGATTTCATAGCCTGCCAGTTGCGCAACTTCGCGCAGAATCAGTTTTTCCTGAATCGCCTTAGCCTCGGCGATCTCCCGTTCCTGTTCTTGAAAATGATGAATGGCTTCTTCCCGGATCTGTTTTTCCTGGTCGGCCCGCCGGCGTGATTCGCGGCGCTCCCGGCCCAGCTCAATCTGTTTCTCCAGGATTTCCAGCAGCCGCGTGTTGCTCCAAGGCTTCTCGACGAAATCGCTGACGCCGTACTGCATGGCCGCGACCGCCAAACCCACCGTGGCCCAACCGGTCATAGCCACGACCGGGGGCGCGTCGGCCATCTCCTTCAGGTGGCCGAGCACATCCAGACCCTCACGCCCGGACGTCGTGTCACGTGCATAATTCAAATCCATGAGGAGAAGGTCGAATTGGCGTTCCGCCAGAGCGGCAAGCAAGTCCGCCGGGGTACTCACCATTTCAAGGTGGTAGCCTTGGCCCTTGAGCAGCAGCTGCAAAGCGTCCAGCACGTCCTTTTGATCATCAGCAATGAGAATTCGTGGGTGCATCGTCTCACAATCGGTGAAAGCCTCGAGCCTGGTTTCTACCATGATTCCAGCCCCCCGACAAACTTTTCGGACTGCTCGGTTTGACAATGACAGGGGCAGGTAAGGCTCCAGCACGCCGTACCTCTAACGCTTTTCCTTTTAACTCCTTGTGCAAGAGCTCGATTTAAGAGGGAATCCGCTGTTGGCCATTTGCGGGAACAGTCGTCCCAATTCCGGACAGCGCCCAATCGCGGGACACTAGCCTAACGTGGCGGCCTATGGTCTGCCTTCTTCCTCTTAAGGCCGCCTTGCCTATAGCAGAGGCTCCGACCAGTTCTCGAGCGTCTCTTTGACCTTGTGCAGGAACTGGTGCGCGATGGCGCCGTCCACCACGCGGTGGTCGTAGCTCAGCGTGACATAGCACATCGAGCGGATGGCAATCGCATCATCAATCACCACCGGACGCTTTTCGATGGCCCCGAGTCCGAGGATGCCCACGTTCGGCTGGCTGATTACCGGCAACCCAAACAGCCCGCCGAAAACTCCGGGGTTGGTAATGGAAAAAGTGCCCTCCTGCACTTCCTCGGGCTTCAACTTTTTCGAGCGCGCGCGTTCGGCAAGGTCGTTCATCGTGCGTTGGATGCCCAAAAGGTTCTTTTCGTCGGCGTTCTTCACCACTGGAACGATCAGCCCCCAATCCAGTGCCACGGCAATGCCGATATTGATGTCTTTGTGCATGACGATGTTGGTGCCGTCGAGCGACGCGTTCAACGTCGGATAAGCGCGCAGTCCCACCACCGCAGCCTTTACAAAAAACGGCATGAAGGTCAGCTTGGTTTCGTAGCGCGTCTCGAACTCGTCCTTCGCTTTGGCGCGTAGAACGGCAATTTTCGTCATGTCGATCTCCTCGACCGAGTAAACGTGCGCCGAGACGCGCTTCGACGCCACCATGTGCTCCGCAATTCGCTGCCGTATGGTACTCATAGGCTGGACTTCGTAATTGCCAAAGTAAATCTTCTCCCGTGGCACCGCGGTTTCCAGTGACACGTGCGCTTGCGCGCCCGGCGCTCCAGGAGCGGCGGCTGGAGCCGGAGCCGAGGGCACCAAAACGGGCCGCGCCGCGGCAATCGGGACGACGGACGGAGCAATTGCGGGCGCTCCACCTGCTGCGGCAATGACTGCTTCAATGTCCTGTTTGCTGATGCGTCCGCCTGCCCCGGTTCCCTCAATAGTAGACAGGTCAATACCGTGTTCTTTGGCCATGCGTCGCACCAATGGCGAACTATGGATGCGACCGCCATCGTGAGGCGCCGGTGGGGCGGAAACTGCTGCCGGCGCAGCACGCTTGGGCGCAGGAGCTGGCGCCGGCCCGGCGGCAGGAGCTTTGGCAGGAGCCGCTGCAGGTGCTTGGGCTTTCGCCGGAGCCGGGGCCGGCGTGAGCGCTGGCGCAGCAGCCGCAGTCCCCGCAGCGTCAATCACGCCAACCACGGTCTGGATCGGCACGGTTTGGCCTTCTCCGACCTTGATTTCCTTGAGCACACCGGCGGAAGGCGAGGGGATTTCCGCATCCACTTTATCGGTAGAGATTTCAAATAGCGGCTCGTCGCGCTCGACCTTGTCGCCCGGCTTCTTGAGCCATTTAGTGATGGTGCCCTCGAAGATGCTCTCGCCCATCTGGGGCATTACGATATCCACTGCCATGTCCTTACTCCTTATGACCCCCGTCATCCGGTTCTTTTGGAACAAGTCTAAGTTACTGATTCCAAAGACTAATTCTAATACCGCGCCAACTCTTTCGCAGCCGCAAAAACCTTTTTCGCGTTGGGCAGAAAATACTCTTCTAACGTCGGAGCGTAGGGTACCGGCGTATCCAGCGCCGTCACCCGAACCAGCGGCCCGTCCAGATCCTGGAAGGCTTTCTCGAAAAGAATCGCGGCAATCTCTCCGGCAATTCCACCAGTCTTGGTATCTTCATGCACGACCAGGCATTTGTTGGTATTTTTCACTGAGTTCAGAATTGTCTCTTCATCGAGCGGAAGAAGAGTCCTTAGATCAATCACTTCCGCCTCGATCCCCTCCTGGGCCAGGGCGTCCGCGGCTTCCAGAGAAGTGTGCATCATTGCTGCATAAGAAAGAATCGTTAGGTGCTTGCCTTCGCGGCGAACCTCGGCCTTTCCGATCGGAACCGTATAGTCGTCCGCCGGAACTTCTCCCTTAATGCGCCGATAGAGAAACTTGTGCTCGAAAAACAGCACCGGATTATTGTCGCGCACCGCGGCTTTCAGCAGGCCCTTGGCGTCGTACGGTGTCGAGGGATAAATCACCTTTAGTCCCGGCGTATGGACGAAGTACATCTCCGGATTCGCCGAATGGAACGGTCCGCCGTGCACACCGCCACCCGACGGCCCCCGAATCACGATCGGCGCCGGCGCGTTCCACAAGTAATGTCCCTTGGCGACAAAATTTGTAATTTGATTGAATGCGCAAACGATGAAGTCGATGAACTGCATCTCGCAGATCGGCCGCAAGCCGACGTAGCTCATCCCGCAGGCCGCGCCGATGATGGCGCTCTCGCTGATCGGCGTGTCAATCACGCGCTCCCAGCCAAACCTTTCCAGCAGTCCTTCGCTTGTTTTGAACGCGCCGCCGTACACGCCGACATCTTCGCCCATCAGCAGAACGGTGGGATCTCGCTCCATCTCCTCAAACATGGCCTGCCGGATGGCTTCCAGAAAGGTGATTTGCGCTCCGCCCGTTGCGGCTCCGATTGTCGCGGTTCCGTTCCGACCAGCCATGTCTACCTCCTCGTCTTTCGCGAAGCACTCGCCGACATGGCCTTCGCCTTCTTCGGGGTGCCCTTCGTTGCCGTTTTGGCGGGGCGGCCGTTTTCGGATGGCTTTTCCATGGCCGCTGGCGCATCTCCAAAATGAATCGGCGCAGCCGCGCCGCCGGAACCCTTCCCTGAGCCGAAGCCGGGAACCGTCCACACCGGCGTTACGCTGGATTTCGGTGGCGTTACCTCAGCGATAGGCCGCTCCCACTTGGCCCGAATCTTGTGGCAATCGTCGCCCGTGCAATAGATACCCCCTTCCGCGAATTCCGGGGGAGGCAGCGGCGAGTTCTCCGCGAATTCGCGCTCCGCCGTAAGCAAGGTGTCCAGTTTCTTGTCAATTTCTTTTTTGCCAGCGGCGTCGAGGAGTTTTTCCGCGGTCAAGAATTTCTCATAAAGAGCAATCGGATCGCGCGCCTCCCAATACGCGCGCATCTCCTTCGGAACGTATTCGGCAGGATCGTGTTGCGCGTGGCCCAACCGGCGGAATGTTTTGGCCTCAATCAGAATCGGCCCTTCGCCCGCACTCGCCCGCTCCACGGCCTCTCTCGCGGTGTTGTAAACCGCCACGACGTTATTTCCATCCACGATGTAGCTGTCGATTCCATAGGCCTTGGCGCGATCCGCCAGATTCTCGAGCGGCACCTGCCGGCGCACCGGTGTCGAGTACGCCCAAAGATTGTTTTCGAGGATCAAAACAAAAGGCGCCTTTTGTGTGGCCGCGAAATTCAGCCCTTCGTGAAACACGCCAGTCGAGCTGCCGCCGTCGCCGATCCACGTCATGGCCACGACCTTCTGTCCCAGGTAGCGGGCTCCAATGGCTATACCCGTCATCACCGGAATCAAATCGCCCAGCATGGAAATGGGCGAGACGATGTGCAGGTTGTCCAAGTCCCCGAAATGACTCGTGCCGTCCCTGCCTTTCGTGGGAGAATCGTATTTCGCCATGTGCTGCATGAAAATGTCGCGCGGCGGCACGCCTTTCACCAGAAGCGCGCCGATGTTGCGAATCATTGGCGCGATCCAGTCTTTCTTCTCCAGCGCGTAGCAAGTTCCAACGGAAATCGCTTCCTGCCCCAGGCTGGAGTAAAGCCCCCCGACAATCTTGTTCTGCCGGAAGAGCTTCACCATGTTTTCTTCCACGGCGCGGTTCAGCCGCATGTAGTAATACAGGTCCAGGTATTGCTGCCGCGTCAGTTCCCTGCTCATTTCCTTGGCCATCCCAGCTCCATTCCTACGCGGAAACCGCCGCCGTCTGCTCGGCGTGCTCCAGCCTCTGAAACAGCTCGTTTTTCGAAATTTCCTTCAACTCCAGGCCGAACAATTCTCCGAGATGCTTCGCGAGGCGCGGCGCGACCTCCATTTCCCCGACCCTGCGCCCTAACAATTTTTCTAGAGATGTGGCCTTGCGATCTGCAATTCCGCACGGCACAATCAGGTCGAAAAACCGCAAATCCGTTGAAACGTTGTACGCGAATCCGTGCGACGTAACCCAGCGGCTAATGTGCACGCCAATGGCGCCCAGCTTTTCTGACGACCCGGCGAGGGTCGTCATCCCGAGCGAGCCCTGCGAGTCGAGGGCTCTCTCTTCACGAGCCTTTACCCAAATGCCTGTCTTTCCTTGCTCTCGTTCAGCAATAATTCCAAACTCTGCCGTCGCGCGAATCATGGCTTCTTCCAGCATGCGCACGTACCAGACGACGTCGCGCCGGATCGCGCCCAAATTCAGGATGGGATAGCCCACAATCTGCCCGGGGCCGTGATAGGTGATATCTCCGCCGCGACTGGTCTCGAAAAATTCCACGCCTTTCTGCCGCAGGAGGTGCTCGCTCACCAGCAGGTTCTCGCGCTTGCCGTTTCGGCCCTGCGTGATGACGTGCGGATGCTGGCAAAAGAGCAAAAGGTCCTCGATTGCATCCGCTTTTCGCGTTCCCACAACGCGCTTCTGCAACGCGCAAGCTTCCGCGTAGCTCATAAGTCCCAGATCGATTTGGAGAGCTGTCGCCACTTACTATTCGTCATCCACGTCTACACATTAATCTGCAATCCGCGCACCGACGCAAACGCGTCTCCCATGCCTTCCCAGACCGTGGGGTGGGCATGAATCATGTCCATCATGTCGTCGATGGTGCCCTCAAGATTCAACACCGCCGCCGCTTCCGACAAAATCTCCGTCGCCAGCGGCCCGATAATGTGAATCCCAAGCACCTCGCCGTGAGTCTCCTCGGAGACCACTTTGATGAAACCGTTGTGATTGCCCAGAATCGTCGCTTTGCTGTTTCCCACGAACGGGAACTTCCCGGTCTTCACCGAATATCCCGCCTCGCGCGCCTGTTTTTCCGTCAAGCCAATCGAGCCAATTTGCGGCTCACAATAGGTGGCGTTGGGAATGCGCGTCTTTACAATTTGATGCGCCGGCTTGCCCGCAATGTGCGTTACCGCGATGATCCCTTCCATCATTGCCGCGTGCGCCAGTTGCGGCAGTCCCGCCACGATGTCGCCGATGGCGTAAAGCCCCTTTTCGGCGGTTTCCATGTAATCACCGACGTGCACAAACCCGCGCTCCAGCTTGGCTTTCGATTTCTCCAGGCCGCAGCCCTCGGTCATCGGCTTGCGGCCCACCGCCAGCAGCAGCTTTTCCGCCTGCAGAGTTTGTGATTTCCCATCCTTATCTTTAAACGCCACGGTCACGCCCTTGGCGTCCTTCTTTGCCGACTCGACGCTTGATCCGGTAAAAATCTGGATGCCCTTTTTCTGGAACGCCTTCGTCAGTTCCGCAGAAATCTCTTCGTCTTCGAGCGGCACCGTGCGCGGCAACGCTTCCAAAATGGTGACTTGCGTTCCAAACGAATTGTAAACCGACGCAAACTCGACGCCCACCGCGCCCGCCCCTACCACAATCAGTGATTTCGGAATTTCCGGAAGCTCCAGAATCGAGCGGTTGGTGAGAATGGTTTTGTGGTCAGGTTCGATTCCCGGCAGCGCCTTCGCTTCCGAGCCGCTGACCATGAGAACGCTCGAGGCTTCAATGGTGGTTTTCTGGCCGTCCTTCTCGACGCTGATTTTTCCCGGCCCCTCATACCGTCCCCAGCCTTGCACCCACTCCACTTTGTTCTTCTTGAATAGGAACTCAATGCCCTTGGCGTGTTTCTTGACGATTTTGTCTTTACGTGCCAGTACGTTTGCCCAATTGATCTTCAGCCCGCTGATTTCAAAGCCCAACTCGGCGCCGTTTTTGATGTGGTCGTAAATATCAGCGTGATGCAGCAACACTTTGGTGGGAATGCAGCCCACATGCAGGCAGGTGCCGCCGAGGAACGGGTCTTTCTCTACCACAATGGTCTTCAGGCCAAGTTCGCCGGCGCGAATCGCCGCCACATACCCGCCCGGACCGCTCCCGATAATCGCCACATCGTACTTAGCCACTCGTAGTCTCCCTGTAGCACAGGCTTCTGTCTGTGCGCCCGTGGTATCTCGAATTTCGAGGTTCTATTTTCGTTTTTTCCAGGCCGCCAAGGATGGGGCGCCAGCCGTCCGCCTTGCGGACGCCTTCCTAAACGCAGAGAAAAGACGCATAAAAAGCCGTCCGCGCTACCAGCGCAGACGGCCGTGTCTCTGCGAATCTCAAATCTTAGCAGCCGCCTGCCTTGCCTCGCAACCAACCTCATTGCTCGAATTCCCATGCTTTGTAACGCCGTTAAAGGTTCATTCCACCGGAAAAAACGATGTTGAAAACCGCGGCACTCGGCGTCGAGAGATCCTACAGGAGAGAAGTGCCCAAGATCACAGCACTTGGGGACCGATTGAAAAGGTTGGACCTAGCAAGGTTATCAGCTCCGCTCCGATTTTGGTGAACAGCTTGCTTTTCTTCACAGACGAGGGATGAAAGAGCGGCTACCAAAGACCCCGAGAGGAGAACGACCATGACACTCATCCTCGTCTGCTGATGTTCGCAGTTTCATTGGAATTGACTACCTGCGCTCCCGGCACTCCATGAAGCAACTTACGATGGAACCGGCTCACACCGCTGCTCCGAGCAATGGACGCATCGCAGAATATGTAGAAGGATTTTTGGTTCCCGCGAATGTGCGGTATCACTCTGGGCATGCTTGGGCACAGCGTGAGCGAAAGCGCCTGATGCGCTCCGCCAGGGCCAAAAAGCGTGGACCTTCTGACGCAATGGCGAAAAAACGAAGATGGTTTCTCCGGTCGAAGGCGAAATCGTAGAAGTGAATCCTGAAGTGCTGAAAGACCCCAGCATCCTGCGCAAGGATCCCTTCGGTCAGGGCTGGCTGATGACCGTCCGTGTCCCGGATGAAGAGAGCGTGCAGCACAACTTCCTTCCGGTGCACCTCGTGAAGGCGTGGTCCGGGATTGCGCCGAACGGCTCTTCGCCCAACTGCCGCAACTGGCAGGTCCCGTCATGGCCAACGGCGGGCGGATGATCGAAGACTTTGTTGCCCGACTACCTGGCACGAATTGGCGCGAACTGACACAGGAATTCTTCATGCAGTAAACAAACCTCCTTTCCGATGGCCGGCAAACTCCGAAATGGGCTTGCCGGCCAGTTTTTGTTTGCCGCCTCATTGGTGTTGGAAGATCCAGCCAACAACTATGTTGATTTCCTACACCCAGTGCGAAACGGCGCACTCGACGCCTTCGCGGAATTGCACGCAAATGCGTCCGAATTCCCAACCTGTTCTAACGAAAGAACTTCTGTGATGCGGTTTATTCCTACGGTGGCTGGCCACCTGCTTCTATTTCTAGGGAACTTCAGGTCCCCGTCCGACCGCGAAGCAAGCTTCCCCTGAAAGAAGGGTTCCCATGTCCAAAGGCATCAGTCCCACTTTGCTCTGGCAGCGCTTGGTGAAGGAATCCGCCCACCAGTTGGGCCATGTCTTGGGCCTGCGGCATTGCCTCGACTGGCGCTGCGTCATGGCCTCGACTCACGACGTGGAACGCCTTGACCTCAAAGGCGAGGAAGCGTGCTTGGCTGCCGTCTCTTTGCAAAGCCCTGCCCCGAGGGCCCCGAGCCATCTTTAATAAACCCTCCAGGTGGCGATCCTCCTGGCCCTCGGTTGCCGGGAGTCTGCTTCCTTTTTTATTTACTATTCGGTGTAATATAATAAACGTATAGAACGCCCGACCGGGAACTGCCCTGGCTCCGGCCCTGGGCGAGAAGCTCAAGCGCGCGGAATTCCCGGAAAGTATTGCTCCTCCAGGATCATGCGGTGGTGAATTTGATGTCCCGCGGTGATGTAGCCCAACGCTCGCGCCGTCACTTCCTTCTGGCTGGCTACCCCGCGGCGCGACCATGCCTGGTCATCAAAAGAACGAAACAACGCGATACTGGCGCCACGCACTGCGTCGAACTCCTCCACAAGGTCTCCGATTGTCCGGGAAGGAAACCCTCCATTTTTGACGAAATCATCCTGCTCGAAACTCGCCAACGGTGTCTGGTCGCCCCTGCCGATCCGCAGTGCCCGGTAAGAAAAAATGCGCTCGGTATCGCTGATGTGCCCAAGAACTTCTTTCACTGTCCATTTGTCTGGGGCGTAGCGGAAATTCCCGTCGCGCTCCGTGCGTCCCGCAAACAGCTGCGACATCCGTCGACGCTCAGATTCAAGAATGCCCAGGACATCCGTACCTGGCACTTTCGCAATGTACTTCGCATAATACTCTGCGTATTCTCCAGCTCCCGGCCTTTTCATGGGAACACCTCGCTTTGGAATCGGGAAATTATAGCCGTTGCGCCTCGATCCGGCGCACGGAATTCGCCATGAAAATCGCAGGCGAACCTCCAAATTGGCAGGGCATTTCGCCAGGAAAGGCTACGACAAGTCCCTCGGCGGATTGTCTTGCCGCCTGAAGCCGCGTCTGCGGCGCTTTTCGTTCTTGGCGGATTATTGCAAGATAGCGCATGAACATGACCACAACTGATCGCAGGACTCTACGCGTGGCTTTCCAGGGGGAGCCCGGCGCGTTCAGCGAAGCCGCGGCGATTCAGCTTCTCGGCCAATCCATCACTACGGTCCCTCGCGCCACCTTTGAAGCCATCTTTCGCTCCATCGCCGAAGGGACGGCGGATGCGATTCTTGCTCCCGTCGAAAACTCACTGGCGGGTTCGGTTGTGCGCGTGTTCGATCTGCTACTGGAGAGCCGCCTTGCCATCGTTGCAGAAACGATTTTGCCCATCGAGATGCAGCTTATCGCGCTCGGGGGAGCCTCGCTGGAAGACATTCGCTCCGTGGCTTCGCACCCCATGGCGCTGGCGCAGTGCGAACGTTTTTTTGCCGCGCATCCGAAGTGGAAGCGCATCCCCGCCGAAGACACCGCCGGCAGCGTCCGCGAAATGATTTCTGCTGGAGATAAATCTCGCGCCGCCATCGCCGGTCGCCGAGCCGCGGAGCATTATCAGGGCGTGATTCTCGCCGAACGCATCCAGGACAACGCAGAAAACTTCACACGCTTCGTCCTTCTCGTGCCGGAAAAAGAAGCGGCTGCCTGGCTGTACGCTGAGGCTCGCAAAACCTCTCTCGCCATGCGCTTGGCGCACCGTCCAGGCTCGCTGCTGGCTGCGCTCCAACCTTTTGCCAAGCATGGCGTGAATCTGCTCAAGATCGAGAGCCGCCCCATCCACGGCCGTCCCTGGGAATATCAGTTCTTCGTTGACGTGGAAGCGGACGATGCCGCCACCCTCGACCACGCTCTCGCCGAGGTGCGACAAGCCACCAGCGAACTCCGCGTCCTCGGCCGCTATCAGGCCGCTTCGCGATAAGCTCGCAGTGGCCGCATGTTCCGATGAGGGAAAAAGGCCGGCATGCCGCCGGCCTTCTTATCCTTTACTTCCCCGATTTCCTTTGCTTCCTTTACCTCAACTCCTCAGCAATAGCTGCACTCGGCGTCGCCCATGCCACCGCCGGTGAGGTCGTCCCGCATGCGCCGCAGGCGCCGTCCTAACCGCTCGGCAAGCTGGTGCCGCGCGCGCCACAACCGCGCCTTCAAGGTGTTCTCGGTGACGCCCAGCTTCTTCGCGGCTTCGCCCGTCGAATAGCCCTGCACCTCGCGCAACACAAACGCCGTGCGCAAGAGCGGAGAAAGCTGGTCGAGATTCTCGCTGAGCATCTCGCGAATTTCGGTGTTCGCGAAAACCTGCTCGGGAGTCAGCCCGTCGTCCGCAAACCGCTCTGCCGCCGGCAATTCGTCCTCGCGCGGCGGTTCGTCCAGAGAGACCGCAGGACGCGCCTTCGCGCTCCGACGCCGCATCAGCGCCGCGTTAATCACAATCCGCGTTAACCAGGTCGAAAACTGCGAGCGGCCTTCAAAGCGCTTCAAATTGCGATACGCTGAAAGCAGCCCGTCTTGCAACGCGTCTTCCGCGTCTTCCGTGTTGCCCAGCACGCGCAGTGCCGTTTGGAACAGCGGACGCTCGTAGCGGCGGAAGAGCGTTTCCACCGCCTGGTGATCGCCGCGCTGCCCCGCGCGGATCAGCTTCTCCTCATTGCCTTGTATTGCCACAGCTCCTTGTGTCGCCATTGTCATCTCCCCCCAGTTTCGCAAAACTCTTTCGGTGAAATCAGTTTGACGTCTCACAGCGAAAAAACTCTTTTTCAGTGCACCGGCACCCCGCCTCCACGTAGTTTCGGCTTCTTCATCAACAGCAGAATCG
Organism: Acidobacteriota bacterium; assembly: GCA_003223255.1. Taxonomy (GTDB): domain Bacteria; phylum Acidobacteriota; class Terriglobia; order Acidiferrales; family UBA7541; genus Acidiferrum. The sequence continues at coordinate 5,009 of QHYJ01000026.1, read as the reverse complement.
GGATCACCGCGAAAAATACGAGACCCAGTATTTTGAAATCGTCGAGAAACGCCAGCATCGCGGCTTGCCGTTCGATGGTGCCGTAAATCATCGCGTACGCTTGCGCGCTGGCATGCGCCGCAGTCGACCCCGCCGAAACCAGTTTCAACTGGATGCCCTGCAGCGCGTTGTGATACGCCGCGCTCAACTCGTTGGCCCGCTCCGTCAGCCGCACCGTATGAAACTGTATCCTCCGGTCCAGCATGGTCGTCACAAACGCAATTCCCACGCTCGCCCCGATGTTTCGCGCCAGATTAATGATCCCCGTGCCCATATTGGTCTTCTCTTTGGGCACGTAAGCAAACGCCGCCACGTTGATGGGAATGAACAGAAACGCCAGCCCAAAACTTTGCAGCATGCGCGCTTCAACCGCGTGCCGGTAATCCAACCCGAGGTTCCAGCCCGCCATCACGAACAAAGCAAGCGAACACACCACACACCCAAAGGCGATGAGGATCCGCGTGTCCACCTTGGACACCAGAATCCCTACGATGGGCATCATGCACATAATCACTACACCGCCAGGAGACAGCGCCAAGCCCGCCAGTTGCGCCGTGTAGCCCATCAGCTGTTGCAAAAGCTGCGGGATCAGCACCGTCGTGGCGTACAGCACGAAGCCCAGGAAAAACATAGCCAGCGTGGCGACAGCGAAGTTGCGGTCTCTCAGCATTCGCAAATCCACCACGGGTTCTTTTTCACGCCACTCCCAAACGATTCCCGCGATGATTCCCACTAGCATCAGCGCGAAAAAGCCGCGAATGAAGTTCGACGCAAACCAGTCTTCCCGCTGCCCTTTGTCCAGGATAACTTGCATGCTGCCGAGCCCGAGACTGATCAATCCCATCCCGATGTAATCGATCCGGAACCCTGCCTTCAGATTCGCTTTCTTCATGTACGGCGGATCGCTGACCAACAAGCCTGTCAGCAGCAGCGAAAGAATTCCCACCGGCACGTTGATGTAGAAAATCCATCTCCACGAAAAATTGTCGGTGATCCAACCTCCTAGCCACGGCCCGATCGTCGGCGCAACAACCACAGCCAGACCGTACACGGCAAACGCCATGCCGCGCTTCTCCAGCGGAAACGTATCGTTCAGAATCGCCTGTTCGCTCGGTTGCAGCCCGCCTCCGCCCGCGCCCTGCAAAATCCGGAAGAGCACCAGCACGCCCAGACTCGGCGCCAGCCCGCACAAAAACGAACTCAGCGTGAACAGCGCCACGCACGTCATGTAGAACCGTTTCCGGCCGAGCAGTCCTGAGAACCAGCCCGACAGGGGCAGGATGATAGCGTTCGAAACCAGGTACGAGGTCAGCACCCACGTCGATTGATCCTGACCGACCGACAGATTTCCGGCGATGTGTGGCAGCGAGACATTCGCGATCGAGGTGTCCAGCACCTCCATGAACGTCGCCAAGGTGACAGTAATAGCGATCACCCAAGGGTTGACCGTCCCGTCCGGCCTCCTCAGCTTGGCTAAAATCCTGTGTCTCATCGCCCGTGTCCTTGACCCCGCTTCGTGCACCTACATTAGCTACGTACGACTGCCTTGCTCCCTTTCTTTATTTCCCCGCTTAGTCCGTGAGCACCGTCGCGTCCACGTTCATCCCTGGCCGCAACACCGCCTTTTCTGGAGGGATGGGATCCAGCACAATCTTCACCGGAATACGCTGCACTACTTTGACGTAATTCCCAGTAGCATTTTCCGGGGGCAGCAGGCTCAACACCGAACCCGTCGCGCCGGCGATTGAGTCCACGTGCCCGGCGAATGTCCTGCCATACGTGTCCACTTTCACGCTCGCCTTTTGCCCCGGCTTCATATTTTTCAATTGCGTCTCTCTAAAATTCGCCGTCACCCAAACGTTCTGCAGCGGAACCACTACCAGCAGTCCTTGACCGGCTTGCACAATCTGTCCCGGCTCAACCTGCTTGTGCGTCGCTACACCGTCGACGGGCGCAGTAATCTCCGTATAGCTCAAATTGAGTTGTGCGGCCTCCAGCGCAGCGCGCACCTGTTCCACTTTCGCGATTTTTGCCTGTGCGTCCGCGGCTTTCATGCTCACTTGCTTCACGTTCGCGCGCGCAGACGCTAATTCCGCCTTTGCCTGCTCGACGCGCGCCTTGGCCGCTTCCAATTGCGCTTTGGCTACGTCCACGTTGCGCCTGGCCTGCGCTAGCTTCTCTCGATCCGCTTTCAGCGCGCTCGCGGTGGCGTCCGCGTTGGCCTTCGCCGCGTCGTATTGCTGCTTCGAAACCTCCCCTTTTTCCATCAGCGGCTGATACCGCGCCAAATCCGCCTTTGCCAGTTCCGCGTTCGCCAGACTTTTCTCCACATTGGCTTGAGCCCATGCCAAATCCGCTGTCTGTGCCTGCTCGTAAGTCGTCTGTGCGCGCGCCAAGTCTGCCTGTGCTCCCAGCAGCTGTGCGTCCGCGCTCGTTGTGCCGCTCAGCACGTTTTCCCGCGTGCGCGGCACGTCCACTCCCGCAGACTTCGCCTCGCTTTCGGCAAGCAGCAAAGCCGCCTTGGCTTGGTCCACCGCCGCCTGGTAATCGCGCGGGTCAATCTTCACCAGCACTTGCCCTGCTTTCACTTCCTGGTTATCGTCCACCAGCACTTGGGCCACCCGTCCATACACTTTTGAAGCCACGGGCGTGATGTGTCCGTCCACCTGCGCGTCGTCGGTCGATTCGCGATTGCGGTAATAGAGGAACAATCCGACTAATGTGGCCAGCAGTACCGCACCCGCGCCAAGAAGCAACCGTTTTGTTTTCGGATTGACCAATCCCTTCGGGGCTTCTCCCAAAGGCAGCTCTTCGGTGACTGCCGGCGCCTTGGCCGCATTTTCCAGTCCAACTTCTATCTCGACACTCATGCTCCCCCCATTTTTACTTCGCGTAAACTTTCTCCATCTGCCCGATGGATCGTGCCAGGTCTGCGCGCGCTTGATTGAAGCGGTAAAGCGCGGCAATCTGGTTGTCGTTGGCGCGAGACAGGGAATCCTGCGCCTGAATCACTTCGATGTTGTTCGCCACGCCCGCTTTGAACCGGTCCCGCGCTTGATCCACCTCTTCCTTCGAAAGTTGCACGCCGAGATTGGCTACCTGAACCTCGTTGCGTGCGGAATCCAGATTCAGAAGCGCCGTCTTTACTTCCAGCGCAATCTGGTTCCGCAAGTCCGCGCGCTGTTCCTCGAGCTTGCGGATCTCCAAGCCCGCGCTCGCAACTTCCGCGCGAATCCTGCCCCCCGTGAACAGCGGCAGGTTCACGCTGCCTTGATAGGTGTACGTGGGTAGCGTGGTGTTCCCGGATGTCCCTACGTAGGCGAAGGTGCCGTCAAAGCGCACGGTCGGCAGTCGCGAATCCCACGCTGCTTTCTTCTGAAACTCGGCGGCCTTGAGCTGCGAAGCCAGCGCCTTCCACTCTTGCCGGTTGGCAAGCGCCGCCTCGATGCTGTTCTCGACTTCCGGTTGCGGCGTATCAAAAAAGCCCAACGAATCTGCCAGCTCAACCTTCTGCCGCGGATCCAGGTTCAGGAGCCGGCTCAACCCGTAAAGCGCAGTCTCCCGGTCGTTCACCGCCTCGAGCAGCCGCTGCTTTTCGTTCTGCAGTTCCACGTTGGCGCGCAGTGTATCGATTCCCGTGCCAACTCCCTCTTTCTGCAAATCCGATGCCTGGTCATACAGCGCCTGCGCCAACTCCACCCGCGATTGCGACGCTCGCACGTTCGCCACTGTGCGCAGCGTTCCGATGTACTGCGAAACCGTCAGCAAAATCACTTGTTCCCGCGTAGAGAGGCTGTTCGCTTGGCTCGCGCTCGCTCTATTCCCGGCCGACAGATACCTATTCCACAAGGTCAGATCAAAAACCGGTGCGCTGACACGGGGGCCGGCCGAAAACAATTGGAAGGGACCCAGTGTCTTCGGAAGCCCGGGAAACGCCTCCACCCCGCCAAACTGCGCACGTAGGTTTATTTTTTGCGCTTCATCGGAAATGTGCGCATTTGCTTGCGGCAGCAAGTCGGCCCTTGCCATGTTCTTGTCTTGCTCACTTTGCGCAGCTGTCAAAATCGCAATCTGCGCTGTTGGGTTTTGCTTCAGCGCTAGTGCCACTGCCTGCTCCAGCGTCAGCCGCATTACTCCAGTTGGCGCCGCCGCGGGAAGCGTCTGCGCCTTCGGGCTCGACTGTGCACGCGCCGTCCCAGCGTTCAACAGCAAGCTCAGCAGCACGATATAAAAAACGATGTGCGACCCCTTGGCACGATCTTTCCGGTTCTGGGTCTTCGCTTCCTTCTTGCTCTTAACGATGTCCTCCACGATCGCTTGGTTCAGGCATCCTTCCGCAATCAGCTCCCCGCCCTGACGGTGAATTTCCTTCAGCAACACCTTTCCCGAAGCGTCGATAAAGCTCACACCGCAAAGGTCTACCTGCCACTTGTCGTCCGCCGACGCTCCCCGGAGTTCTCGCCAGCACTGTTCCAACGTGCTAACCAAGGTCCCTGCCAGCCGCCCCTCGATACTTAGGACCGTTTTCCCGCGCTTTTTCTGTGTCGTAATTCTCAGCATTGCCTCTTTCCCATTGGCCCTGGCATTGTGCATGAGAGTCTCCATTCCGCATAAAGTTTCCATAACAAAATAACACCCTTAGAATGAACATCGTACAAAGAGAAATAGGGGAGTTTGAGACACGCCTAAATGCCCATATATGGGCGTTAGTCAGGATATTGGCTAATTCTTTGTGCCTACATATGGGCATACACCCAGCTTTTACGTTTGTCGCTTACCAGTCGTTCTTTCCACGAAGCAATCCACGCGAAGTCCCAGCAGGAAGCCGAGAATCCGACTTCACCAAAGTCTCTAGAATCCTGGCGTCTACCTGTTGTGACGGCTCAACCCGACAGCGCTAAAATGCATTGACCCTCCTCCCTCGGATTAATGTTGATCCACCCGTTCAGAGCAAGTGGAGAAGGATTTTT
>QHYJ01000195.1 GCA_003223255.1 Acidobacteriota bacterium | reverse complement strand
ACTTCCCATCAACGTGCATGTTGGACTTCTGGATCACGTCCTTCTCCAACCGGCCCGCGCACGACTGCGTGTCGGGCGTTGACGGGACCTCCCGGTTCTCGCGCATGAAGTTTCCATGCATGCCAGGGGTCTTCGACCGCGCAGAGCCCGATCAATGCTCGCGATTTCGCATTTATCGGTTTCGCCTTCCGCACATTGGAACAGCGTCGGCGCTCTGATTTCCGACCACTTTCACGGCTCAATACCCTGCCTGCATGTCCCCCTTCAACGCTTCGAGTGCAGCCTTGCGACTGCCCACGCATGACTCGGGGCCAGGTTGGCTCGCTACGCCTTACCTGTACGACTCTTGCATTCGCGACTTCACGCCGGTTTATCCCGGCGCACTCCAAAACTCGGCCCTTTTGCGGGTCTTTCGGGTGTCTCATTGTTATAAGGGCAACCGAATCAATGGGACTTAGAGTGTGATCGTCAAGCTCATAACGCGTCATAACCTACATGGCCCCGCTGGATTCAAAGCACTTAGCTCTCCTTCTGCAAGTCAAAACCGCCCAAAATAGAGGTATTGGGGGCACTTAACGGGCACCTGGCATACGCCTAAAGCGTCCGGACAACCGTGATCCTGAGGCGCTCAACTGTTTAGAACGCCTGCCTGTCGAGACTTGTAAATTGGGAGGCCTTATTCAAGGCGATCCAGGCCGCCAAAGAGTCCATATAATCTCGCCAGTGTATGATCTTTCGGTTTTCAATAGTGGCGACGGCGATGAACCTATTGCTGTAGGGCGCACCCGTCGCAAGACTCTTTCCGTGTACTTCGTATTCGAGTATCACGACGCGACCATCTTTAGACGGATGCACGACAAGAGCGTCGCCCCGCTGAAGCCTGATGGTCTTGCCGTACCCGGAATAGAGAGCCATTAGATTGGCGCGACCGCAAACCATCTGCGGCCAACCGGGAAGCTTCCTCAGCGACGATCACTACGTTTTGCTTGTGCGCTCGTTTTCCGAGAAAAATCGCGTTTAGGTCCGCATAATTCGCGGATAGACTTTTTTCACCGCGGCTACGATGTCGGCGACGTCCTGATCAGAGAACTTCGGATCCATATAAACCCCAGCGTAAGCATCGTGCACCGCAATCGTGCGCGGACACACTTCGGCGCCGTAGCGAATCGCCCGGCCAGCGGGTGACTGGAAAGTTGGCCAGTCGGGCTCGAGCGTCTGCTTCTTCTCGATGAACGGTACGGCAGGGAGGATGACTGATCCCTCCATCGGCCCTGCGGCAATGTTTTCCGCCTCCATCGCGCGAATGCATTGATCGCGCTGCTGCCGATTGCTCGTGCGCATAAAGACGACGCGACGTAGGCCCCCGTCGTCGTTAAGCTTGCGGAAGTGAATATCTTCCAAGTCCTGGAGCTGCTTGGTAACGCGTATCCCTTTGTCTCGATAATCCGCCACGATGCGGTCGAGCTTGCGTGTCTGCGAGCGCATCACCGCGCCGGTGAATTCGTTCATGCGGTACTGACCTGCCGCAAACGGCTGGTAGCGCGGAGACCGTCCGAGCATTTTCTCCTGCTGTTCGCGAAGGAAGCCAACGTCAGAAAAACGCGCAGCGCGCTCGAACACTTCGGGATCGTTGGTCACGAGTGCGCCGCCTTCACCAGCCGAAACCGTCTTGCTCACCTGGAAGCTGTAAATGCCGCAGTCGCCGATCGATCCAACAGGCTTGCCCTGGTAGCTCGCCCCGACACTCTGCGCGCAATCCTCAAGCACCTTGAGGTTGTGGCGGCGGGCAAGAGCCATGATTGCGTCCATGTCCGCCGCCTCGCCCAGGATGTGCACCGGCATGATCACCTTGGTCCGCGGTGTGATGCGGTGCTCTATATCCGTGGGATCGATGTTCATGGAGTCGTCGATCTCGACGAAAACGGGTAGCGCCCCTGCCAGCACTACTGCGTTGTAGCAGGCGTACCAGGTGTAAGCGGGGAGGATGACTTCGTCTCCCGGGCCCACGTCGAGCGCCGCCATAGCGGTGTGTAAGGCCATGGTGCCGGAAGTCACTGCCACGCAATACTTGGTGTGCTGGTGTGCCGCGAATTCCTGTTCGAAGCCCGAACACTTGTCGGGCTTCGGTCCTCTGCGAAAACTCTGGTAGCGGAACGGCGTCTTGTTCTGCAGCACCTCGTTCAGCGCGTTACGCTCCTCGTCGTCGTAATACTGTGGTCCCGAGACCTCCGCGAAAAGCAGCGTGGAGCGCACCGGCGTCCCGCCATAGAGCGCAAGCGTCTCGGAACCTCCGAGTCTACCGGCGAAAACTGCCGCGGAAGCTGCACCGGCGGCGGTCGTCAGAAATGTCCTGCGACTCTGGTTCCCGCGTTCCTCACCAGTATGGGATGGATCTGTTTCCATCTGACCCTCCACGCCAGGCTACTTTATTACCACACGAGAGAGATTCTGATACAAGTTCAATGCATGGAGGCTCGCTGGAAGCTGAGGACGATACTGATTCACCGACGCGTCGTGGTCGGGCTTTTCTTAGCGCTTGGATAATCTTTAGCCCTACTCCAACGTAAGTGCGAAAGTGCTTCAAGAGGGTATAATCCACCGCATGTTGCGTCGCGATTTCTTCGGCAGCATGGCAGCCGGCACCGTGTCGGTGCGCTTGGCGCGCGCTCAACAGCAGGGGCCGTCCGGCGCTGGCGAGGTTTTCATCGAGCGGCCGGCAACGGAACAGCCTCACAAAGGAAAAGTGCTTCTCGCACTCCAGGCTCATTCGGACGATATTCCGCTGATGGCGGCGGGAACGGTGGTCAAGCGGATTGAGGAAGGCTACACGGGCTATCTCGTCCGCGCGACCAATGATGATATGGGCGATGCTCCTGGGCTTGGCACGCAGGGGACGATCGGCGACAACGTGCTTCGCAACGAGCGCGACAATGCCGAGATCGCGCGCATCCTGGGCTGCAAGGACCACTTCGATCTGAACTACAACAACCACCGCATGGGCGATGTGTCCCTGAACGAGGTGATCTGCCGGCTCATCTTTCTGATCCGCTTGGTCAAGGCCGACACCGTCGTTTGTTGGGACCCGAGGGCACACGATGAGGAAAACCCTGACCATTAAATGTCTCGGCATATTCAACACCGTATTGCTTGCCCAGTCCCGCTGGGCGCCGCAGGTGCCGACCGAGACCCCCGCGTCGAAAAATACGTCAAAGAGCATGCCATTCCAATCAAATAGGTTGTTGTCACTAGATACTAGACCCTCGACCTTTTAACTGCTCTTCCTAAAAAGATCACAATCGATAATTATATCTAGGCGATTACGGTACGTGGTCGATATCGCTCCGTCGTCGGTCGCGTGCACTCAAGAATCCTCCAGTGCGAGCGATGGCAGTTTCCCAGGCCTTACCGTATTTATAGTCAAGCCTTCGAAGGCGCCGACAAAGCCGTGGAAGCCGTGCGTCCCCTTCGTGAAGGCAGTATGATTCAGCACGGGGGGCGAAAAATGAGAGTGTTGCCTATTGTCATGTTGACCCTGGCGGCCGTTACCGTCCAAGGACAGGCCACGCGTCTGGAAAACCTGCATGGCAAGACGATTTTGGTTTTTACCCCGCATCCTGATGACGATGTCTTTGGTGCCGGCGGGACAATCGCTTTACTCAACCGCAATCAGAACAAGCTCTACATCGCGATCTACACCAATGACGATAAAGGCTCGTACGACCTCAAGATGACATCGCAGGAGCTGGCGCGGATCCGAAAGGCCGAGGAAGAGGTGTCCGAGAGTCTGCTTGGCACACCAAAAGAAAACATCATGTGGATGGGATATGACGATGGAATGCTGGAATATGCGCCGCAGCCGAAGCTCGTTGAGGAGGCAACAGCCATCATCCGGCGCATACGTCCCGATGTACTGCTCAGTGTGGATCCCGGCGAATGGTATGAGCGATGGCACAAAACCGACCATCGCATGGCGGCGTTCAATACGATCGATGCTGTGCGTGCAGCGGAGTTTTGGCTCTATTTTCCGAATCAACGCCTGCAACAAGGCCTGCAGCCGTACAGAGTTCCGGAGATGTACTTCTTCTACCCATCGCCACAGGAAGCCAATTACTACGTCAACATTGATTCCGTGGCGGAACTCAAATTCGATGCGGCCGCAAAACAGGTCAGCCAGTTCGAACCGGCAGTCAACCAGTATCGGTCCGATTGGGAACCTGCCGATTTGGCCAAAGCCAAAGCCAACATGCGAAAGCAGCAGCCTCGAAAGGACGGCCATTACGTAGAAGCCTTCCGCTACGCGATGAGTTTTGTTGAGTACTGAGCATTTCTCCCGCCGCAATCCGCGGTAGCGGAGGCACACCATCTCTTGCGTGTCATGGTTTGCTACGTTCCACGGCATCGCGCAGTTTCTTAGACAATTTCTCAATACGCTTGAGCCGTTCGTTCAAGTTGCTGGAGACCAAACCGCGACTGATTGCCTCAACGTCAGCAGGTATCGTCTGCGATAGCTTGGCCAGTTCATCCGCATCTTTCTTGAGCTCTTGCGGGTCGGGCATATTGCTCAGGCGAGTTGCGTTGCGTTGGTCCGGCGGCTCGGCCCACCGTTTTCTCTTGTGGCCGTTCCCAACGGGACCCTGATATTGCGGACACGCGACTGAGCAGACCAAAAGCAAAAGCACAAAAGTTGAGAGGCGAATTGTGTTCATGACGAGACTCCAGTGCCAGGCTAGATTGTAACTCTGGCCCGTAGAGGTTCACGCAAATTTCGAGCACCTTTGAGCACCTTATTGAGCACCTTAACCCCTCTTGACACGCTGCTTATGGTGGAGTATTAGAGCGTTCATTCCAACAATTTACCCCTCATCCCACAACGCCAAGGGGGCAACATGAAGAAACTGTCACTCGCTAGCCAGGCTATGAAGTTGGCCTTTGCGTTGATTGTAATCACCCATGCTTCCGTCTTACTCGCCCAAGTCGACCGAGGCAGTATTGTGGGCACGGTCACTGATGCGAGCGGCGCAAACGTGCAAGGAGCGAAGGTAGTCATAAAAAATCTGGCCACTGATCAGTTAGTTGAGGTCACAACAGATAGCTCCGGAGCATATGCCGCTAACTTGTTGCGCATTGCCGCGTACTCAGTGACCGTGGAGAAACCAGGTTTTAAGAAGGCCGTTGAGCTGAATGTCGAGGTCGGCGTCAACCAAGTGGTACGGGTGGATCTGACGCTGCAGGTGGGTTCCGCGACCGAATCAGTAGAGGTAACGGGAACCGCGCCCTTACTGCAGACCGAGACTTCCTCCCTTGGAACGATAGAAACGGAGAGGCGGATTTCTGACCTGCCGCTCAACGGCCGCAACTTCATTCAACTTGCCTATCTGGGGCCAGGTGCCAATAGCGGCCAGACAGGGTCGAACGTTTCCGGCGGCGTCTTTGAGAATGAAAGGGCGAATGAAGCGCTGTCTGTGAATGGACTGCGAGTCTCGAATAATAACTTTCTACTGAACGGCGTGGACAACAATGAGTTCGGCCTCGGAGGTGTTGTCGTGCTTCCGCCGCCGGATGCTATTCAGGAATTCCGCACCGAAGAGAACTCCATGAGCGCCGAATTTGGACGTGGCGGTGCTGCGGTCAACGTGGTAGTGAAGTCTGGGACCAATCAGATTCACGGTGGGGCATTCGAATTCATCCGCAATGACAAATTGGACGCGAGAAACTATTTTGCCCAACCGCCAGCCCCAAAACCCGCATTTAAGCGGAATCAATTCGGCGCATTTCTTGGTGGCCCAATCAAGAATGATAAGACATTCATCTTTGGCGATTATCAGGGGAGCAGGGTTCGCGAGGGTCTACCCTACATATCCACCGTGCCTAACGCCGTGGAGCGCACTGGCGATTTTAGCGACCGGTTGACCGGACAATTTTTCTCGCCGTGTCCGGCCCCTGGTCCAGGCGAGTCATTCGATACAGGCACTACTTTTAACCCGTTTAGCACCCATAACTATACGTGCGTTAATCCGGATCCGACGACCGGGCAGCCCGTGACCGTTCAGCTCCGCGATCCGATCAGCTACAACAACCAACTGAACGTAATCCCGCCTACAATGATCGATGCAACGGGATCGAACGTTGTCAATTTGTATCCGATGCCCAACAGTTCGAGCCTGTTCAACAACTATTTCTCCAGTCCAAGTCGAATGAACGACCAGGATTCGTTCGACATTCGGCTGGATCATCATTTCCGCGAGCCGGACCAAATCTTCGCTGGGTACAGCTTCGATGATATCCGCAGCTTCCGGCCAGGGCCGCTGGGGGACTTGGGCGGAGCAAGCTGCTGTCCAAGTCGCGACAAGACACGAGCTCAGCACATTAGCCTTGGATGGACTCATACTTTTTCGGGACGCCTGCTCAATGACGCTCATGGCGGGTTCTTCCGCTACGCGGTTAATGCTTTGCCGCTTCTTTTTGGGAAAAACCTGTCTCAACAGGTGGGAATTCCTAACGCAAATCGTGGTGACGTGAATTCTTCAGGATTGTCTTTTATTGATGTCGCGAGCTTTACTACCCTCGGCGATTCACTCTGGACACCGGAGCATGCTTTCGAAAACATTCTTCAAGTGGCGGACACTGTGACCTGGGTCCGCAACAAGCATTCTTTCAAGTTCGGCATTGATTTCCGCCGGCAGCAGCGGAACTTTTTTCAGCTCACGGCGTCGCGCGGGCAATTCAGTTTTCCAGGCGGGTACACTGCCGACCTGACCACCTCGACCGGCGGCAACGGACTAGCCGACTTGCTGCTAGGAATTCCGAATTCATCCAGCCAAGTTTCCCTAACAGGGCTGTATCCGACACGCTATTGGGCCCTCGCGGAGTTCGCGCAGGCAGATTTTCACGCCTACTATGAGGTGACTTCTCCCGCCAATGGACGCGTTGGCAACTTCGATCTCGACCGCGCTGTTGTCGTGAATTCGTATGGACCGAACGCAGTGCCTCACGCCGGCGTTAAGTTCGATAAGAGCGACTGGGCGCCACGGATCGGTTTAGCCTGGTCGCCGCAGAAGCAGACAGTCGTCCACAGCGCCTTCGGCATCTTCTACTCAAGCGAGGGAAACATCTTCGATGACTTAGGCCTGAACCCGCCGGCTCTGGCATTTGCATCGCATTTTTTCAACGTGGGGCAAGTGCCCTCCGCGAACCAATTTATTTCCGCCGGTTTTTCGCCAACCATTCCATTCGCTGATCCCAGTCACCCGACTGGGGTCGTGCGAACCACTGGACTTGTACGTCGCATGCCCAGGATCCTCGAATGGAACTTGGGCGTTCAACACGAATTTTCGCAGAACTGGGTGGCGCAAATTGGATACGTCGGCACGCGTGCTTACCACTTGTGGAATCATGAGGTCAGCGACCTGAACCAGCCTCTTCAGCCCTTGGACTCCAACTTCTCTGATGCCACAGGCAATTTTGGCCGGCCGTATTTCAACGTCTTGCCGGACTTGAGCAACATATTGCCATTGGATTTTCCGCAACTTCAGATGACCTATAACGCTTTCCAGACGTCCCTGAACAAGCGCTTCTCAAGCGGCTTTAACTTCCTGGCCTCGTATACGCTGGCTCACAATTTGGGTAACGCAGACGGCAACGTGGGCGCAGCAATCCAGGATGCTCACCATCCAGAAAAGGAGTACGGCCCGGTCCTGCCGGACCTTAGACACCGTTTTGTGCTGAGCTATATCTACGAGCTGCCGGTTGGCCGAGGCCGACATTTCTTGAGTGGTCTAGGGAGTGTTGCCGACGGAATTATTGGCGGATGGCAGATCGGTGGAATAACAAGTGCGCAGAGCGGGGAGGCATTTACGGCCGGCATGTCCGGTGATCTCAGCAACACCGGGAGTGGGAGTTACCGGCCGGACCAGATCGGCAATCCTTACGACTTCTCCATTGGGACGGCCCAACAGGCGAATCTGGGTTGCGATAATCCCGGTCACCAAACGCTGACGTGTTGGTATAACCAAGCGGTATTCGTCACGCCAGCGTTGGCGCCGGGGCAACAGGTCGCGCATGTGTTCGGTAACTCGCGGATTGGCAACCTGCGCGGGCCAAAGCTGGTTAACGTGGATTTTGTTCTGCAAAAGAGCTTCAAGCTGCATGAAACTCACCAGATTGAGTTCCGCTCGGAGTTCTTCAATATGCTGAACCATCCCAACTTCGGCCTGCCCGGCAACACTGTGGATCAGCCGGGAGGAGCTAGCATCACCAGTACTGCGACTGACAACCGGCAGATTGAGTTCGCCTTGAGATACAAGTTCTAACCTGGCGTCTTTAGTTCTATTGGCTCCGTCACGTCACAACGGTGCCTTTTCTTTTGTCGAAGCAGAGTCGTAACCGGGTTTTGCGAGCACGAATTGCCTGATCGCGCTTCTGTTTCGCGCCATTTGGTCACGGTGATTTCGCTCCAATTTCCGATAGAGATCCAATTCCCGCTCGGCCAAAGTTAATTGATTCAGGTCTCGATAAATCTGTCCAAGCTTGTAGTGCGCCATTTCGGAGTTGGGATCCAATCGAATTGCCTCAAGAAAGCTGGCGACGGCCTTTTCGGTTTGCATACGCTGAGCATAGAGTGCACCTAATTCAAGGCGCGCTAAAGCCAATTGCGGGTTTAGGCGGGCTACCTTCTCGAGCAGAGATTGTGCCAAATCGAGACCGTCTGAATGATTCGGAGCCACGCTCTGACGAAAAAGCGCCGCCGCGTAGCAGAACACAGCCTGCGGATTCTCAGGAAAGCGCTCCGCTAGATGCCGAAGCCTGGGCTCTACGTTTTCCCATGCAGATACGACCACGAACGTGGGCAAGGCATTCCAGGCGAGAAACGCGTCAGGAGATGAGGGATCAGTCTCTAGGGCGCTCATAAACGCATCTGCGGCATCGGCATATTGGCGGAGNNTGGGAGCTTACCCGAAAGACCTCAAGCGCTGGGCCAAACGTCAAATGCACGAGATATTCCGCGCCGAGGTCAAAATAATATTGTTCTTTCTCCGGATCGAGATCCACGGCGTTCTGGTAGTGGCGCACAGCTTGCAAATATAGGCCCGCGTCTTCCTCGAGTGATGCCAGCAGGTCATACAGCTCGGCACTCGGTTGTTGCTCGACCGTGTGTTGAAGCAACTCAATCGCGGCTTGCGAGTTAGCCTCTGCCTTATAGGCCAAAGCCAAGTTATAGGCTGCGAGGTAACTCGTCGGTGGCACTTGCAACGTTTGCTGAAAATGCAAAATCGCTGCCGAGTAGGCGCCCCCGGATGCAAACATTAATCCGAGCCCGTAGTGTTGCTCCGGAGAAAGATGTATGGGCGCAGGAGGTAGTTGCGTCCAGGACCTATCTCGCATGGCGAGAGTGCTGCGCACAAGGGCAAGATAGATGTCGAACGATTGCGGAGTAAGGTCGTACGCACACCGGTAGTCACGACTTGCGGCAGGTTGGTCTGCAAGCTGCTCGGCCACTTCTCCTGAGAGGACGTAAAATTTGGCTTGGGTCGCACTATCTTGAGGAGGAACTAACCTCGATAGCACCTTCTGAGCGTCAGCCGGTCTTTTCAGCTCCATCAGGCTTCGAGCCAACTCATAGCCGGCCTGGAAGTCCCCGGGTTGGCTGTCCCGCGCCTTTTCAAGGTATGGGACAGCTTCCCCATACCTTCGACTTTCCGCCAAAATCGTACCGAGACCTACTAGCGCCGTGAAATTGTGCGGCTCCTCCGTGATGGCCTGGCGGAATGTTTTCGCAGCTTCGGCACTGCGCCCCAATTGCCAAAGCAGTGCAGCAAGATTGTTGTAGCCCATGGCCGCATGAGGCAGCAGGCGGACTACCGTCCTGAAACTGGCCTCGGCTTCCGCCGAACGACCGAGCTTCGCAGTTACGAGGCCTCGAAGATTGTTCAGAGAGGGATCTCCCGGCTCGCGGGCTAATGCAGCATCTATTTCTACGAGCGCAGCGTCAGTTCGTCCGGCTTGCAATAATTGGAAGGCTCTGTCGTACGCGGAAGATGTGTTCGGGGGATTTGCCTGACCTGCCAGTTGAGCGCACTGAGCAGTTGCGAACAGCAAAACTAGAACAATCGGCCGAAAATGGCACGACAAAACGGTTTCAAAACTTTTCCTGACCAACAATACCCTTTCCTTCCCGGATCACAACCAAGCGATTGGCAGGCACGTGTTCCAAGATTTCCTGTTTGCCGCCCAACCAATTAACGGTCACGCGAGTCGCTTCGTGCGCGCGGCCGAGGCCGAAGTGCAATCGCAGATCGCTCTGCGAGCCGAAACTGCCGCCGCTGCGCACTTCCTGAATTTGCCGCTGGCCTTCGGCTTCGACGATTGCTCTGGACCCTATCGCGGCGCGGTTGGTACGCATTCCCACAAGCCTAATCAGCAGCCATGAGTTCGGCGAAGGCGACTGATTTCGAAGCAAGGTGGGAGAGTCATTCAGGTTGTTGATCACCACATCGATTTGTCCTGTATGAAAGATGTCGCCAAAAGCCGCGCCTCGGCTGCAACGCGGAAGTAGTAAGCCAGGTCCGCCCCGCGCAGAGATGTCCTGGAAGCGGCCGTTTCCCAAATTGCGGTACAAGATCTTCTTGCCTTCCTCTTCTTTCCGCTTTCTGTGCCTTCCGCCCAGACCCGGAGGGTAAATCGCGCCCGTGGCAATGAAAACATCGAGCTGGCCGTCATTCTCAAAGTCGAAAAAAGCGGTGCCCCACTTCACCGAGGAAGTCTGTCCACTGAGGCCGGCTTGGAACGTCCGATCGCTGAAGTATCCATTTCCCTGGTTGTGGTATAAGGAAGTGGTCTGATCTGAGTAGTTGGTTTTTATGATGTCGAGAAGACCATCCCCGTCATAATCGCCAGCGTCCACACCCATTCCACCCTGCGAACCTCCGTTTTCGTCAACGGCTACTCCAGCGAGCAGGCCCACTTCGGTGAAGGTCCCGTTGCGATTATTCTTGAAGAGCAAACTCGGGGTCGAATCGTTCGCAACGTAAATATCGGGCCAACCATCGTTGTCATAGTCCGCAACGCAAGGCGTAAAACCATAGGCCGCGTCGGAGTTTGCAATACCAGTGGCTTTGGACACATCTGCGAACGTTCCGTCACCGTTATTGTGATAGAGGATGTTCTTTGATCCTTGGAGCCCGGCGGGCCCGTGCAACACGGGCGATTGCACGCCCACGAGGGACGGATCGGAGTCGTACAACGCGAGGCCGGACTCGTATGCGACATAGTTGCTGACGAAGAGATCGAGATGGCCATCGCGGTCGTAATCGAGAAAAGCGGCCCCGGAGTTCCAGTGGTTCTCCAGTTGTAGTAGCCCGGATTCGCGGGTGACGTCGGTGAAGGTGCCGTCTCCGTTGTTGCGGTATAGCGCGTTCTTGCCGTAATACGTGATGAATAAATCCATGAAGCCATCGTTGTTGTAATCCCCGATGCATACTCCCTGGCCCCAGCCGGAGCGCACGAGATTGGCTTTCGCGGTCACGTCCGTGAATGTCCCGTCGTGATTGTTCCTGTAGAGGTGATTGGTTGGCTCTTCTCCTTTGGGGAACCCTCTTAGGCCCCAGCTATTCACGACAAAGATGTCCAGCCATCCATCATTGTCATAATCGAAGAGAGCAATTCCGCCACCGGTTGTGGAGAGAAGAAAGTCTTTGCTTTCGTGTCCCGCGACCACAGTCTTCGCAGTCAACCCCGCCTGAGTTGCGACGTCAACATAGTTTGGGAGGTAGTCGCGCTCAGTGCCAATTCTTGCGCGCAAAAGGAGAGGGAAGGGCAGCAAAGAACAAAGCTCGAGCTGGAAAAGCATCTGGAGAGTCCGCCGGCGGTTCACGGGACAGATTTTAGCATGCGGGTTACGGCGAGGTTCGTTGGTAGGAGGTTTGTTCGGAACATGAGCAGCGGACGTAACTCAGCGGACATCTTTAAGAAACGTCAACAGATCCGCCATCTGGCTTACACTGATCTGCTTCTCGAGGCCTTCGGGCATCAGGGAAACCTTGCTGACGCGCATGCTCTTGATGTCTTGGCGAGCAATGACCGTTTCCCTCCCCTGCTCCTGCCGTAGGGTAATCGTTGCGGCAGTCTGCGCGCTCATAATCCCATCGACGATCTCTCCGGATGCCAGCTCAACCACATAAGTTTCAAAGCCGTGTTCGATCGATTTGCTGGGCAGAATGATGTCTTCCAAAAGTTCCGATGCGGGATGATTGCGCACCGTTCCCAGGTTGGGACCGACGGCCACGCCCACGCCATCCAGAGCGTGACATCTTGAGCAGACGCGCGTAAATGTTTCTTTGCCTCGCGCTGCGTCGCCAGCCATGTTCAACGCCGCCTGATATTCTTTCGAGACTTGCTCGCGCTGCGCCGAGCTCTGCTCGAAAAGCGACCTTGCTAACTGTCGAACAGCGGGATCAGAGTCCATGAACAGGCGCGGCTTGTACGGTTCGAGCTGCCAGGTTTGCACGTCTCCGTTCTTCACGGCCTCGAGCAGAAGACGGACGCGATCGGAACCTCCGCTCAGGAGCGTGTTAGTAGCCTCCGCTCGAACGGTAGCGCTCATGCCGTTCCACTTGGCCAGCAACAATGCGCCTACTTTGGGACCTCTGACGGAGCTAAGCGCCTTCACGGCGGCGATCTGGACCGCGTCGGGCTCCTGGGGGTCCAGCAAGCTTTCCAGTAAAGGTGCCTCGCGATCGGATTTTGCGAGCGCCAAGAGCTCCAATGCGTCAGCTCGTACAGCGGCGTCGGCTTTCCGATCTGCGGCTATGACTTCAGCGCGCTTCAGCGCTTCTGCGGCAGCGGAGTCGTCCGGAAGTCCGAGCACCGCCAGGAGATGAACCGCGGCATGACCGACTGGGCCCGGCCGGCGCTCGAACATTCGCAGAAAGGTATCGCGATCTCCCTTTAGGGCTGCCTTAGCATCAGCACCTTTGGCGCGAACGCCCTCAGCCATGCCGTCGAGCGTGGCCCCGCCCCACCAATCGGAATTGCGTTGGAAGCTGTCCGCCACGGTTGCAAGGAGTCGCCGCATTTCTTTCGCGTCCGCTTTCATGCCGATCACAGAGCCGACTTGATGAAAGAATTCGCGCCGTCCCTTCGTCTCGTTATCGGCGAACCGAGAAACCGCCAGCTCAAAATATGGCAGTGCGCGGCGCGGAGGCGCAGTTAGCGCGGCCACCTGCATCCAGGGGTCTTCTACGCCGTCCGCCAGAAGCTTGTTCTGAGCGGCTGCGGCATCCGGAGAGTCAATGAATCCGAGCGTGCAAAGGAGCTGGAATCGAACCTTGGCATCAGGGTCGCCTGCCATCTCCGTGAGCTTCCGCGTCAGCTCAGGAGACTTCGCCAAGTAGGGTTCAGCCAGACGAATTGCGTTTTCGCGGACACCCGCTACGGGATCGCTAAGCGCCTTTGTTACCAGACTAGGCTCAAGTTTTCCCAAGCCGTCGATTGTCCACAATGCGTGCACGCGCCCGAGGGGCGACGTACTTTCCTCGAAAAGACGAACGAGGAGCGGAACTGCATTGGTGCGATGGCCCTCCACGAGCAAACGCTGAGCCGTCCGGCGCCACCAGATGTTCGGGCTAGCCAATTTTTGGACAAGCTCCGCGTCTGGCGCTTGGCCGAGTCGAATGTTTTTGGGTAAGGGCAGCGCCGAC
Source organism: Acidobacteriota bacterium (assembly GCA_003223255.1). Lineage (GTDB taxonomy): Bacteria > Acidobacteriota > Terriglobia > Acidiferrales > UBA7541 > Acidiferrum. The sequence goes on along the minus strand of QHYJ01000195.1, from coordinate 6,105 downwards.
TGTGCATCGGGAACAATTCGGTAGATTCGGCCACGATCTTGTCCGTTATAGAGGTATCCGGCATGATAGGTGTCCGCGGCCATCCACTCCGGATGTTCGATGGTGTTGCGGTAATAATCGATGAGGTACAGAGCCCCATCCGGTCCGATGTACATATTCACCGGCCTGAACCACGCATCTGTCGAGGCTATGAACTCGGCGTTCTGTTCCAGGCGGCGGGCGCTGTAAGTTGCGCCCGCATCTGACCATACATCGCAATGCACCATGTTGTGCGCAGACTCAGCCACGCAGGCCACGCGATCAAATGAAGCCGGGAGCGTGCCGCCCATGGACGGCAGTGTGATACTGCACGAAGAAGTGAGCGTCCCGACATCCGTCAGGATTTCGAATCGCGGATTTCTCGTGATCGGAAAAACTTTGTTGTTCTCATCCGTGGAAACATCCTGCTGAACCTTCGACACCAGAAAAGCGGGATTTCTCTGCAAGTAGCGAGCGGCGATAACATCGTGGCGTCCGTTGCTGTCGTTAGTGACGGTGAAATGGCGTCCCCATTCATCAAAGGCCTGCCCGTATTGCGACCAAGCGGATAAGAACTCGAGCTCATGTATCTCTGGCCTGAAGCGCACGCTGCGCGGCGCCATTCTTAACCGCGGTCCTTGGCCATCCGCAAAGCGAATGTCGCTGCCCCGGTCTCCAAATGGGTCCTGGAATACCACCGTGTGAATCGGTCCTTGGTGGTTGAGGTAAATCCAATTATCCGGACCGTAGAGCGGACCGTTCACCATGTGCTGTGGATTTGTGAACGCAAAACCGGTAAGGATTTTCTCGCGGACATCAGCCTTGCCGCTTCCGGTTGTATCCTTGAAAAACCACACGTCGGGAGCTGCGGTCACAAGGACGCCGCCCTTCCAGCACATCACGCCATTGGGCATGACGATTTGATCCGCAAAGACTGTGCGCCGATCGGGAATTCCATCGCCGTTCGTGTCCTCAAGCAGCACGATGCGGCCTATCGGCCTCGTGTCCAGCGGATAGCCCGTATCCTCGGCGACGTAGATGCGCCCGTTTTCGTCCCAATCCATCGCTACGGGGCTGCTGATCAGCGGCTCCGCGGCAAAGGGCTCAATATTAAAGCCCTTGTCAATTCGAATCGTCCGGAGAGCTTCTCTCTGGCTGTAGGGCGGACCAGCTTTGCTGCGAAATCGAAAAAAAAGGCCGACCACAATGATGACAACTAACGACAGCGAAAGGATGCCGAGGAGCCAAACGCGTCGGGGTGATGATGAGCTGACAGGAAGTGACATTGTACGGTGATAGAAGCCTTGCGACGGGCAGCAGGCGTGGGCAGAAGTCTACGCTCACATGTTGAGATGTCAAGTACGACGACCCGCCAAAAAAGTACAAAACTGCAAGATGCGCGACCGATTTCGGATCCTATGGACCTACTCGCCCAGGTCCGGTGCACCCCTGTCTTTCCGAGAACTCACCCCGGCATTCAGTGACCGTTCAGTGTCGATCAGGACGCGCCGACTGATACCAGCGTATCGACGCTAGCCAAACTTTCGGTGCAATGACTTCATCGCATCGGATGATCGGACATGCGCATGAAAGAGTTTTCATAACAGGTACTCATCGTGAATACAAATCGGAAGAGCAAATGGTAACCCGGCAGGACTCTCGAACGGCCAACTCTGAGCAGCGGTTAGATAGCGTAAATAAATAAAGGTATCAATTCACGTTCTTACATGAGGGCGATGCGGTTTGATGATGTAGTTCCATTCGCCGTGTTGGCTGCCCCCGCGCCTTTTCTCCGCTGCGATCGCTCGTCCGGCCAGGCAACTTACAGGATTTATACCCGATTCGAGAGTCAATCCATCTGCAATTGCAGTACTTCCCCGGGAAGCTGGACGATACTGGGTTTACGGCCAGACTGTGAACGCGGGATTTCCCTGATCATGCGCCGCACGTCTTCGTGTGGAAGGCCTTCTAATTGCATTCTCTCCAAGTGAACCCCGAGCTGTCGCTCTAGCTGCGACAGATCCGACCGTTGCCCCCTTACAAATAGTGTCGACGCCGTGCCGCGATTCCCGGCCCGCCCTGTGCGCCCGACGCGATGGATGAAATTCTCGGCCACTTCCGGCAGATCGTAGTTGATGACGTGGGCGATGTTCTCGACGTGAATTCCTCGTGAAGCCAGATCCGTCGCCACCAGAACTCGATAGCGCCCCTTCTGGAAGCCGCTGAGCGCTGCCGTTCGCTGCGATTGCGATCGGTCACCGTGAATCACCGCTGACTGAATGCCTTCGCGGTTGAGGTGGTTTGCAATTTTCTCTGCGCCGCGCTTGGTTCGCGCAAAGACCAGGCACTGTCCTGTCTCGTTGTTCAGCAATCGGCGCAGCGTCTCCGGTTTGCCTTCGGCGGCCGCCTCAAAGGCCTGCAGCCGCACGTTCTCGGACGGTTTCAATGTTGACCCGAACGTCAGGCGCACGGGATTTTTCGTGTAGTCCTTCACTAGGCGCGCGGTATCGCCTTCCATCGTTGCTGAAAAACACAACGTCTGTCGTTCCTTCGGCAGCGCCGCGACAATCCTGAGAATCGCCGGGCGAAATCCCATGTCCAGCATACGATCCGCCTCATCCAACACCAGCGTCTTCAAATTGCTAAAGTGAATGAGCCCGCGGTCCAGGAAGTCTTCCAAACGCCCAGGCGTCGCCACTACCACGCGACTGCCCCGTCGCAGGGCCTCGCGTTGGTGATATTCCGATAAGCCTCCGACAATCAAGGCAGCCACGGGCAACTTCCTGCCGCGCAGGGCATCGTGCTGCGCCGCCACCTGCATAGCCAATTCCCGAGTGGGAACCAGAACCAGTGCGGCAACTCCATCCGTGCCATCCCGCAGAAGTCTTTCGAGAATGGGAATCAGGAAGGCCAACGTCTTGCCCGTCCCGGTTTGCGCCGTGGCCAGTATGTCTTTGCCTTCCACGCCGGGTGGAATCGCCGCAGCTTGCACTGGCGTAGGCTTCATGAAACCAGCGCACGAGAGTTGTTCCTTCAAGGAAGGAGAAATTACGAATTCGAAAAAGTTTTCCATTTTGCTTTCTTGCTGGCACACTGGGGCGTGCACACAAAATGCGAGTGCTGCTTACAGGTGGCACAGCTTATTTTAATTACGCTGAAAACGTACGGAGGAAACTGAGGGCGGGTATTCTCAGATCAATCAAACCAACCAGAGGGGCCGCACAACACAACCGCGGTAATAAGCGTAGATACAATCTACCACATTTTACCTTGGAACGAAAGAACTATTTTTAGAACCGCATTTAGAACCGCATATACTCGGCCTCATAAGTGTGTCATCATAAGTTGTGGCCGCGTTCGTTGCCTTTCGACACCTCTCATTTCCACGAGGCTCCTAAGTCCAACTTGCGGCTGCCTTTCGGTAAGAAATGGCGGCTTTCGTGGATCAACCCATTGTCCTGCAATACCTCGGATTTGAGACCAAGGGGGCACTCCGCGAATATGCCTTTAGTCTTCGCGGGCTCGGCGGCGCATCGTCCAACTACTTCGTGACCATCGCGAACGAGGCGTTTTCGGCACACCGCGCACGCTATCAGGATGCGCCCGCGATCTGCTCCATCAGGCTTCACCGCGAATTTGCATCCCAGGTCGATCTCCCTCCGTCCTCCACGTTCTCGGTAACCGATGAAGAGCTAGCCGACTACAAGGAAGCGCACACCCCCAAGGCCAAGCGCGGTCCCTGGAAGTCCGCGGAAAACGAAAACTTTTGATCTCGCTTGCAACACTCCCTTCAAGCAAGCAGAGGAGCGTTCTTGGCACGTCCCATTGAAGACGAGTTCGGCTATTTCCAGCAACTCCTGGTCATCGGCAAAGAGCGCGGCTATCTCCTCTATGATGAGATCAACGACAGCCTTCCGCCCGACGTGCTTTCGTCCCAGGAAATCGACGACCTGTTAGCACTCTTGGAGCGCCAGGGAATCGAAATACACGACGACCTGACCGCAGCAAATGCTGCGCGCGCCGCAACCGCTGGGGATGCTCCTGAGGCCGGCCACAAAGAGGAATTCGCTGCGGACTCCGACCTCGATCTCAGCGTCGGCGAGGACTCCAAGTCCCAGGATCCCGTCCGCCTCTATCTCCGCGAAATGGGTTCCGTGCCTTTGCTCACTCGCGAAGGCGAAGTGGCTCTCGCCAAGCGCATCGAGCAAGGCAATGTCCTCGTGATGAAGTCCATCACACGCTCGCCCATCATTGTTGACGAACTCGTATCCGTCGCCGCCACCTTGCGCCAGGGTACCCGTCCTATCAAGGAAGTTGTCCAATACGCCGACGAAGAAATCACAGAAGAGAAAAATGCCCGCAAGATCAGTCAAACTCTCCGCCAAATCGATGCCATAGCTCTGCTCTATGAAACCGCCCTCCGCCAGGCAGAAAAATTCGCGGCAACCCCTAAATCGAAAAGGCAATCCTACGTTCGCGCCAAGTGGGCGCTGGCCCGCAGTCGCGTCCGGATTTCTCTCGCAATCCGCGGAATCCCTTTCCATTGGCACGAACGCAAGCGCCTGGTGGATCACTTTCGCGCGTTCCTTGAGCGCCTGCACACCCTGGAGCGCGACGTTCGACGGCTTCAGCGCCGCGTCGACCTCGCCCACGGAGAAGTTGCCGCGGAAGCGCGCAAACAGCTTCGTTCCAATCGCGCCGCTCTCAACGAAATGGCTCTATCTAGTCATACAGATTTGATCGCTCTGAAGCGCACGCTCACTGTTATTCAGCGCGGCGAAGCCCAAGCCCAGCAGGCCAAGCAGGAACTCACTTCAGCCAACCTTCGCCTCGTGGTCTCCATTGCCAAAAAATATACCCATCATGGCCTGCAGTTCCTCGATCTCATCCAGGAAGGCAATCTCGGCCTGATGAAAGGCGCCGACAAGTTCGATTGGCGCCGCGGATATAAATTCTCCACTTATGCCACCTGGTGGATTCGCCAGGCCATCACTCGCGCCATTGCCGACCAGGCGCGCACAATCCGCGTTCCCGTCCACATGATCGAGGTCATAAACAAGCTCACTCGCTGCACGCGGCAGCTCGTTCATGAACTTGGCCGCGAGCCTACCTCGGAAGAGTTGGCCATGCGCATGGACGTCACCATCGAGAAAGTCCGCAGCACCCGCAAAATTGCTCAGACTCCCATCTCCTTCGAGACGCCAATCGGCGAAGAGGAAGAATCCCACCTCGGGGACTTTATTGAAGATAAAGCCGTGGCCTCTCCCTCGGACACCGCCATCCGCCTCAGCCTTCAGAGGAATGTCGCTTCCATGTTGAAGCATTTGAGCCCGCGCGAAGAGCACATCATCCGTATGCGTTTTGGCTTTGAAGACGGCAATCCCCACACCCTTGAAGAAGTCGGCCGCACTTTTGCCGTCACTCGCGAGCGCATCCGCCAGATTGAAGCCAAGGCGCTGCGCAAACTCCGTCATCCTACACGTTCTCGTCTGGTCCGCGCGTTCTATAAAGATTCTTGGTGAGGCAGTGTCCATGAACAGACTTTGCCTGCACCGGAAAAGTACAAATGGAGAGATCGTATGAAAAGTCTTTTTGTCGGAAATATGAGTTTTCAAACTACGGAAGCCGATTTGACTGCGCTGTTCCAGCCCTTCGGCCAGATCGGGCGCATTCATATTGTCACCGATCGCGAAACCGGCAGGGCTCGCGGCTTCGCGTTTGTCGAAATGCCAAATGATGGGGAAGCCGCCAACGCCATCGCGGCCCTCGATGGCAAAGAGTTCGGCGGTCGCAATCTCAAGGTCAACGAAGCCCGGCCGAAAGGCGACCGCCCCCGCGGTAATGGCGGCGGACGCACCGGCGGTGGTCATGGCCGTAGCCGCGGAGGATTCTCGAACGAAGATTACCGCGAATCCACGCGCCAGCCGCGCGAACCCCGCTGGTAGCTCACGTTTCTCGTTCACCCAGTCTGATCGGACTTGCGAGGAGGGCTCATGAGCGTCACGTTCCAAAAGCGCCAAAAAGAAATGAAGCGGCTGGAAAAACAGCGCGCCAAAGCCGAAAAGCGTGCCCAAAAGAAAGAGGCTA
>QHYJ01000194.1 GCA_003223255.1 Acidobacteriota bacterium | reverse complement strand
GCGCGTGGGTGTCGACGAAGCCGGGCGTGATGGTTTTGCCGCTGACGTCGAAGACTTTCGCGCCTGCTGGGATGCTGCCGCGCGCGCTGACGCTCTTGAGGCGGTTGTTCTCGACGACGATGTCGGCGTTTTTCAGGACTTCATCGCCCTTCATGGTGATGACGGTGGCGCCGCGAAGGACTATGGTGCCCTTGAGGATCTTGCGCGGAAATTCGAGGTCGACGGGAAATTCTTCTACGGATTTTTCCTGTTCTTTGAATTTTTCCGGTTGGCATCGTCCTTCTTCTCGCCTTCCTTTTTTTCTTCCTTCGGCGGCTCGAAAGAGATGGCGGAGAGCGGCTGGCGGAAGAAGCTCGGGCCAACGGCCCAGGTGATGGTCTTGCCGTCGTCCGCCCACGCAAAATAGTCGGCGCCAATGTCGGTGATTTTCTTCACTGGAACGGAGCCGGCGTTAATCATGATGGTGGGCGCTTCGCCGCCAACCACGGGCATGGCCGTGACGTAGAGCTGATTCATGATGTGCGCCAGCACCCAGTTTCCGTCGGGGCTGGCGAGCACATCGTCGGCGGGGTCGGGCTCATCGGAAAAGCCCAGCGGCGGCGACTTCACTTGCAGGTGCGTGCGGCGGTCGGTGCCGTCGTAGCGCAGTGAAATCAAGCCGCCGCGCGTGTAGAGATAGATGCGATCTTTTTCATGAGTGAAATGCGGTTTGCCGGCACCGCGCGCAGGGAGGATGAGAGTGGCGGTACCGCCGTCGGCGGGAATCCAGATGAGGTCGGGGCTGCCGGCGATGCCGAAATCAAAGGTGCTGTTGTCGCGGTCGTAGGCGCTGCCGCGCAGCGCCACGATGCGGTCGTCATGCGGTGACCACGCGGGATCGCTGTAGAAGGCGGAGGTTTGCGTGAGTTGCTTGGGAGTGCCCCCGGTCGAAGGCACTTTGCAGATTTGTCCGCCGCCTGCAGACCAAGTCACGTAGGCGATCGATTTGCCCTCGGGGGACCAAGTGGGCTGAAACTCTTTGGCGTTGCCGGTGGTGAGGCGCTGCGGCTTGCCACCGGGAATGTCCATGACGTAAAGATGCGTGAGCGCGGAGAAGGCCAGGCGCTTGCCGTCGGGAGATTCGACGGGATCCTGGATGAGGCGCACCTTCACCGGACCCTCTTCCACTTTTTGCGGGAAGTCGAGCTTGGGACCCAGGTCCTGGGAAACTTTGGCGGTGAAAGGAATCAGCCTTTCGGCGCCGGTGGCGATATCGAGGCGATAGATTTTTCCGTCATTGTTGTAGACGATTTCTTTGCCGCCGGGGAGAAACGCGTAGCCGGGAAAAAGATCGCGGGTGAAGCGGGATTCCTGATCGTCGCGGGTGATGGGATATTTCACCCAGCGGTCTTCGCCGGTTTGCAGATTGCGCAGGCGGAGGCCGCTCTCGGCTTCGTGACGCGTGACGTAGAGCAACGAAGTGCCATCGGGCGAAAGCACGGGGCGCATGCTGCTGGCAAGCTGGTTGATCAAAATGTCTTCGTCGCCGGTCTTGCGGTCGCGCCGCGCCACTTGCCAGAGGGGGAACTGCGCTTCGTAGGTGAAGCCGCCGACGCGATGCGCGTAGTAGAGATACTTTCCGTCGGCCGAGGCGGAGACCCCGAGGTTGTTGAGTTGCTCGCGGCGGCGCACGGTGGGAGCGGGCTTGGCTTTGCTGACCTGCACGCCGGAGCCGCCCTGGATGTGATACATCCAAATTTCAAAGGTGTTGATGCCGAACGCAGCTTTGGACACCAGGACGTATTGACCGTCGGGGGTCCAGTTGGGCGAGGCAAATTCCGCGCCGGCTTCTTTGGAAATTTGCTTGGGCTCGGTGCCGTCCGGGTGCATGATCCAGACGTTTTCGCTGCCATCGCGGTCGGAGAGAAAAGCAATCCATTTGCCGTCGGGCGAAAATTTGGGCTGGCTGTCGAAAGCCATGCCGCCGTCGATGAGCTTGGCTTCGCCGCCCTCGATGGGCAGGGTGTAGATGTCGCCGACGAGTTCGAAGACGATGGTCTTGCCGTCGGGAGAGGCGTCGAGGGAGAGCCAGGTGCCTTCATCGGTGGTGAACTCGATCTTGCGGTCGGGCTTGAGGGACAATTTCTTCTCGTCTTTTTTCTCGTCCTTTTTTTCGTCCTTCTTGTCCTTTTCCTGGTCTGTCAAGTCCTGCTGTTTTGCGCGGGCTTCGGGCAGCGCCGCGCCTCCGAAAATCGTCCCTAGAACCATGGCTCCGACGACATACCACGCGGTCAGACTGCGCAGGCTAGGCTGCTTCACGCTCATAAGTCTTCTCCTGTAAATCAGCAAACGAGGCGCCGGAAAAATTTTGAAACAGGGTGATCGTGCAGAACTTCGGAACTTGAATTGAACACACCCTCTCGCGTAACTTAACTTAACTTAGACGCGATTACGCCGAAATTGTTTCGCCATCCTAGCGTTCCTAGCGTGATACGGTCGCGAAAGCACGCGGAGAAATTTCGTTGGGCTCCTGATCAGGCTGCTGAACAGCAGATGCCTTGCTTCGCCTGCCTGCGGCAGGCACGCTCGGCAGGTTGCGCCTTCAGCTGGGCCGAATCTTCTTCACCGCCTGGCTTACGCCGGGGAACTTCCTTCTTGCTACTCGGAATCTTGTGGTTGTGAATGCTCGCCGTCGCCGAAGCCACCGCGAGGACGAGGCGGAGCCGGAACGATATGCGGAATACCCGTGTCGTTCATTTTTTTGTTGAGCGCGGGCAGGTCTGTTTCCGAAATAGCTTTGACGGCGGCGGAAGCTTCAGAGACGAGCGTGGTCAGTTCGGCCATTTTTTCTTGTTGCTGACCGTCAGGCGCTGCAGTGAAGCCATCCAGGTCGTTGAGTAGACCCTGGACTTGATTGGGCAACGGGTCGGGTTTCCATTCGAGAGGCGGCCCCGCATTGCCAAGCGCCTGCCGCGGGCGGATGAACTTCTCGGCCGCTGCATCTACTTTTTTCTGGAGGTCGTCGGCAGCTTTCACGATGTCTTCGGGAATTTTCGTTGCGTCCTTCTTCCCGGCGTCTTGTTTCCATTGTTCGCGGGCGTTCGTTAGAGCGGTTTGTATGCCTTCGATGATGGTGCGGTCCTTGTCCGTGGATTTGGCCATGGCGTACAGCTTTTCGATGGCTTCATGGCGTGCCGCGCGATCGGCTGCGGAGATGGTGATGCGCTGGTCCTCATCCACGGTGAGTTTCTGCGAGGCTTCCTTGTCGCCGGCCTTGATCTTCACGGTGTATTCGCCCGGCTCGACCAGGGGCCCGCGTGGTCCGAAGCCAAATCCGGCGGCGATGGCTTCCTGCTGCTCCGGGGTGGGCTCAGCGGCGGGGTTCTGGCGAAGGTCCCAGTTTGTGCGATTCACTCCGGCTGCGCCGCGGCCATCCAATTCACGAACGACTTTGCCGTCTTTATCAAGCACGGTGATTTTGACTTTGCCTTCTTTTTTCTCCGCGGCTTCAGCCCTTGCTTCTCTCCGGGGCCTCTGTTCCGCCGCCTCCGCCCGGTCTTCGCCAGTTTTCTTTGGAGGTTCCGGCGGCACAGCTTCCTTCAAGTAGTAACTGAGAAGAACGCCGTAGGGCGGATTCTTTGCGGTGAACATTTGCTGACCGGCGCTCCAGCGTCGCTGGCGAATGAACCAAGTCGTCGCAGGTCGCGGGGGGAAAAGCGTTAATGGCGAGCTCGCAACGCTCGAGTCCATTTTTTCGATGGGGGTGAGGTCGTCAAAAATCCAGATGGAGCGGCCGTGCGTGGCAAGCACGAGATCGTTGTCGCGCGCCTGAATTTCGATGTCATCCACAGGCACGGTCGGGAAATTGCTTTTCAGCGCGTTCCAATTGGCGCCGCGGTCCCAGGAAACCCACAAGCCAAATTCCGTTCCGGCAAAGAGCAGGTTGGTGTTGCGCGGATGCTCGCGGATCACGTGAACGCTCCCAGCGGAATCGCGGATGCCGTTGCGGATGACTTTCCAGGTTTCACCGTAGTCCGTTGTAGCAAAAATGTAGACGTTGTAATCGTCGTTGCGATGTCCGTCGAACGTGGCGAAAGCGGCGCCTTCCGCCGTCTTTGAGGCGACCACGCGGCTCACGTAGGTGCCCTTGGGTACGCCAGGCACTTTGCTCACTACATTTTTCCAGGTCTTGCCAGCGTCGCGCGTGACTTGCAGGTTGCCGTCGTCGGTTCCGGCCCAGAGGACGTTGGGAGTGAGCGGGGATTCGCTGAACGTCGTAATCGTGGGATAGTCCTGCACGCCATCGTTCCGCGAAAGGGTGTTCTTGTCAGGCACTTTTCCGAGAATCGGCAGCTTGTTGCGGTCGACTCCGGTGGTCAGGTCGCCCCCCAGACGTGTCCAGGTGTCTCCGCGGTTGGTGGATTTGAAGAGATAGTTTCCGCCGTAATAGATGGAGTTGTGGTCGTGGGATGAGACCGCGACGGGGGAATTCCACTGGAAACGGTAATGCGGCTCGCTGGCTTTGGCTTCAGGGCGGATGGAGCGCTCTTGTCCGGTGCGCATGTCGCGCCGGGCGATGTGGCCGTCCTGCGACTCGGTGTACACGATCCAGGGCTCGACGTTGTCAATGGCGGCGTAAAAACCATCGCCACCGTGAATCACCTGCCAGTCTTCGTTGGCGATGCCGTCGCGGGTGAGCGTCTGGCTCGGGCCGCACCAGCTACCGTTATCCTGCAATCCTCCGCAGATGTGATAGGGCTTTTCGTTGTCCAGCGAGATTTCATAAAACTGGCCGATGGCGATGACATTGAGGAAATTCCAATTTTTCCCTGCATCGTCACTCCAATGGATGCCGCCGTCGGAACCGGTGATCATGTGATTGGAATTGGCGGGATCGATCCACATGGCGTGATAGTCTCCGTGAATGCCATGGACGCGCTGGGTGGTGAATGTTTTGCCGCCGTCTTCGGAGTAAAACATCTGCGCGCCCAGCTCCCAAATGCGCAAATCATTGTTGGGATCAATGCGGATCTGGCTGTAGTAGGAAGGCCGCGGGTTCGTTTCACCCATGCGCTTCCAGGTCTCGCCTTTATCTTCGCTGCGGAACGTGCCGCCCTTTTCGTGCTGGATTTCGGCGTAAACGATGTTGGAATCTTTGCGGTAGATGCCCAGCCCGATGCGCCCGGTATCGCCACCGCCGTTCTCCCAGGGCAGGCCTTTTGTCAGTTTTTTCCAGTTTGCACCGGCGTCGATGGTTTTGTAAATGGCGCTGTCCGGGCCGCCGCCGTTGAAACCGTATGGGCTGCGACGGCGCTCGTACGCGGCGGCATATAAAATGTCCGGGCTCTCCGGATCTATGGCGATGTCGGTCACGCCGGTGTCGTCATTGATTTTGAGCGCCTGCGACCAGTTCTTGCCGCCGTCGGTGGTTTTGTAGACGCCGCGCTCGGGATTTGGGCCCCAGAGATGGCCTTGCGCCGCGACGTAAACGATATCTGGATTCTTCGGGTGGATGACGATTCTTCCGATGTGCTGGGTCTTCTCCAAGCCCATGTTCTTCCAAGTCTTGCCTGCATCGATGGACTTGTAAACGCCGTCGCCCCACGAGGAGCTCTGGCGGTTATTGGGCTCGCCGCTTCCGACCCAAACAATCGAAGGATCGGAAGGCGCGATGGCGATGTCGCCAATGGTGGAGACCCCTTCTTTGTCGAAGACCGGTTCCCAGGTGGTGCCGTTGTTGGTGGTTTTCCAAACGCCGCCGGAGGCTGTGCCCACGTAGACGATGTTCGGATTGCTCTCGACCACGGCGAAATCATCGATGCGGCCGCCCATGACCGCAGGCCCAATCTCGCGAAATTCCAGGTTCTTGAACCTGTCGGTGGGGCTTTGGGGTTCGGGCGCCGCCAGGGCGAGCACGGCCGTGGCACCCACCAGCGCCACACCAGCGACAATCGTCCGAAGCGTCCTCGACGTTAGCTTCATTTCTGTCTCCTCAAGCGCAAGGCCCGGCATCTTACCCCTGTCGCGGGTCCTGCGCAGCAAATGTTTCTGGAAGGGCCAACCAACCCTGAGCAGACAGACGCGCGGCAGCAGAATCGCGTTTCAAGCATGCGTTGCAGCTATAGGCCTCTGGCGCTCTTTCCGTTCGAGCAACTCCGCGGCAGTCCTGACCTTCAAAACCCTGCGAGTGCATGCTAGGCTATCGTTTCGTTACCCGTCGCATGGATTGCGTGAATCATCAATCTTGGGCACAGGTTCATGGTGCGATCTGCCGTTTCTTCCTGCTGACGACACTTCTCGGGACGGCTTTGAGCTACTCCCCTCTTACCGCTCGAGCGCAACAGGTGCGCCCGTCCGCAGAGAGGGGAGCGTATGTGAAACTGGAAGCCAAGACGCAAACGCTAAAAGGCGATGTCACCAGCGCCGATGGCGACGTGGACATACTCTACGCCGATACACGGTTGCGCGCCGATCATGTCGAATACAACGAAAAAACCAAGGAAGCGGTAGCCACCGGCCACGTTCAATTGGACTACAACGGCGAGCACCTCGAAGCGACCGAAGCGCATTACAACGTCAGCACCGGCCACGGGCTTTTTCAGAATGTTCACGGCACTTTCAAAATCGTGCGCCAGCCCAACGATCAAGTTTTGCTGACGGATAATCCGCTCTATTTCGAAGCGCGCCGAGTGGAACGATTTGCCGGGGACTTGTATTTCGTGCAGGGCGCGTGGATCACCATCTGCGACCCGGAACATCCGAAGTGGCAGTTCTACGCTCCCGAAGCGCGCATTCGCATGGACAGGGCGGTGGCGCTGGTCAATGCGAACTTCCGTTTATTTCGCGTTCCGCTCGTCTGGCTTCCTTACGCCACAGCACCCGCAGGAGCCAAAGTCCGGCAATCGGGATTTCTGGTTCCCGATATCGGCCAGAGCTCGCGCAAAGGCTTCATTTTAGGCGATGCTTTTTATCTCGCGCCCCTGTCGTGGATGGACACGACCTTCGGTGCGCAATTCATGAGCCGGCGCGGATTGCTCGAGCGCGGCACTTTTCGCGCCAGGCCTTTTGAGAACACTTCGGCGGAATACACCTATTTCGGCGTCAACGATCGCGGGCTCTTGAATCCCGCCCCCACACGTTCTCCGCAGGGCGGCCAGCAGCAACGGGTGGAAATTCAGTCCCTGCTGGGCCATGGCTGGCGCTTTGTCACCGACTACAACCAGCTCTCCTCGCTGACTTTCCGCCTTGCGTTTGCCGACACCTTTGGCGATGCCATCAACTCCGAAGTGCGCAGCGCGATGTTCCTGACGAATAATTTCCGCGCCTTCAGCTTGAATTTCGCGGGCATCAACGACAAAAGCTTTCTGACACTGCCGGTGGCGGCCACGGCGATGCCCGCAACCAGCGTTACGCTGCGCAATCTGCCGCAGGCGCGGTTCAGCACCGTCGAACAATCTCCCTGGCAGAAGATTCCCGTCTATTTTTCTTTCGACAGTTTCATCGGAGCCGTGCATCGTGCAGACTCGGTCCTACCCACTTCCGCGTACACGCCGATCGACACTCCCTTGAGCGTTTCGCGCGAAGAATTCGCGCCGCGCGTCACGCTACCTCTGCACTTCGGCCCTTGGTTTGGAGTGACGAGTTCGGCCACGTTTCGCACCACGCGCTACGGCGATTCGCTGAATTCTGCCGGAGTCGTCAGCGGCACGCCTATCGTCCGAAATACTGGCGAATTTGCGGTCGAGCTTCGACCGCCGTCCTTCGAAGGCTTCTTCGAGAGAGGGGCTAAGAAAGGCAGGGTTCGCCGAAAGTTCCGACACAGCATCGAGCCCGAGATCACCTACCGCTACGTTACTGGGGTGGACAATTTTGCAGACTTTATTCGGTTCGACAGCGACGCCACGCTGACGGACACCAGCGAAGTCGAATATGGTTTTACGCAGCGCCTTTACCGGAAAGACGGCGAGGAGCAGCCGCAGGAAGTGATTTCCTGGCGCATCGCGCAAAAGCATTATTTCGATCCCACGTTCGGCGGGGCCATCGTCAACGGGCAGCGCAACGTTTTTCAGGCGCTGGATTCCATCTCGCCGTTTGCTTTTGCGTTTGGGCCGCGGAACTGGTCGCCCATCCTCAGCGATTTCAAGATTACGCCCGGCGGACCGTACGACCTGGAGCAGATTCTTCAGTACGATCCGCGCCTCCAGCGCCTAGTCACGATCGGGACCCTCGTGAAAGCCAAGCCTTACCGCGAACTTTTCATCACGTTGGCGCACTTTCGCCTGGATGCCAGTCCTTCGCCGAGCGATGTGGCATCGCTGCCGCCCGGGCAGACACCCTTCAAGCCGTCAAACCAGATTCGTGCGCTTGCGGGCTACGGCAGCGAAAACCGCAAAGGGTTCAATTTTACCGGAGGCGTGGGCTACGACTTCACGAACGAGACATTGCAAAACCAGATTGCGCAGATAAGTTATAACGGAAGCTGCTGCGGCCTCGCGCTGGAATACCGCCGGCTCAACCTCGGGCAAGTGCGCAGCGAAAATCAGTTTCGCGTTGCGTTCATTATCGCGAATATCGGAACGTTCGGGAACCTCCGGCACCGCGACAAGATTTTTTAGTCTGCCTTTGCCGCGCTCCCGCCTCCGCTTCCTGGCAACGACCGGCGCTAGAAGTGGGAGCGGAGTTCGCGGAAGGAAGGCAGGATGACCAATTTTCCGGAACCGGCCACTACGGGTTCGTGCTCCAGGGTCCAGGTATGCTGGTGCGGAATGTAGACGGCATTCAGGCCGACTTGCATGGCGGGATTGATGTCGCTGCGGGGGCTGTTGCCGATCATCCAGCCGTGAGCCTTCACAATTTTGTGTTTATGCACGAGCCCGCCGTATGTCTGCGTATTTTTTTCCGGAACGATCTCGATGAATTCGAAAAAGCCCTGCAGGCCGGAACGCTCGACTTTTGCCGCCTGCTCGGCCGGCTCACCCTTGGTGAAAAGAATCAGGCGATGGCGCTCCGTTAAGTACGCCAGGGTTTCCGGCACGCCATCCAGAATTTTCGGCGGCGTGCGCTCCAACTCGATGACGCGGCTGTGAATCTGCGCGAGGATCTCGCGGCGAGCCATCTGGTCGGCCAGCTTCAGGTAGGTTTCCTCAAGTGAGCGCCCGAAGCTGCGCACCCCGTAGCCATACTGCCGGATATTTTTGCGTTCGGTTTCGTTCAGGATGTGCCGGATGTAGGCGCGCGTGTAGCCGTAAGGTTCGACGACACTGATGAAGTCTTCAATCAGCTTCTCGTAGAAGACGTTATTTTCCCAAAGCGTATCGTCTGCGTCGATGAGCAGTGTGTTTCTTCGCATTGCCCCTGGTGATCCGTCGCGTTCCCACCGCGGACCGTTCCCCCAATCCCTTCCCCTGCTTCTCAGTCTACCAGCGCCGTTCCGATTTTTTGCAACCAATCTCGGCAAGCCAACAAGCAAGGTGACGCTTGGCTAGGAAGACGGCACTAGCCAGAGCGCGTCTTCGGCGATGGCCGTGGCAGCCGCCGGCTTGCCGAGCTTCCTCGCGGCTTCACGCATTTGATGGAGACGAGCTGGGTTGTCCAGTAGAGTAACAATTTTCCAGGCCGCCGCGGGCGGATTGTTGCAGCGAATTGCGGCACCGGCTTCCAGCAAATGGTCGGCATTGCGCTCTTCCTGGCCGGGAATGGGTTCGATCAGCGCCATGGGCAGAGCACGGGCCAGGGCTTCGGAAGTAGTCAAGCCCCCGGCTTTGCCGACCATCAAATCGGCCGCAGCCATGTATTTGTCCATTTCGGTGGTGAATCCCACGGCGCAGAGCCTGGGAGCCCCGAAGGGAAGCTTGCTCGCGACCTTAGCCAATTCCTCCAAGCGTTTGTGCGTTTTCTCGGCTTTCCCCGCAATGGCTACGATCTGCCAGGCCCGCGGCAGCCCGAGCAGGTCTTTGACGAGTTGTTCGACCGGGCCGATGCCGTAGCCGCCCGCGGAAATGAGCACGACGGTTGCCTCCGCGTCGAGTCCCAAATGTTTTCGCGCTTCCGGGAGAGGCAAAGGCGTGGCGAAGAGCGGGTCGATGGGGATGCCCGTCACGCGCAATTTTTCTCGCGGCACGCCAATGTGCGCCAGATATTCCGCGGCCTCCTCGATGGCTAGGTAGTAGCGATCCACGGTGCGGCAGAGCCACATGGCGTGGACGTCGTAATCCGTGACCACGATGGCGCTGCGCGCGCGCAGTTTTTTCTTGGCGATGAGCCAGGCGATGATTTCCGCGGGCAGGAAGTGCGTGGCCACGCAGAGATCCGGCTGGACGCGCTTGAGCAAGCGGATCATCGGGCCGGTGTTTAGGCGGTCGAGTGTGAGGCGCCGCCGCAGGTGCCGCCAGGGCTGATCGGTGCGGTCGTAGAGTAAGCCCATTAATTCCGGGGCCCGGCGGATCAGGGAAATGTACGCTTTGTCGTAGGCGCGTTGAAAAAATTTGCTGACGTAATGGAGCGCGTCGATGTGTTCCACGAGGCAGTCGCCGCGCGCCAAAAATGCTTTTTCCAGGGCTTGCGCTGCGCGCATGTGGCCTGCGCCCGAAGTCGCGGAGAGCAGCAGGACCCGCGGCTTGGGTTTCATCGGCGGATGGCTTGCAGATTTGCGGATGGCATCAAGAGGCCTTGCGCTGGCCCGCGGCGAGCCGCTCCAGGATGCCGCGCCCGAGCTTTTGCAATTCGCCAAAGCGCGCCAGGTAATCCTGAAAATCGTGGTTCAGCAGTTGCGCGTTACTCGGGTCAAGCTTGGTGCGCAGGATCATGTCGCGCAATTTGACCGGGTGCGGAAGCAAGGCATCTTCCTGCAGCTCTTCCAAGGCAAGGCTAGGATCGTAGTGATACATAGTTTCCCCCAGCGGCAGACCAGAAAAGGATGTGCAGAATCCATTGTACTCATGTGCGGTCACACAGGAGAACGGAACGCGCCAGCGAGAGCTATTTTATAGCAGTCTCAGGCTGCGGTCGCAGAGGCCGGCAGGAATTCATAGCGCGCAATCCTTGCGGCAATTCCCACGCGGCCATTCTCGGACGCTTCGACGCGCACGATTGTTCCCTGGCAGCGAATGTTCACGTCGCCGGATTGCGTGACCTGCTGCGGAAAGGTAATGACGAAATCGATGTCGTTTCCAACTTCAAAGTCCGCTTCGGCAAGAAAATACAAACCGCGATAGCTGAGATCGCGTGTGTGCGCGTTGAGTTCGCGCCCCTTGGCTTCGCGAGACAACACGCGCAACGGAAGATTCATGTTAAATCGCCCCCCGCCGTTCAGAATGGGCGCAAAGCTAACATTGGGTAGGACAAGTTTCAACGCGAAAATCCAAGAATTTTGTCCTAGTACGAGGTCTTGTCGTATTCGCTACACGGGGCCTAGACTTTCCGCAATGCCGTCCGCGGGCAGTACTGTAACTCCATGGTTACTCGCGAATATCGCCGCGTACGGATGGGGGGGGCTTGCCCGCGCGCTTGCGTTGGACCACGCCATTCGACCAGAAAATCGAATTATCAGAGACGGTAGACGTTTGCCGCAGCGGCCTCCTGCTTTCTAGTAGCGAGTCGCATGCCGCGGGGTGTACCACTCTGGACGCTTCGTTGCCTGATGGCCAGCCGGAACTGCCTGCCCGCGTCGTGCGGTGCATCACATCGCCGCGGGATGGCCGTCACGCGGTTGGTGCGGGCGACAAAACTTCATTGCGGGCTCCTTTCGCCATGGCCATTCATTTGGAAGGTTCGCCACCGCCGGTTTCCAACGGAAATCGTGCGCGACGGGAGCCCGAGCGGCGCGGCAGCCCACGCCGGCTGCTGGCCGTTCCGATTCGCGTGCGCCCGGGAAATGTTCCGTGGTTCGAGGAAACGATGTCGCTGGATTTTTCGCAGGGCGGCATGCGTTTTCGCAGTCACCGAGAATACGCGGAGGGTGAACGGTTGAGCATCGCGCTGGACGTCGGCGTTTGCCGCGCAATTTAGCGTGTGGCCCGCGCCAATCCTACGGTCCAAAACTTTTTTCTTCCCTGCGCTACACTAAACACTTCTCAATAGTGCTTCCATGACCGGCACGCACGATTCGCGCAATTTCTTTCTGGAAGGCCCTGCGGGACGCCTGGAAGCGATTCTGTGGACGCTTTCCGCTCCAACGCGGCATCGGCCTCCTCTCGCGGCCGTGGTGTGTCATCCGCACCCGCTCTACGGCGGGACCATGCACAACAAAGTGGTTTATCAGGCCGCGAAGTCGCTCGATGCGCTGGGTCATCCCGTGCTGCGATTCAATTTTCGCGGCGCGGGCCTGAGCGCCGGCAAGCACGACCACGGGATGGGCGAGCAGGAAGATGTGCGCGCAGCGCTTGATTTTCTCGCCAAGCAATTTCCCGGCGTGCCGCTCTTTTTGGCAGGATTCAGTTTTGGTGCGTGGGTGGGGCTGAACGTGGGCTGCGAGTACGCTCGCGTCTCTCACCTGATTGGTTTGGGCATTCCTGTCAATAGCTCCGATTTTTCGTTTTTGCATCGATGCAGGAAGCCGAAGCTTTTCGTGCACGGAAGCGCTGACCAGTATGGCGCAATCAGAAAAGTCAAAACCCTGGTTGCATCTCTTCCGGGTGAAAACCATCTTGTGGTTGTGGAAGGCGCAGACCACTTTTTTGCCGAGAAACTGGACCAGCTCGATGCGGCCATCACGAACTGGCTCCGGGAAGTCTTTCGCCTTCGCCATTAAGGTGGGATTTCTTCGCGGAATGTGATCCACGTTTCGCGAATGTAATTGTTTCTGCTCACGCGCCTTCGCTGCGTGAAAACAGTTTGCTGAATTGTTCTGCGGTTGCTGGAGCCACACCAACTAGCCGCGCGTTGGCCTTGGCATGCTCCATGCGCGACATTCCTACCAGAGCCGTGGTGATCCCCGGCGCCGACCGCGCGAATTGCAGCGCACGCTCGGCATCGTTTTCCAGGCCGAAGGCCTCAGCTACAAATACCGGCAAGTTGCGCGCTACTTGGCCCTGCAACAGTGACGCGCTCGCGATCACCGTGATGTCGAAATCGGCTGCCGCTTCCGTTAAGGTTCGTTCGCGTTCGCGCTGGATTTGATTTGCCGACGTGAGCGCTTCCGTCATGCCCAGGTTGAAGGGAAGCTGCACAAAGCGGAGGTGATGCATCCCCCCGGCAATTTCCTGCGCAATCTGTACGATTTCGGAAAGCTGCATCGCGTCGCGCGCCCGCGGATCCTGGCGGAAGCCATGCCAAGTCGCCATTCCGTAATAGCGGATTTCTCCGGCCGCGACCGCCGATTCTAAGAACTCGAACGCCGCGCGTACGCGCTGAAGAAATTGCGGCTTGGCGATTTCCGAGAGCTGGGTCTCCGGATTGTGGACGTAATAGATGTCCAGGCATTCGACGCCCAGATTTTTCAGGCTTCGGTCGAGCTGATCTTTCAGGAATTTGGGGGTCATGCAATGGCTGCCCGCGGCCAGATCCTTGGCGCTGAAAATGCCGTGCTGAATATATTCGCGGAAAAAATATTCGTTGGGATCGGCGGGCATGGAACTGTCGGGCGTGAGGTACCCGCCTTTTGTACAGACGACGATTTCTTCGCGCGAGAAACCTTTGGCCCAAAGCTGCTGGAGTGCTGCGCAGATGCTCCGCTCGCTGCGCTGGAAGCGGTAGCTGATGGCGCTGTCGATGACATTGATTCCGTTTTCGACAGCAGCAACTGCGGCAGCAGTGTATGCCTCATCGGTTGTTTTGTCGGGCTGGCCAAGATAGGTTCCGATTCCTAGCGAAGAGAGCACCATTCTCTGCGCGTCCCGGAAATGGCCATCCGCGGCGCGTCCGGTGAATCTCTGCGCGTAACGCGTGGTTCCTTCTTTGGTGGCCGATTGGGTCATGTGGCTCCTTCGGGCGGCGCAGTACCAGCTGCCGAGTCCTTCTCCGACTCGCCGGTACTCGCCTTAAGCAGGCGCGAACAGCCCCGAAGAATCCTACGATAGGGCCAGTCTTTTTCGCGGAAGAAAATTTCGCCCTCGCGCGGATGGCTAAAGAACCAGCGCGAGACCAGCGACAAGTGCTCATCAAGGCTGCCATTCGCGGCGCCCGCAGGCGATTCCAAATAATCGCGGAAGATTTGTTCCGCGGAGCGCGGCTGGCTGGCGATCTCCCCAAAGCAGAGAAAAAAGGGTTCGGCCAGGCGGCCGCCGTGTACGGCGAAAACCCCGATGGTTTGCTCTTCCCCGGCGCGCTGCAAAATGACGGCATGCAGATCTTGAATCCTGCGCGTGATCTCGGGCTTTCCGCGCAGCACTTCGTCGAGCTTTTCCACTTTCTTGTGCAGCGCCGCCGCGCGCTCGAAATCCAGTTCTTCGCTGGCCTTTTCGCGCTCTTCCCCGAAAGCGGTTCGCAAAGAGCCGCCACTGGTTTCCAGGAACTGGACGAGGCGGCCCACCTCCACGTCATATTCCGCCTTGGTGCAGCCCGCAAAGCACGGCGCGAGACACATTTTCATTTCGGAATAAATGCAGCCGGGAAACGCGGGGTCGCGGCGAATTTTGATTTGGCAGCGGCGCACTTTGAAAAAATCCAGCACACGCTCGGAAAAGGCTTCCGCCGCACGGCGGGAAGGGAATGGCCCGTAGTAAGTGCCACCTGCGGGTGTCCCGTCTTGATCCAATGGAATTTTGCGCGTCACGCAGCAACGCGGGTAGGCGTTAAGCAGATTGACCTTCAGCACTGCTGGTGGACGCAAACGCATCAGGTTGCGATAGCGCTTTGGAAAGAACTTTTTGGCTAGCTGATAATAAGCGAGGGTTTGTTCGAACTTCGAGCCGGTCAAACGGTAGCGGATGGCACGCGCAAAGTCGCGTAAATTGAGCCGTTTGCTCGCGGGATCGACCTGACCCAGCAGCCGCTCGAGTCGCCGCTGCAAGTTCTGCGTGCGCATGAGGAACGGCTCGGCCCTTTCTCCGCGCAGTTCAATCAGGCAGACCGCGGGCCTCGGAGGCAGGAAAGGGAAGAACGCCTCTTCCGCGCGCGCCGGATTGAATTCCAAGCAGCAATCGAGTTCCAACACAAAGAAAGAATACAGTTAAATGGCGGTGCTCGGGAAATCGCTACCTTAGTTCCCAGTCACCGTATGCATTGCACTACGACTTCAAGACCCAAGAGGAAATGACCAGACGCTGGATTTCGCTGGTGCCTTCGTAGATTTCGGTGATGCGGGCGTCGCGGTAGCTGCGCTCGACGGGATATTCGCGGCTGTAGCCGTTGCCGCCGTGAATCTGGATGGCTTTGTGCGTGACGCGCGTGGCCATTTCGCTGGCGAACAGCTTGGCGATGGCCGCATCCATGCTGAAACGCGCGCCCGTGTCCTGCTTCCAGGCGGCTTTGCGGTTCAGCAGCCGGGACGCGTCAATTTCCGTGCTCATGTCTGCCAGCATGAATTGAATGGCCTGAAACTGCGAAATGGGATGGCCAAAAGCCAATCGCTCTTGCGCATACTTTAGCGCAGCATCGAACGCGCCCTGCGCGATGCCGGTAGCCTGCGCGGCGATGCCGATGCGCCCGCCATCCAGCGTCGAAAGCGCCACCTTGTAGCCTTCGCCTTCGTTTCCGATGCGATTGGCTATGGGCACGGCGCAATCGGTGAAGATCAATTCACAGCAGGCAGTGGCGTGGATGCCGAGCTTTTTCTCTTCTTTTCCCACCTTGAATCCCGGCGTGCTTTTTTCCACTACGATGGCCGTGATTCCTTTTTCGCCTTTGGCCGGGTCGGTGTTGACATAAGCGATGGTCGCGTCGGCTTCACCACCGCAGGTGATCCAAGCCTTGGTGCCGTTTAGGACGTAAGTATCGCCCTTTCTCACTGCCTTGGTTTGCAGCGCCGCAGCATTCGAACCCGCCTGCGGCTCGGTCAGCGCATAGCAGCCGATTTTTTCACCACGCGCGTAGGGATGGAGGAACTTCTTCTTTTGTTCTCCGGTACCGAAACGGTGAATTGGATCACAGTAGAGGGAATTCTGCACGGAGAGGATTACACCGGTGGATGCGCAGCAGCGCGAAATCTCTTCGATCACGATCGTGTAAGCGACGTGGTCGAAGCCAGCTCCGCCTTCGCTCTCGGGAAAAGCCACGGCGGTCAAGCCGAGTTCCGCCGCTTTTTTGAACAACGCGCGCGGGAAGTGGCCCGTCTCGTCATGCTCCTTCGCCAGCGGCCGTACTTCCGACTCCGCAAACTCGCGCACGCTTTTTTGCAGCAACTGTTGTTCTTCTGTCAGTTCGAGGTCCAACTTGCAGCACTCCTGTCAGGCCGTGGTCTGCGCGGCCATCATTCTATCGCGACTGGCCGCCAATTCGCGGGTCTAAAGACCTGCCGCTACGAAATCCGGGAGCGACCGGGCTGGGGGCGATCTGTATCAACTGAGCGCTTTGGAAAGGCGTTCGTACGCGGTTTTTAGATCTTCCGGGTGCACGCGCGTTTCGCCGGTCACGGTCATAAAATTCGAATCGCCGATCCAGCGCGGCAACATGTGCAGGTGCAGATGCCCGGTCACTCCCGCACCCGCCGCCCGGCCCAAGTTCATGCCGAGGTTCATGCCATCCGGCTTGTACTCCTTGCGATAAACCGCCTCGACACGTTGCGCGAGTTGCATCATCTCGCTCAGCGTTTCCGCGCCGCACAGCTGCAACTCGGCCACGTGGGCATAGGGCACAATCATGACGTGCCCGGAAGTGTAGGGAAAGCGATTGAGAATCACGAACGCGTTGGCGCCACGATGAACGATCAACGTTTCCGAATCTTGCTTCTTCGCTACCGCATCGCAGAAAATGCATTCCGGCGGCTCGCCCTTGGCCGCTTGTGCCATGTACTGGTAACGCCAGGGTGTCCACAGATGATCCATCGCGATGTTTCCTTTTGCCTGCCAAACTGCGCGCACAGGATTACGGAAAGAGAAAACCCGAATCGCGCGAAGGAAGGGAACTGCCAAGAGATTTCAACTGGGCTAACTGTTCTGGGAATCTCCGGCGGCAGTATGGGCGGTCGCATTGTTCACAAAATCTTTCAGCTCTTTGCTGGGCTTGAAGTAGGGAATTTTCTTCGCGGGCACTTCCACTTTTTCGCCGGTCTTCGGATTGCGCCCCATGCGTCCGCGGCGCTCGCGCGTGCGGAAGCTGCCGAAGCCGCGAATCTCGATCTTTCCGCCCTTTTGCAGAGCCGCGATGATGCTTTCGAAGATGGTTTCGACAATCGTTTC
This sequence comes from Acidobacteriota bacterium, assembly GCA_003223255.1. Lineage (GTDB taxonomy): Bacteria > Acidobacteriota > Terriglobia > Acidiferrales > UBA7541 > Acidiferrum. The sequence continues at coordinate 18,402 of QHYJ01000194.1, read as the reverse complement.
GGATTCTTTGCGGGGAAGTTCAGTGACATTCAGAACTTCCTCGATGAGGTCGGCCTTCGTCAGTGTCGATGTCGTTTGCTTGGTCATCTATGCCTCGTCACGCAATCCTGCACCGGACCGCCTAAGCTCTTCCCGTCGCTTCACTTAGCCCCAGTGCAATGAAGCGTATGGGCTTACAGGGGATTGGCTGGCCGCCGGATTGCTCCCCTTCCTACACTAAAATGACCCGCAGGTAAATGAAATTATGAAAGCCGTTCCCCGGGTCAGGCTTCCATAATCTAGCGCGCCGACAGCTTGGACTTCAGCGCATCTCCAATCGTCGCCGTCGACGAGGACTTCGACGCCGACCGATACTGTTCGATTTCCTTGCGCTCGAGCTGTTTCACCGCCGCGCGATAGCTCAAGCCGATTCGCCGCGTCTCCGGGCTGATCTTAATGATCTTGAAATCGTACTCCTTGCCCGGCTCGAGAGGGCCTGCGCTCTTCAGCGGACCGCTGGTCGGGCGGTAGCCGCCCATGCCTTCGTCGCGCCGGCGGCGGTCTTCGATTTCCGTGTTGTGGCAGAGCGCTTCGATGTTTTCGCCCAGTTCGACGAATGCACCAAACGTGGCGATGCGTGAAACCTTGCCTTTTACGATTTGCAATCGCCCCAGATGTCGTTGACCTGTTTCATGCCCAGCGACACGCGGCGGTTCTCCGCATCAATTTTCAGAACCTTCGCCGTGACTGGCTCACCTTTCTTGAACACTTCGTGCGGATTCTTTACGCGGCCCGTCCAGCTCACGTCGCCGACGTGAACGAGCCCGTCAAAGCCATCCTCGATTTCCACGAACGCGCCGAACTCCGCGATGTTACGGACTTTTCCGGTGATGACGGTTCCAACGGGATATTTTTCGGCAGTCACCAGCCACGGATCGGGCTGCGCTTGTTTCATTCCCAGCGAAACGCGCCGGTCGCTTGGTTTGATGTCGAGCACCACCACGTCCACCACGTCGCCGACCTTGGCCAGCTTCGACGGGTGCTGCACTTTCTTGTTCCAACTCATCTCCGAAACGTGCACCAAGCCTTCGATGCCTTGTTCCAGCTCGACAAATACGCCATAGTCCACGATGCCTACGATTTTTCCCTGAACCTTGCCGCCGGCAGGATACTTTTCTGCAGCGCCCACCCAGGGATCCGGTGTCAATTGTTTCAGCCCCAGCGAAATGCGCTGCTTTTCCTTGTCGAACTTCAAAATCATGACCTCGAGTTCTTGCTCCGGCTTGACCACGTCGAAAGGATGCTTCACGCGGCCCCAGCTCAAGTCCGTCAAGTGCAGCAAGCCGTCGATTCCGCCCAAGTCCACGAATGCGCCATAGTCGGTGACGTTCTTCACGTGCCCGTGAACGATCTGGCCTTCGCTCAGCGTGTCCATCAACGCCGCGCGCTTGGCGTGCAGCTCTTCTTCGAGAATTACGCGGCGGCTGACCACGACGTTGCCACGCCGGCGGTTCAACTTGGTGACGCGCACCTGCACTTCCGTGCCGAGCAGTTCGTCGAGATTCTGCGTGGGCTTCAAGTCGTACTGCGAACCTGGCAGGAACGCGCGCACGCCGATGTCCACCACCAGCCCGCCCTTAATGCGGTCCACGACTTTGCCCGTGAGGGTTTCTTTCGCCTTGAAGACGGCGTCGATTTTTTCCCAGGTCCGGCGGCGCAGCACTTTTTGGTAGGAAACGATTTCGTAGCCGTCTTTGTGTTCGCCGGAGCGCTGCACTTCGATCGTTGCGTTCGGGTCCGGCCGCGGGATTTCCGTCTCCGCGAATTCCGCGGCGGGAATCAGCCCCTCCGTTTTTCCACCCAGGTCCACCACCACGCCGTGCTCGGTGTAGGCCACAACCTTGACTTCGACCACCTCGTGCCCAGCAGCGGCTTCCTGCTTCTCCTCGAACTCCTGCATCAACTTGCTCATCTCTTCCGAGCCGGCAGCCTCTTCGGCAGCCGCGGCCGCTTCCGCATCTGCTGCGGAAGCTTCGCTGTGCGCCTCCGCCCCATTCGGCGTCGCCGCTACCTCTGTCGACACGGGCACTTCACGCGCTGGTGTCGGCGCAGGAGCCGGAGTCGATTCAGCTTGTTCGGTTACAGGAGGAGAACTGACTTCAGGGGTGCTTGCTTCGGCGCTGCTCGGTGCGGTTACGGCGGCAGCCGCGTTCGACGGGTTCTCGTGGTCAGGAAACATGGTTGTTGGCCTCCAGAAGATTACTTCCCAAGTGGCAGCCGCTCGGCGGCCCCACATTTTGTCGCATAAATTCCTTGCGGAATCCCTACTAGGGTCTAGTGCAAGGTGATTGACCGGGACACGGCCAAACAGGAAATGCTGCGAACGTCACGGAGTACGCTGCAACTTAAAAAGGATACTCGCCGCCGCGCTCCTATGTCAATGAAACTACGGGACTACGCTTCGTAGTATCCCGTTTCCGTGAGCAGACCAAGCAATTCCGCTTTGTATGGTTTTAGCAGCTCCGGCTTAACGGCGGAGACCTTTTCTGCGGCGTCCGCCGCCCGCATGGTTATCATCGGATCGTCGCTCCAAAGACATTGGAGGAGTTCCGCAAAGCGCCGCGGGGCACGCAAAACGAGTTTCACCACTTCGTTGGAGCGACCGATCGACCGCCGGTCGCCCCCGCTCAATAGAGCGGAAATAGGTTGGCCCGGCATTCTCATGGCGGATGAAGAAAAGGACTTCTCTTTAGACAGGCGCGTTATGCTCGTCCGGCCTGCGTCTTCTCGCGGCGAAAATCCGGGGCGAAAATCTCGACGGTGCGGCACATCTCGTACAACCGGGAGCGCATGCGGCTTCCAATCCGCTGTTCCAGCGTATCTTCGCGCGTCGGCGGCATGAGTTTCCCCGTGGGAAGCCGGGTAGCTTCACCCTCCGATGCCGGGTTGTCCAGATAGCTGCTGGTGACAATCGTTGTGCGGCTTTCGTTGTAGCGCGCGTTCAGGACAATGCCAACGATGTCGCGCACCCAATCCGACGGCTTGCTGGCCCCGAGGTCGTCGAGCACCAGGATCTCCACACTTCGAATCGGCTCCAGGATTCGCATTTCTGTGGACTCGCTCGCGGGATTGTAGCTTGCCTGAATTTCCTTCAGCAGCTCTCGGTAATCGCAAAACAATCCCGCATGCCCGCGCTGAATAAGCTCTTTGAGCGCCGCCACCGCCAAGTGGGTCTTCCCAACGCCAGAAGCCCCCATGAAGAGCAGACCCTTCTCCGATGAGCCCGGGTAATCGCGGACGAAGGCCTGCGCCGACAATTTTGCCTGCTGCAAGGAATGTCTTTGCGGTTGCGTAGATCCGACGTCGGTGCTGTAACTCTCAAAATCGCAGTGTTCGTAGCGCTTGGGAATGCGGGCGCGTTCCACTACGCGCGTCGAGCGCTCTTCGATGCCGCAGTCGCACCGCACGGCCACTTTGCCCACGGCGCCATCGGGCCGCGGCACCAGCTTCCATCCCGTACCTCTGCAGAGTGTGCAATTTTCCAGCGCCATGTGCCTGTCCCAGACCTGTCATTCCGCGCGAAGCCAGGAATCTCTCTTCTTGTCGATAGGGGCGGCTTTGCGTTTGCTCCGACCCGACCAAGGAGGCTGTTCCCTTAATTCATTCTGACGCCAGCATACGGTCGTAATCGGTCTACGGCAAGTTGTCTGCTCTGGGAAAACTGTGGAAGGACTTTCGCTCTAAACCAGAACAACCGTAAACGAGGTTTTTCTTGTTTACGGGAAACCGATAACTGACAACGGAAAACGATCTCAGTCCTTACTTTATCCTTACGATGGCATTCCGAGAAGGCCTCTCCTGCGCGTATGCCGCTGCCACCCGCGACAACTCCTGCTGCACCACTTGCGCAAACTCGCCCATTTGCTTTTCCATTTCGATCATTTTTTCGCGCATGTTCAAAATAATTTCGATGCCGGCCAGGTTCACGCCCATGTCGCGGGCCAGTGTCAGAATCACTTCCAGCCGTTCCAGGTCCGCATCGGTGTACAGCCGGGTGTTTCCCTGGGAACGCGACGGCTTCAACAGGCCAACGCGCTCGTACAGACGCAGCGTCTGGGGATGCAGCTTGTAGAGCTCCGCGACAGAGCTGATCATGTAGCCGGCCTTGGCTCGTTTTTTCGCGCCTCTCGGCATTCTCAGCTAGCTCCTAATCCCTAATCCCCTATCCCTCTCTTCTCACACTCCCGCCTTGCTGAACAAATCTTTCCGCGGGTCACCGGGCGCCACTTTCTCCAGGTCTTTCATCAAAGTTCGCACGCGCTCATCGGTCGGCTGCGGCACGACCACTTGAATCTCCACATACTGATCGCCCCGTGCCCCGTTCCTCGCGCTCGGCACGCCCTTCTCTCTTAGCCGAAGCGTCCTGCCACTGTTCGTCCCCGGAGGAATTCGCACCAAGGCCCGGCCATCCATGGTCGGCACTTCGATCTTCGCGCCTAGCGTGGCTTCCGCGACCGTCACGGGCACTTTGGTGTACAGATCATTGCCGCGGCGCTCGAAAAACGGATGCGCTCTTACCATCACGCGCAAATACAAATCGCCCGGCTGAGCGCCCATCGTTCCGGCATTTCCTTTGCCCGGAACGCGCACGCGTCCGCCATTGGCCACGCCCGCGGGAATGCGCACCTCAATCATTTCCGAACGCCGCACGCGCCCCTCGCCCCCGCAAGTACGGCAGGCGGTGCGCAGTTTGCCGGTGCCACCGCAGCGATTGCACGGCACGTTGAAGCGCATTTTTCCGGCGGCCTGCTGGATGGATCCCGTGCCATGGCACGTCGGACAACCTTGTGGTGAGCCAATCGCTCCCGTTCCATGACATGTCTCGCAAGCATCCATCCGCGTGATCGACAGTTTTTTCACGGCGCCGCGCACAGCGTCCCAGAAATCAATCTCGATCTGGTATTCCAGGTCGCCGCCTGGCTCGTGTTCCGGTTCCGCAGCGACGCTGCTCCGGCCGCCAAAGAATTGGCTGAAAAGGTCGCGGAAACTTCCGCCGCCGGCTGCGCCCGTTCCCCCGCCGAAATCAAATCCGCCAAAATCAAAATTTACATTCGGCTCACCCGTGCTTGGCCCTCCCCCCGGATAGCCGCCCGGCGGCAAGTTATCGCTGTAGAAGCCGTACTGGTCGTACATCTGCCGCTTTTTCGCGTCGGAGAGCACGTCGTAGGCTTCTTGGATTTGTTTGAATTTTTCTTCCGCGGCTTTGTCCCCGGGATTCAGGTCCGGATGGTATTTGCGGGCCAGCTTGCGAAATGCGCTGCGAATGTCCTTCAGGCTGGCTCGCCGCGGCACTCCCAGCACTTCGTAATAATCTTGTTTGGTCGTCGTCGCCATATTCTGCAAGTATTCAGTCTTCCGTCGTCATTTTGAGCGCACTTGAGACACATCCCTAGACAGGCGCCACTGTTCTCCCGGTTACCCTTGGAAGTGCCGCTGGCCCCCACGCGTTTCTTGGCGCGGAAGAGAACCGGACGTAAATCATTCGATTCTCTTCCCACCTGCAACTGACGACGGAAAACCGGCCACTGCCTTAATTCGGCTTCTTGCTGTCGTCCACGTCCACGTACTCGGCGTCGATGACATCGCCAGGCTTCTTCTGCTCCTGCCCGCCGCTGCTCGAGCTCGAAGAGGTGCTGCCGCCAGCGCCTGCGCTTGCCGCACCGGCAGCTTGCGACGTTTTGTAAAGCTCCTCGGCGATCTTGTGCAACGCGCGCTCCACGTTTTCCGTGGCCGAGCGGAGCCGCGCTATCCCGCCTTCGGACATGGCCTTCTTGGCGTCTTCCATGACCTCTTCCGCTTTCTTGACGTCGGCTTCCGGCAGTTTGTCCCGGTTTTCGCGAATCGTTTTCTCGGCGTGGAAGACCATTCCGTCTAACCGGTTGCGCGATTCGACTTCCTCGAACCGGCGACGGTCTTCTTCCGAATGCGATTCCGCTTCCACACGCATCTTCTCGGCTTCTTCCTTGGTCAAGCCGCTCGACGCAGTAATGGTGATCTTCTGCTCCTTGTTGGTGGCTTTGTCCTTCGCGCTCACGTTCAAGATGCCGTTGGCGTCGATATCGAACGTAACTTCGATCTGCGGCACGCCGCGCGGCGCGGGCGGAATGCCGTCGAGCTTGAATTTGCCGAGCGAGCGGTTGTCCGCCGCGAATTTGCGCTCGCCTTGCAGAACGTGGATCTCCACGCCCGGCTGGTTGTCCGACGCCGTCGAATATGTTTCTACCTTGCGTGTCGGAATCGTGGTGTTGCGCGGAATCTGCACGGTCATCACGCCGCCGAGCGTCTCCACGCCCAGGGAAAGCGGCGTCACGTCCAGCAACAGGATGTCTTTCACTTCGCCGGCCAACACGGCGCCCTGAATCGCCGCGCCCACGGCCACCACTTCATCCGGGTTCACGCCCTTGTGCGGGTCTTTCCCGTTAAAGAAGGTGCGCACCAGCGTCTGCACTTTGGGAATACGCGTCGAGCCGCCGACCAGCACCACTTCCTGAATGTCGTTCGGCGAGAGCTTCGCGTCTTCCAGCGCAAGCTTCACCGGCTTCATCGAACGGTCAAGCAGATCGTTCATCATCTGCTCGAGCCGCGTCCGCGTCAGCTTCAGTTGCATGTGCAGGGGCCCGCTTGCGCCGGCGGTGATGAACGGCAGATTGATTTCCGTCTCCATCATCTGCGACAGCTCGATCTTGGCCTTCTCCGCGGCTTCCTTCAGCCTTTGCAGCGCCATGCGGTCCTTGCTCAGGTCAATGCTGTTCTCTTTCTTGAATTCATCAATCAGCCAGTCCACGATGCGCTGATCAATGTCATCGCCGCCCAGGTGCGTATCGCCGTTGGTGGACTTCACCTCGACCACGCCGCTGCCCACTTCCAGCACGGAAATGTCGAACGTGCCGCCACCCAGGTCGTACACCGCGATGGTTTCATCGCTCTTTTTGTCCAACCCATACGCCAGCGCGGCCGCTGTCGGCTCGTTAATAATGCGCACCACTTCCATGCCCGCGATTTCGCCGGCTTGCTTGGTGGCTTGGCGCTGCGCGTCGTTGAAGTACGCCGGCACGGTAATCACGGCCTTGCTGACCTTTTCGCCAAGGAAGTCTTCCGCAGCCGTTTTCAGCTTCGTCAGAATCATGGCGGAAATTTCCGGCGGGCTGTAAAGCTTACCGGAGATTTCGACACGCGCGTCATCATGCGGACCTTTCACAACTTTATAGGGCACGCGGCGCATCTCTTCGCCGACTTCGTCATAGCGCCGGCCCATGAAGCGCTTGATCGAATACACGGTGTTCTCGGGGTTCGTCACCGCCTGTCGCTTGGCTACTTGCCCAACGAGCCGCTCTCCCGTCTTAGTGATGGCCACAACCGACGGTGTCGTCCGGGCGCCTTCCTGGTTGGGGATGACCACCGGTTCGCCGCCCTGCATCACGGCGACAACCGAGTTCGTCGTCCCAAGGTCAATTCCAATAATCTTGCTCATAACTGCTCTGCCTCCTCAAACTGTTTGCCGTTGCCCATGGCCCTCTTGTAGCCCACTCCTTCGGGGCCAAATTTAGCTGCGTCCGAGCGTTTTAAGCCCAGCACGAAGCAGAGTATACAGGTTGAGTGTGATGTTGTCAAGTTTTCTTATAACAATGCTAAAGCTTGTGTTTTCTGATGCTTAGCAGGTTCCTGCCCTGAATACGCTGGTCTCCTTAGACCTGCACCGATTGCTTTTAGGCATCGCGGGCAACAGCCGCTTCTTGTTTGGCAACCAATCCCCTGGAGGCCCGGACCTCAGGGAAGCGTCTCTCCTCAGTGCATTGGTGCATCTTCGAATGCGGTCTCGCCTTTTTCGCCTCGTTTCGAGGTAGAATTCTTCTGGGACCTTTCCACAAGTCCGGTTATGAGCGGTTCTGGAGGTTGCAGTGAATCGCAGGCGCGTCCTGGTTGCCATCGTCAGCGTGACTCTGCTTGTCATTGGGGCCTTGTTCCTCCCCTCCCTCCATCAGGTCCCGCCACCTCCTCGCATAGCGCCTCCCTCGGGTCCGGTCCCACTGCCGACGGCCTCCCCCGAAGCGACTTCGCTCCCGCCGCAGCCGCTGCTGCCGACCTCACCGCTTGCTACGGAAGCCGCTCCTCTACCCGCGCCGCAATCTGCGGCGACCCTGCAGGATGTGGACCCGCACAAAGCGTTCGGGTCGAAGAATGCGCCGGTGCTCATGGAAGAATTCAGTGATTATCAGTGTCCGTCGTGCAAAGCCCTTTACACCGGAACCAACCGCTTAGTCATGGACAACTACGTCAGCACGGGCAAGGTCTATCTAGTTCACCGTGATTTTCCTTTGGCCATGCACGCCTATTCCCGTGTGGCGGCGCGTTACGCGCGGGCCGCCGCGCAATTGGGCAAAGTTGAACCTGTCGAGCAGGCTCTTTATCAGAATCAGGAGAAGTGGGAACAGAGCGGTGACGTGGATGGCACGGTGGCTGCCGTACTTTCCGCGTCGGAAATGACGAAGGTTCGCGCACTGGTCAAAGGGGGTACGATGGACGCGCTCATTGACAAAGATTTCGCGCTCGGTCAGATGTACCGTGTCAACCAAACCCCAACCACGGTCTTCCATTGCAAGGGCAAAACGTATCCCTATGCGGGCATGATGACCTACGACACGATGAGGCAATTCTTGGAGCAGCTGCTGTCGGAAAAATAACTTCTTCACTGAGACATGCTGCAATCTAGCCCATTCAATTTTGGTCGCGCCGTGATCCTGATCGTGCGATTGATGCTCGGCGGAATCTTTATGTACGCGGGCTACTCCAAGATCTTTCGCCCCAACCTGATTCTCTCGCCTTGGTTTGCTTTGAAGTTTTCCATTACCACCAATCTCTCGACCTTTGGCGCCCAGGTAGAATCTTACAGGTTGCTCTCGGCCGCCGGCGTGAGTTTCGTTGCGCACACTCTGCCGTTTGCCGAGATTTTGCTTGGATTGCTCTTGTTGATTGGCTGGCGCCTTCGCATCTGGGCTTCGCTGGTTACGCTACTCATGCTCGCGTTTCTTACTGTAGTTACCCGCGCCTACCTGCTGCACATGAACATCAATTGTGGTTGTTTCGGCACTTACGAACCAATCAGCCTCAAGAAGATTTTCGAAGACGGCGCGCTCGCCGCGCTTGCGGTGCTCATGACCGTCTTCGCCTTCATCGAGGCACGCAAACCGCACCCCTGGTGTGCCCCGGAAAAGACCGCATCATCGATGCAGGAGAATTGAGATGTCGAAGTTCCGGCATTGCGGGGCGAGGTGCGCCGCATTCCTTTTGTTCCTCTTTTTGCTCTCGACTTCGGTGTTGGCACAGAGTCAACCGTCAAACCCGGGCTCAAAAGCATCGCAAGAACGAACGTTATTGCCGTGGGCTATGCGGTTGGTGGTCGACGCTCCAAGTGACGCTTCAGGAGGGAAAATGGAAAGCCAAGATTGCGCCCGGCACAAGCGTTATGATCTCTTCAGTGTATTGAGGAACGAAAGAGAAAATAAACGGAGATTAATGTGAAATCGCTCAGCGAATATCTGGAACTCGCGACCCGGGCGCATGGTCATCTTTGTGCCGGCCAAGTGCTCGGCGTGCGCCTGGCGATGCTCGGCCTGCGCGAACTCGGCATCGACGATCCCATCGCCGAGCGCAAACGCCTCGTTACCTACGTTGAGATCGATCGCTGCGTTACCGATGCGGTCGCGGTCGTGGCCAACTGCCGGCTCGGCAAACGCGCGCTGAAGTTCCGCGACTGGGGCAAAGTTGCCGCCACCTTTGTGGATTTGCAAACGGGCCGCGCCATTCGCGTCGCCGCCAAAGAATCCTCCAAGCAAGCGGCGCGCGAACTCTTTCCTGAATTTGGCAAGGAGGCGGGCCAACAAAAAGCTTACGCGCAACTTCCCGATGAAGCCTTGTTCGACAAGCAATGGGTCAAAGTGGAAGTCGCGCCGGAAGATTTGCCCGGGTTCAAAGGTCCGCGCGTGGTCTGCGCGCAATGCGGTGAAGGCATCAACTTCAAACGAGAAGTCCTCGTGAACGGACGCATGCTGTGCCGTGCCTGCGCCGGCGAAAGCTACTACCAAGCAGCCGACTAAGTGCTAGCGCAACGCAACCACGCGGCGTTCGGGAGGCTTTTGAGCTTCGCCGGCGGTCTTCAGGGGTTCCACCTTAAGCAGGCGGAGGACTGCCGGCGCAATCAGCGCCAGGAAAATGCAAAGGAGCAACAGACCGGCCACGGCCTCCAAGGTTCCCATGACCGTGCGATAAAGCTCCAAGGTCCAGAACTCCTGCGTCAGTGCCGCTTGTAATGCTGCCTTGTTGTAATCGGCAGCGGAAATGTATTCCTGAAGTGCCTTGACCCGGGTTCCTCCCGAAATACCGACTACCACGATCGCGAAGCGAATGTACTTCTCGAATCCCCTTCTTAGGACGCTGTCAGCAAGGAAGCGGCGCAAGATGGTTTCGATGGCTTCTCGGGAAATCCAGGCGATGGTCACGGACAGAGCCAGGGCCAGCGCGAACGAAGCTCCGAAAAGGGCAACAAACATGGCGGTAGACTCCAGGGACGAAATATCGTTTTGTGTGAGTTGATTATTGCGCAAACCGATGGACGCACCAACCGGAAAATCTCCGTACTGTTTCCAAAGCACCATGCTGCCGTCTGGGACCGTCCTCGACCCTTGGTTCTGCGCTAGAATTATTCTTTGATGCTAAGCCTCCCTCCGATTACGCTGCGATTGCGCAGTTTCAAGCTGATTGACCGAGTTGCGCTGGCGTTTCTGCTTTTCTGCTCGATTCTGTTTGGCACCGCCTGCGGGCTGCTTTTCGTCTACGCCAGCGACCTGCCGGAGATTCGCGCGCTTGAAACCTACCGCCCCAACGTGGTGACGGAAATCTACGCAGATGACGGACAGCTTGTCGGGAGCTTCGCTCTGCAGCGCCGCATCTTGATGACTTACGAACAATGTCCCAAGGTGCTGTACAACGCGGTGACGGCCATCGAGGACCAGCACTTTGAGCAGCACTGGGGCATCGACTTCCCGCGCATGTTCACCGCGGCGCTGCGCCACCTGACGCGCGGCCGCCGCGCAGGCGGCGCCAGCACCATCACCATGCAGCTTGCCGGCAATCTGTTTCTGGACCGCAGCGACATCAGCTTTCGCCGCAAAGCGGAGGAAACGCTGCTTGCGCTGCAAATCGAGCGGCGCTACAGCAAACCGCAGATCTTCACCATGTACGCGAACCAGGTGTACCTGGCGCACGGCAATTATGGATTTGCTTCCGCCGCGCAATTCTATTTCGGCAAATCGGTCGCCGACCTAACGTTACCGGAAGCGGCGCTGCTCGCAGGCATGATCAACGGACCAAAATATTCGCCGCTGCTCAATCCGGAAGGCGCATTGGCGCGCCGCAACTTGGTGCTGCACCGAATGAGAGAAGAAGGAAAAATTACTGCGCAAGAGGAGGCCGCGGCCGTCAAGTCGCCGCTCAGCTTGCATCTGCAATACCCGCGCAACGACCTCGCGCCGTATTTCTTCGAAGAGATTCGAAAATACCTCGAAACGACGTATGGCACGCAAGCGGTTCACGAGCGCGGGCTGCGCGTTTACACCACGCTGAACGTCAACATGCAGCGCGTGGCCAATCAGGCGGTGCGCGACGGACTACACGCGTACGAGCGCCGCCACGGCTGGAAGGGCAATCTGCCCAATGTGCTGCGCGACCATCTCGGCAAGCTGGACACCTACGAAGACGAGGATTGGCGCCACCTCATTGAAAAGGGCAGTTACGTTACGGGACTCGTGCTGAACGTGGCTGATCATGACGCGGTAATCAAAATCGGTCCTTATCGCGCCCTTCTCTCGGCGAGCGATTTTGCCTGGACCGGCCGCAAGAAACCTTCGGAATTACTGAAGGTCGGCGATCTCGCGCAATTCTCGATTCAAGAATTGCGCGGCAGCACCGCGCGCGTGCAGCTCGAGCAGCAGCCCGGCCCGCAAGGGGCGCTTCTGGCCATTGACAACGCCACCGGCGAAATCAAAGCCATGGTGGGCGGCTACAGTTTTGAAGATTCCAAGTTCAACCGCGCAACCCAGGCGCTCCGGCAAGTCGGAAGCTCGTTCAAAGTGTATGTGTATGCGGACGCTCTGGAGAAGGGCGCATCCCCCTTTGACACCATCGTCGATTTGCCGTTCACCACGATCAGCGGTGGGCAGCCTTACACCCCGCACAATTATGATGAAAAATTTGAAGGCACCATCACGCTGCGGCGCGCCCTGGCGGGTTCGCGCAACGTTCCGGCAGTGAAGCTGGCGGAAAAAGAGGGTATCAACACCGTCGTGGACATGGCGCGGCGCTTCGGCATTACCACGCCGCTGCCACCCTATTTGCCGCTAGCGCTGGGAGCGGCGGACATGAAATTGGAAGAGCACGTTTCGGCCTTCACCGTGTTTCCGAACGACGGCATTCGCATCGATCCGTACATGATTCGGCGCGTGACCAGCTACGATGGCGCGCTGCTTGAAGAAGCGCATCCGGAAGTGCACGACGTGATTTCTCCGGAAGTGGCGCGCACCATGACCGCGATGCTCAAGGAAGTCGTTCAATTCGGCACTGGCGTGGCCGCGAAGGCGTTAGGCCGGCCAGCCGCGGGAAAGACCGGCACCACGCAGGACTACACCGACGCGTGGTTCGTGGGTTTCACGCCGCAGCTCACCGCGGGAGTATGGGTAGGCTTTGACGACAAACAAATTTCACTTGGCAAGAGAGAGACGGGCGCGCGAGCGGCCCTGCCGATCTGGCTGGAATTCATGCAAGGCGCACTCGCGGGAACGCCGGTGACGGATTTTTCCAATGTTGTTCCGCTGGAGCAGTTGGCGGGCGAGCATCAACTCCAATTGGATACTCCGGACACTGCGCCTACCGAAGACGAGCCCGGCGCGCCGAAAGAAAAACCGACGGTCCCTTCTCTGCCGACAAAAGCCGACACGGCAGCCGCGGCCGGTACCGCTCCTCATCCCTGAAGCGAAACTTCCTCGGTTTTAGATTTCTTTTATTGCCACTCCTGGGGTGGCGCTCCGCCATTGCGGCTTGATTGCCGGAACGGCGCTGTTCCCGAGGCCATCGGCTTTCGCGTACGGAAACTTATTTGAGTTGGTGGCGTCGAACATTACTGTCGAGGTGTGCGTAACTGTTTTTGAAGGATGGAAGGGTTCAGTAGACCGGTGATACGGGAAGAGGGGCCCCACGATGGAAACGCTGAGGCAGGACATCCGGTACGCGTTGCGGAACCTAGGGAAGACGCCGGGATTTGCTGCGGTCGCGATCGTTACGCTAGCGCTAGGGATCGGCGCGTCCACGGCCATCTTCAGCGTCATCGATAACATCATGCTGCAACCCTTCCCCTATCCGGATGCGCCGCGCTTCATGTCCGTGCAAATCCATGACACCGAACGGAATGAGCCCGGTGGGCGGGCAGGGTTCAGCGGGCCGGAATTCTTGGATTACCTCGAGCAGAATCGTGTATTTGACCGCGTGATCGCCAACGACAATCTGGATGTGCTTTACCGCGCGGGAGAAGGCACGCTGCGTTTCAATGCAAACTACGTAACACCCGGAACGTTTGAATTCTTGGGCATGCCCGCATTATTGGGACGCGTCATGCAACCCGCGGATTACGAACCGGGCGCGCCACCGGTCTTCGTGCTGCGCTACAAGACGTGGGTGAAGAGTTTTGGCGCAGATCCCGCGATCATTAACAAAACTTTTATATTAAATGACCAGCCGCGGACGCTAGTCGGGATCATGCCGCCCCGCTTTGCTTGGGGCGACGCGGAAATGTGGATCCCGAAGAAGCCGGAGCGCGCCACGGCGACCACGGCGGTGGCCGGGGCGTTTCCGCAGTACTGGTTCCTGCTTGGGCATTTGAAGCCGGGCATCTCAATGAAGGAAGCGGAAGCGGACCTTACGGTCGTGGCCAACCGGCTGGCAAAAGTGTACCCCAAGGATTATCCAAAGCATTTCACCGTGCACTTGGAGTCGCTGACGAACCTCGTGGTGGGCCAATTCAAGACTACTCTTTTCATTGTATTGGCCGCGGTGGGATTGCTGCTGCTGATTGGGTGCGGCAACGTCGCGAATTTGTTGCTGGCCCGCGCGACGACCCGGGAGAAGGAGTTCGCGATCCGCGCCGCGTTGGGCGCGAACCGCGGGAGATTGCTTCGTCAGTTGCTGGTAGAAAGCCTGATCCTGGCGATGGGCGGCGCGGCGGTAGGGACACTCCTGGCATGGGGAGGGCTGAAGTCTCTGGTAGCCCTGATGCCGCAGAACATTATTCCTGCCGAAGCCGTGATCCAGCTGAATACGCGGGTGTGGCTGTTTACTTTGGGCGTAGGGGTGCTGACCGCGCTGATATTTGGACTGGTTCCGGCGTTGCAAGCGGTACGCAAGGACGTGAACGAACCGCTGCGCGATAGCGGCAAAGGAATCAGCGGCGGATTCCGCCACGGACGATTGCGCGATGCGCTGGTGGTGCTGGAAGTGGGGCTTTCGCTGACGCTGTTGGTTGCCGCGGGGCTGCTGATGCGAAGTTTTGTGGCGCTGCGCGACGTGAGGCTGGGATTGCGGCCCGATCACGTCTTGGTAGCCAGGCTTCCTTTGCCCGTGGAGCGCTACAAAACCGCGGCTCAAGTGGCGGGGTTTTACAGGCCGCTGCTGCAGAGACTGAAGGCTTTGCCGGGCGTTATGGAAGCGACGGAGACGAGCACGCTACCCCCCTATGGAGGAATTCCGAGCGACATCGAGATTCCGGGTAAATCGCACTCCGAGAAATGGGATGCGATGTTTCAATTGTGCAGCGAGGGATATTTTCCGGTGCTCAAGATTCAGTTCGCGGCGGGAAGGCCGTTCACGGAAGCCGAAGTCAACGGAGCGCGGAAGCTGGCGGTCGTGAACCAAACCTTTGTGCGGAAGTATCTGGAGAACGACAATCCCATTGGTCAACAGATTCGCATTGCACAACTGGAACAATTTGAAGATCCTGTGAAAGAGGCTGCAAGAGCCGATTCAACCGGAAATCTGGGTACCTTACACAGTGACGGGCTCGGCGTTCCGCGGAATCCTGGTGCGCACGGAAAAAGAACCGATGACCATGTTGAACGCCGTGGAAAAGGAGATTTGGGCCACAGACCGGAACGTGGCTCTGACGTTGACGGGAACGCTGGAAGGCTACATCGGCCAGTTTTCCTTCGCGGGACCGCGTTTTGCGTTTTTCCTGATGACTATTTTTGGGGCCATCGGATTGGTGCTGGTGACCATCGGCGTCTACAGCGTACTGGCCTACACGACCACGCGAAGAACGCAAGAAATTGGAATTCCCTACGCTCCGGAGCTTAATCCCGACGAAGGTGTTTGGTCCCTGGCCAAACGAGAACTCGCCAATGGCTCCCCGCTGAACGTTGACGAGTTGATGAAAGACGTCATCCGCTCGATCAACAGGGTGCGAACCTCTCGAGAAAAACTGCGTGGCTGCATCCTGCAATCCGATCTCTCTAATTTTTTGTCCTGAACCATTGCATGATTTATGCAGAGATCAATAGGCCTCTCTTTCCACTGGGGTCATCGAAAGGGGTCCCAGCCCCTCGCTGCTAGCGCCTGCTCGCGGCCATCTTCGTTGCGTAGAGCGAGTTTGGATTCGCGTGTGATTTTTCCTATCGATGTGAGGATTACGCCTTGGATGGTGCGCGGCAACGCCCTTACCTTAGGCGGCGGTACGGTGAACAACAGTTCATAGTCGTCTCCCCCATGCAATGCGAGGCAAAGGGAATCCAACCCCTGCTTGCGCGCGACATCCGAGTGGCGCGTCTGCGGGATTCGCGCGCTTTCCAGGAGCGCACCAACACCATTTGTGGCGCACAACCGCGGCAGATCACTCGACAACCCGTCCGAAAGATCCATCATCGCGCTCGCAAGCCGTTTCTTCGCGAGCCACTCACCCAGTGCCAGACGGGGCTCGGGGTATAGATGCTTCTTCAGAAGCGGGTTCTTCGAATTTAGGAACCCGCGATTCCCGCGGAGGATTTGAAGCCCGAGTTCGGCCTCTCCCAGACGCCCGCTTACGTAGACAAAATCGCCTGGGCGAGCTCCGGAGCGACGCACCGCCCGGCCGGTCGGTGCGTCGCCGATCGCCGCAATATGGATCAGAATCCCCCTTCCCTGCGTGGTGTCCCCGCCGGCCAAAACACACGCGAATTTCCGCGAGGCGCGACTTAAGCCACGCAGAAATTCGCTCAGCCACCTTCCCGTGTGAGAAGCCGGAAGGGCCAGGCTCAAAAGGAAGCAGCGTGGGGTTGCCCCCATCGCCGCAATGTCGCTCAAGGCCCGGGCCAGGCATTTCCATCCGACGGAATCAGGTGGGTGCTTTTCCCGGAAAAAATGCGTCCCTTCCAGGAACCAGTCGCAGGTCAGGATGATTTCGCGCCCTGCCCGAGGCCGAAACAACGCCGCATCGTCGCCAATGCCGAGGCGAAGCTCGCCGGAAACACGGGGACGTCGCCCCAACGCCGCGGCGATTTTCTCGATTAACTCGTTCTCGCGCACTCTCATGGCCAGAATCCGGAGGAGCACCTCGGCTGCTTTGGCGCACCGTTAGGGATTGATTCGCGACAGCAGGAGCGTTATAGCGTATTTTGGTCGTCTTTGGCCCGGCTAATCGGCCGCCCGTGTAGACCGACCGGATTGCGCCGGGAGGCGGGTAGCTGTCCCTAGGTACAGGAAACCCATAGGAACCGCCTGTACCGCACTGGTACTAAAATCAGGGTTGACGAACCCCCCGGCGGAAACTAGTATGGGCAGGGTTGCGAACCAACCCCCTCGGTTCAGATGAAACCGATACCGGTTCTGCGGGTACTAGGGTGAGTCGCCCGCAATTTGCAAAGTACAAGGGCCCCAAGGGCCTCTGGGTGAGCATGAGAGGCAAGAACTATACATTCTTTATAGCATCCACGCCGGGGAAGCTCCGGAAGGTAGTGGTACCAGCCTACCTAATACATGGTGTTGCCATTCTTGCCTTGATTGGTGCTATCAGCGTGACCGCCGCCGTGGCCTCGTATTCCCGTATGCTCTGGAAAGTCGGAAATTACAATGCGGTGCGCCACGAATTGGAAACCAGAACGCAGCAATACCGCCAGCTGCAAGCCACCGTTAACGACACCAATCAGCGCCTTGATTCCCTGCAATCCCTCGCGACCGAAGTGGCCATGACCTACGGCGTGCTGCGCTATCATCCGGCGGCGTTCGATCAGAGCGACAATCCTGTGGATTCCCAGGATGCGTTCGACCGCTCCATCGAGCAGTACACCTTCCTGAAGCGCAATGCCGCCGTAATCGCGGTCTCCAGCAGCGGCTATTTGCTCTCACCGAAGAACTTTGCCGATTCCAGCTATACGCCTTCGATTTGGCCGGTGATGGGACACATCACAGACAGCTTCGGCGAGCGACTTGATCCCTTTAGCGGAGAAGGCGCTTTCCATACGGGCGTGGATGTGGCATCCGATTATGGCGCGCCGGTCCATGCGACAGCGGATGGAATCGTCACCATCGCGGAGAATCATGCGGGCTACGGCCGGTTGGTGGTGATTGATCACGGATTTGGCATTACCACCTGGTACGCGCACCTTTCCGCGTTTTCGGCGGTGGTGGGCTCGCGAGTGAAACGCGGCGAAGTCGTAGGGTACACGGGCATCAGCGGACGCTCCACCGGGCCGCACGTGCACTATGAAGTTCGCATGAACAACGCGCCGATTAATCCCTGGCGCTACATGAAATCAAGTCCAACGGGCGACTAAGGGGCAATCAAAATAGCGGAAGTGGATGCCGGGCTTTGGCCCGCTTTTTTATTTTGGGGAGCTCGCGACGATCCTGTAGCTCCGAACCAGTGCTCTTACGTATGGCCTTTCTTTGCCTTGGTCGTATTTCCTGGAGCGGGCTTGGCGGGAGCAGCCTCAGGTAAACCGGTGGAAGAGCGGCGAGCCGACTCCAAAAAGGCTGATGTGATTTCGAAGGCCAGCCGCACGGACTTCGTGTCCCCGCGGTCGATTTTTGAAATGTCGGCCCCCTTCAATAGCGCCAGGTAAGCCTCGCGAAGAGCCGGGTCCAACTGCCGCCGGGTCTTGGCATTGTCGAGCCCGGCTCCCGCAAGAGTCAGAACCCCATTCAACAAATCGGCGAGTTTGCGGGCGGTTTCCTCCGAACTACATTCTCCTTCCGCCACGACGCGCAGGCGGTCGCTGTCCGGTTTTCCGGCAAGAGTAATCCACTGCAATTGGTCCAGCATGGTAGAGAGCTGCCGAGAACGAAAACCTCCCG
>QHYJ01000193.1 GCA_003223255.1 Acidobacteriota bacterium | reverse complement strand
GTTTTCTGCGCGATTTTTCTCAAGCTAGAAGTGCTAACGCGCTCAAATCGTTTTTACCTTGTTAGATCGGCACTGAACACAAACGATTTACATTTTCCTACCGTTTAACTGCTTTCGCTGGTCGGGTGATTGCTCGTTGGTTCGCGGGGGATTCCGTAAAAAGAGGCAGTGTGACCAGGCAGCCGCGAACCATCCGTGTCCAGCACAGCCAGCGAAGATGCCTCCCATCACAAAGCTGACGTGACCGCTACACTCCCTCTCGTAACGAAAATCCCCCAAACGGAGGATTCTATGAAAGAGCCAATCATCGAGACCAACGGGTTGAAGCCCGTTCCCTTCGAGGAGTTTGAGGAGTGCACTACGCCGATGCAGGAATTCTTTGACATGATTGCGCGGCGTCCCTTCGAACTGCTTGGCGCCCCACCACGCTGCTTCACTCGCGAGTTCGAAAACTGGTTCAAGCCGAGCCTGAGCTGTTCCGTCCGGTCAACCTGAAGCTTTATGAGACCGAGGAGGCCATGCTGGTTCGCGCCGAAGTCCCGGGCTTCACCGAGAAAGACTGGAGGTCCATGTGGAGCGCTGGAGGCTGGTCATCACGGGCAAGAAGGAGTTCAAGGAAGAGAAGAAAGAAGTGCCCATGTTCAAGGAGAAGTTCAACCAGATCTACCGTACAGTGAAATTCCCATTCGAAGTTCGTCCGGATGATGTGCAGGCCAACCCTGAAGAACGGCGTGTTCCCTTATCCCGAAATTCATCGTATCCTTGGTTGACACGGAATTTTCCCCCGCACTTCTCCAAAGTGGCCGTTTCGCGTTTCAGGGAACGAGTACGTACGGCCCAAGGTCAATACGAATGAGCGACGTGAAGACAGCCCGGCCCGTCTGGAAGCCCGCCGGCAGAGTGCACACCGGCGAGCAGCCGTTCAAATATCCATTGACAAGGGAATTTGTCGAGCCCGATTGGCGCCGCCTGCCGGGCTACAAGGACGTCACCGCCGCAGAGTGGGAAACGGCCCTCTGGCAGCGCCGCCATACGGTCAAGAACCTCAAAGAACTTCAGGCCGTCTTCGGCCCGCTGCTGCCGCAGAGCCTCCTCGAAAGCATGGAGCGCGACATCAAAGAGCGCGCCACCATGTCCATCCTCATCCCGCCCCAAATGCTCAACACTATGGACGAAAAGGATTTGTGGAACGATCCCGTGCGCCGCTACATGCTTCCCGCGTTTGACGATCGCAATCCCGACTGGCCCAGCCATCCCAAATCCAGTCGCGACAGCTTGCACGAATCCGACATGTGGGCCGTTGAAGGGCTCACGCACCGCTACCCCACAAAAGTGCTCGCGGAAATGCTCTCGACCTGCCCGCAGTACTGCGGCCACTGCACGCGCATGGATCTTGTCGGCAACGATGTGCCCCAGGTCGTCAAGCTGCGTTTCCAGCTTCCACAAAAAGACCGCTACGAACAGATGCTGGACTACCTGCGCAAAACCCCTTCCGTGCGCGACGTGGTCGTCTCGGGCGGCGACATTGCCAACATGCCCATCGCACAGCTCGAGCCCTTCGTCTCCGCGCTCATGGACATTCCCAACATCAAGGACATTCGCCTGGCCACCAAGGGGCTCATGGGCATTCCCCAGCATTTCCTGCAGGACGAAGTTTTGAAGGGACTCGAACGCTTGGCCAAAAAAGCGCGCGAGCAGGATGTGGATCTGGCGCTGCACACGCACGTGAACAACGCCAGCCAGATCACGCCGCTGGTGGCCAAAGCGACCAAGAAAATTCTGGAGCTTGGCTTCCGCGATGTTCGCAATCAAGGCGTGCTGTTGCGCGGCGTAAATACCAACGCAAAAGACTTGCTCGAGCTCTGCTTCACGCTCCTCGATCGCGCCAAAATCATGCCGTATTACTTCTACATGTGCGACATGATTCCCAACGCGGAACACTGGCGCCTGGCCATCCACGAAGCCCAGCAGCTGCAGCACGACATCATGGGCTACCTGCCCGGGTTCGCCACGCCCCGCGTGATTTGCGACGTGCCCTTTGTCGGCAAGCGCTGGGTGCATCAGGTCAAGGAGTACAACCGCGAGAAGGGCATCTCCTACTGGACCAAAAATTACCGCACGGGCATCGAAGCCAACGATCCCGAAGCGCTCAATCGCCTCTACGAGTATTACGACCCCGTCTACACCCTGCCCGCCTCCGGCCAGGAATGGTGGCGCCGCCAAACCCCCGTCTTTGCCGAGCGCTAGCGGGCAGGGAAGAACAAAAATTTCTGTTGGGGTGAAGGCACCGCGGCGCTTTCTTCGCTGGCCGTCGTTTGACAAACCACAATGGTCCAGAAATCCGCCCCTTGCAAATGTCGATACACCCCGTTGGCCGGTCCGTTCTCGAATCTACCTCCCGAGCGAAGCCCCTAATCTTGTACCCGAATTCTTCTTGCAGCTATGTGTTCTTGTCTGTTCTTGTCCATGCGTCCTTCAGTAAGTAAACCACGCGAGTCGCTCCGGAATCTGCAAGAAATTCAGGGCGGGATTCGTTCCGCTTTCTCCAAGAAGACACGACCACCGCGATATTCGCGTTGACACCTGCTCAGTGCTACTCTACAATTAACGTTTATCTCTAAGGGGAAAGGTGTGACTGAACGCGATGAGGACGTACGTAGCCAAAGGAGCTGAGGCAGAAGCTCTGAAAACGGGCGCGAACTGGTATGTCGTGGACGCCACGAACGCCGTGCTGGGGCGTTTGGCCACCAAAGTGGCGCGGATTTTGATCGGCAAGGATAAGCCGAGCTTTACTCCGTACCTGGATTCCGGCGACCATGTGGTCGTGATTAATGCGGACAAGATCCGTCTGACGGGAAATAAGCTGGAGCAGAAGGTGTATCGCACGCACAGCGGCTATCCGGGCGGACTGAAGACCGTGCCGGTGAAGCGCGTTCGCGAGTCCCGGCCGGAGTGGATTGTGCGCGAGGCGATTCTCGGGATGCTCCCGAAGAATAAGCTGCAAGCGCGTCGGGCCAAGAAATTGCGCGTGTACCGCGATGCGTCAGGTTTGGCGCGGCACGCCGGGCAGAAGCCGCAAGCAGCGGCGATTTGAAGCGCGGCAGGAGAAGGCACAATGTAAGTTCTTTAGAATCAACACTTGCAGCACGTTTTATCCGTGTTGATTTTAAACGGCTTACGGGATTGCTAACCCCCCTTTAGAATCCGCACTTACAGAAAATGGGGGAGGGGGCAGCCCCAGGTTGCGGTTACAGACTATTTCTGAAGATTCGGTCAAAGCTGCTGGTGGTTGCCCAGTTGTTGTAAACGAGATTCAGAGTTTTTGCGCACGTTGCTGTTCCTATCTACGCGGGTCCGGTGCAGGCCTTCGCAGGGAAGCAGCTAGGTGTGGGGCAAGGGCGAGAGTGGGGCGTCTCAGCCGGTCGCCACGCTTCGGTGCCGCTTGTCGGCGGGACTGGGAAGTGAAGGACCTAGCGGCCCGGGCCACGGTTTCTGGTTTTTGAGAGTCAGGAGGAACGTTGAGTACAGCAGGTACGCCCGTGGCGGGCACACACACATGGTTTTTGGGGACAGGGCGGCGCAAAGAGTCGGTCGCTCGCGTGTTCCTTCGCGCGGGTTCGGGGAAGTTCACGGTGAACGACCGATCCGTGGAGCAGTACTTTCCGAATCATGCGTGGAAGCATGAAGCGATCGAGCCGCTGAAATTCACTAACTTGGCCGACCAAGTGGACGTGGTAGTGAGCGCGCGCGGCGGCGGCATCGGCGGGCAGGCGGGCGCGGTGCGCATGGGATTGTCGCGCGCGATTGCGCGGTTCAACCAGGAGCTGCGGCCATCGTTGCGGAAGAACGGATTTTTAACGCGCGATTCCCGGATGAAGGAACGCAAGAAATACGGGCAGAAGGGCGCCAGAAAGAAATTCCAGTTCACCAAGCGCTAGGCGCTTGGCGGGTCTTTGCTGGAACGCTTCTTTATCCTGAAGCGGCTAGCGGCATCCGAAGGGAGTTCGCGAAGCGTTAGTTTTTGTGATTCCGGGAAAGCCGGAGTCACAACGAGTTCCAGCGGGTTGGCGCGAGCCAACCCGCTGAGATCACGGCCGGCAAGCTGCCGGCAAGAGGCTGTTCTGCAGTTGTAGTGGCGGGTCTTCTTTGGGCTGAGGCTTCTCGCCGAGGCCAGACCCGTCCAACTCGCTGCCGCAAGCAGCTATTCCTTAAGGAGGGAACTTGGCAGTAGAAATTACGATGAAAGAACTGCTGGAGGCCGGGGTCCACTTCGGTCACCAGACGCGCCGCTGGAATCCGAAAATGAAAGAATATATTTTCGGGGAACGCAACGGCATCCACATTATCGACCTTCAGAAAACCCTTAAAATGTTTCGCGAAGCGAGCCGCTTCGTGAGCGAAATTTCCGCGCAAGGCAGGACCGTTTTGTTTGTGGGCACGAAGCGCCAGGCCCAGGAAGCCGTCGCCGAAGAGGCCAAGCGTTGCGGGGCGTTTTACGTGAACCACCGCTGGCTGGGCGGGACCTTGACCAACTGGGCGACACTGCAAAAATCCATCAAGCGACTGAAACTCTTGAAAGCCATGACCGAAGATGGGCGCATGGAACAGCTCTCGAAAAAAGAACGCGCGCGCCTGGACCGCGAGATGAAGCATCTCCACCAGAATTTGGAAGGCATTGAGAATATGTCGCAGTTGCCCGACGCCATGTTCGTGATCGACTCGAACGCCGAAGAGATTGCGGTGAAGGAAGCGCGCCGTATGGGCGTTCCCGTGGTTTCCGTGGTGGATACCAATTGCGACCCGGACGTGGTGGACTGGATCATTCCCGGAAATGACGATGCGCTGCGCGCCATTCGGCTGTTTACGACAAAAATCGCGGATTCGGTGGCCGAAGGACGAAACACCTACCAGCAGTCGCAAGTCGCCGAGCAAAAGTCTGCGGAAGATCAGGCTTTGGCCGAGGGTGTCGAATACGTGGACGCCAGCGCGTACGAACAGTACGAAAAGCAGGAAGGCGACTACGTGGAAGGCGCGGAACCGCAGGCGGAAGGCGCGGAAACCACCGTGCCTCCGGACGAAGAAGAGCGCTAAGAAACCTGCCCTGCTTGCCCGCCTGCCGCGGGCAGGCAGCAGGCAAGCCTGCCTAAGGTAGGCAGGCTGCGAGGGTGGGAGATTCCTTTGGCCCGCCCCGAACGGCTCGGGGGCGGGCCGTTCTGCAAGAAGTGGACGCAACACGATCTTAATGAGCAAGGAAAAGAAGGATGAGTACACAACAATCTGCCGTGCAAATTCCAGCCCAACTCGTAAAGGAATTGCGGGAACGGACCAACGCGGGATTCAGTGATTGCCGCGCCGCGCTGATCGAAGCCAACGGCGTGATCGAGAAGGCCATCGAAATTCTGCGCAAGAAAGGACAGGCCGCGGCCGCGAAGAAAGCCATGCGCGAAGCGAGCGAAGGATTGGTGGGCAGCTACATCCACGCCGGGGGAAAGATCGGCGTGCTCGTGGAGCTGAACTGCGAGTCGGACTTCGTGGCGCGCACCGAGCGTTTCCAGGCTCTCTGCCACGATATCGCTATGCACATCGCCGCGCTGGACCCGCGCTACGTGCGCCGCGAAGAAGTCACGCCGGAGATGCTCGAAAAAGAGCGTGAAATCTACCGCGCGCAGGCGCTGGCCACCGGCAAGCCCGAGCAAGTGGTCGAGAAAATCGTCAACGGCAAAATGGAAAAGTTCTATGAGGAGAATTGCCTCTACGAACAGCACTACATCAAAGATGAAAGCATGACCATCGGCGAGATGGTCAAGCAAGCCATCTCCGATCTCGGCGAAAACATCGTCATCAAGCGCTTCTCGCGGTTCAAAGTCGGCGAAGTGGTCGGCGGGCCATCCGCAGGTCCGGAAACGGCGCCGTCCAAGGCCTAAGAAACGACAATTTCATGGCAATCGATAGAGAGCACTCCGACCCGGTCGGGGCGCCTTTTTTTGTTTACCACGCCTCGGCGAAGTGCGAGGCCGGGGATAGTTTGTTACAATTCCGAAGATTTAAAGCTGCAAAATCGGAGACTCATGGCCTCGAAGAAGAATGGCATTACTCGAGTTGCGAAGAAACACAAGCCGGCGTACCGGCGCATCCTGCTGAAGCTTTCCGGTGAAGCGTTTCAGGGCCCGCAGGGGTTTGGCATTCACGGCGAAACGATTCTGTCCATCGCGCGCGAGCTCAAGGACGTGCATGCGCTGGGCGTGGAAACGGCCATCATGGTCGGCGGCGGAAACATTTTTCGCGGTGCGCGGCAGAAAGGTTTTGAGATCGATCGAGCGACCGGCGACTACATGGGCATGCTCGCGACGGTGATCAACGCCATGGCCTTGCAGGACGCGCTGGAAAAAGAAGGCGTGTTCACGCGCGTGCTGAGCGCCATCGAAATGAAAGAAGTTTGCGAACCGTTCATCCGGCGGCGCGCCGTACGCCATCTCGAGAAAGGCCGCATGGTGATTTTCGCCGCGGGCACGGGGAACCCATATTTTTCGACCGATACCGCGGCGGCGCTGCGCGCGATGGAAATCAAAGCCGACGCAATTCTGAAAGCAACGCGCGTCGAAGGAGTCTATGATGCGGATCCGGAACTGGTGCCGGACGCGCGGTTTTTTGCCGCGATTTCCTATCGCGAGGTGTTGAGCCAGAACCTGAAAGTGATGGACTCGACGGCGATTTCGCTTTGTATGGACAACGGCATGCCCATCGTGGTGTTTAACATGAACC
Source organism: Acidobacteriota bacterium (assembly GCA_003223255.1). GTDB lineage: Bacteria > Acidobacteriota > Terriglobia > Acidiferrales > UBA7541 > Acidiferrum. Next base: position 27,793 of record QHYJ01000193.1, on the reverse strand, counting down.
GGCCGGGGAACATCAAGCGCGTGGTGTTGGGCGAGCGCGTGGGTTCGAAGGTGACGCCAGCTTAATTGGAAATTGGAAATCAGAAAAGAGAAAATGGTCGTTTGCCAAGGCTGGTTTCCTAATTTCGAATTTCCAGTTTCTATCTACCGAGGTAGAGTATGACGACGATTGCGACAACCAAAGACGCGATGGCGGCAGCCAAAACGCGTATGGAAAAAGCGGTGGAGGATTTTCGCAAGGAGCTTGCAACGCTGCGCACGGGGCGTGCCAACGCGGCCATCCTGGACGCCATTCGCGTGGACTACCACGGCACGCCCATGCCGGTGAACCAGTTGGGCACCGTGACGGTGCCCGAGGCGACGTTATTGGTCATTGCGCCGTGGGATCCCAGCGTCGTGCCGCTGATTGACAAAGCGATTCGCGCCTCGGATTTGGGGCTCAATCCCACGAACGACGGGAAAATCGTCCGCGTGCCCATGCCCGCGCCTACTGAGGAACGACGCAAGGAGATCGTCAAGCACCTGCACAAAATCCTGGAGAATCACCGCACCGCTGTGCGCAATATCCGGCGAGACATCAAGGAAGCCATCGACAAATTGGAGAAAGAAAAGAAAATCAGCCAGGACGAGCAGAAGCGCGCGCTTGAAGAGATGGAAAGGTTCACTCACGCGGAAACCAAGAAGATCGAGGACCTCTCCGCCGCGAAAGAAGAGGAAATCTTAGAGATTAAGTAGGAACTTAGGTCTTAGGTGGAACAGTTTTCGGCGACGCTTTCTCATTTGGCGCCGGCGAATTTGTTTTTGGTGGAGAGGATTCCGACCGTTCGAGCGTGAAGTCTTGCGCTTCGTCGGATTGAACGGCGTGAAGGAAGACGTTGTAGTCGGCGGAGCGATCGCCGGGAACTTCCCTCAAAATGAATTTGATGTGGCGCGAGGCCGTAATCGTCGAGCCATTCGCGGAATATTGCGAGGCATACGTGGCATAGTCGCGCTCGACGGAAATGCCAGCGGGAGGGCTGACAGAGGTTCCTGGAGGAAGATGAAGGATCATGCGGGTCTCGACTTCGAGCGGCGTGCCCAGCTCGATAGGGGCGCTTGCCGAGCCGGAAACGGACTTCGTGGGCGGATCCGGCAGACCCAACTGCGGCAACAGCGCGGGAATGCGCACGGTTTTCTTCGACCAGTCCACGAATTTCGGCTGAGTCAGCACGTACTCCACGGTGAAGGGCTCTCTCGTGGCGTAGGGATCAGAAGCGTTGACGGTAGTGACTTGCCCGCGGAAGCCGTCCGTGAGCGAGAGAAGCTGCGCTAGATCCTTCCATTTTTCTTTGCGCGATTGATGAAAGGCCACGCGCAGCACGAGTTCATTGTCCCCGCGCATGGTATAGTGCACTTTCGAGCCAAGCACTCCGTCCGCCGATAATGTGGCATCTACGTTGACATTCTGAGAAGCTGAAAAGGGAAGGTCCGTAGGGAGTGGCCGCCAGTTGGCGCTCGTGAAGTCGCCTCCGTCAAACAAAGTGAGGCTGAGCGCGGGTTTGCCCCTAAACTCAGAGGCGACGATGCCAAAGGGAGCGACCTCCAAGCTGGGATCAAGGGCAATGCGTTTCTTTTGTTCCGTCGCGATCACAAAGGCGTGCTGGAATGGTGTGGGACGAGCGAACTGCTTTTGCGTTTCCGGGGCACCCACGAGAACGATCTCTGCTTTAATTCCTGCCACGGTTGCGAAGTGAGCAAGCAAAGAACATTTCTCTTCGGGTGTTGCGTAACCCGAATCAAGGATTTCGGCAACATGACGCGACTGAAATCCGGTCACGCCTAGCGGCAGGTCAACGGTCTTAAGGGTCCGGGAGATGACGTCGTAGGCGGCTCGCAACTTTGATTCCGCGGTCTTAGAGTCTGGACCGAGTGAGCGCAGTCGATCGATTGCAGCCATCCGATCCGCGTCAGTCAAAGACACCAAGTGCGAACCTAGAAGCTCGACAAGCTTCCCCCAGCTTCCAAAGCGTGTGACGACTACGTCCGGTGTGGAAGTACCGTTATCGTCCATGGGGGCAGGCAGTTTCCGTGCTGCCGGTATCTCCCAGTCGTAAACAGAGCGAACGGAGCTGCCTTGCCCTGTGTTATGAAAGTCCGTCCATGGAACTGTCGCGTAAACGACGGGCAGAGGACCATTCCAAATCCCTTCTGGGCTGACGGTTGCGGTTGAGGTCAAATTGCCTGGGAGATCGAGATAAAAGATTTCTTGCGTCACAAGGCCGGAACGGTCGAAGGAGTGGTCGAGCCAGAAGTCGGGCGCGAGCGGATGATGAGAGACCGTTCGGACGACGCGATATTCGAGCGTGTCGCCGGGCTGGAGGCCCAGGATGCGCACAGACTTGACGCGCACGTCCTGATACGCAGGCGCGTTCACGACCGCAGGATTTGCGCGATCGGTGATGGCGCTAGGCAAAATGTCAGAAGTGCCGCCGCTCGCATGCGTAATGTGAACGAGCAGCATTTCCACGGATTCGAACGAGCGGTTGAAATTAAAGTTGAGCTGAGCGAACTGGCGAACGCCGAGTTCGCTGTTAATTTTCACCAGGGCGTGAACTTCCTTGCGGCTGTCGCCGGTGGCTTCAAAGCGCACCTTGGTTTCGAGCAACGCGAATTGCGCGGGATTTTCTGCTTTTTCCGGTTTCTCGGCTTTTTGCGCGCGTGGTTCCGCAGCGGGTTTTTGCTGGCCTTCCCGAGCTAACGAGTCCAGACATCCGACGCCAAACAAAAAGCACGCTGCCAGCGTATAGAAAAGCTGGACCCGGAACGGGCAAAAGAGCTTTCTTTTCATCCCGAAAGCAGTGTAGAGGGAGGGGCGGCAGCGGTAAAGCCGCCGATGAAGCCCGGTTGCGGAGCCAGCACGGGCGGCGGCGGTCACAGAAAAACAATCCGGGCGCGGCTCCGTCTGAGTGCATGGTAGTCTTGATGGGCGCCGAAGGCGCGAGGAGAGAACGGATGCGACGTTTTTTTGTGGGCATGGCCATGGTGTCAATGAGTTTGAGCACTGCCGCGCTACCGCTTCCTGCGGATGATCGGCCACCCAAGGGGCCGGACGAAGATGGCACCAAGCCGGCGCTGGTGCGCATTGCCGGCGAAGGCTTGCTCAATTCGCACGCCTTCGAGTTCCTGACGGAGTTGAGCGACGACGTCGGTGGCCGCGTGACGGGCTCTCCCGCGGAACGCAAGGCGGAAGAGTGGGGCGCGGCGAAGATGAAGTCCATCGGCCTGGAAAACGTACATACGGAGAAATACACGATCTGGCGCGGCTGGACGCGCGGCACCGCGGAAGGAGAAATCCTTGCGCCGGTGCGCCACAAACTGCATGTGGACGCGATGGGGTGGACGGGGTCAACGCCGCCAGGAGGCACCGAGGGCGAAGTGGTGACCGTCAACATGTTCGACATCGAGAATGAAATCAAAAATGTCTCGCGGCTCAAAGGGAAGGTTGCACTGGTCATCACCAAAGGAAAGCCCAGTCAAAATGAGATGAATCTGTTCGCGATGTTCGGTGACTTTCTGAAAGCCGCGGGACCCGCGGGGGCTATCGCAGTCATCGGCGGGCAAGGCGGCGGAAGGTCCACGGGCATGAACCTGACGCACACGGGAATTCTCGGCTTCAACGCAGATTTCGCGGTTCCCGTCGTATCGATGTCTGCGGAGGACCAGGGACAGTTGGAACGCTTTCTGGACCGCGGCATGACACCGCGCGTGCGCTTCAATGTGCAAAATACTTTTACCAATGGACCGGTAGAGACGGCCAACGTGGTCGGAGAAATTCGCGGGCGCGAGCATCCGGAAGAGATTCTGGTGGTAGGCGGGCATTTGGATTCCTGGGACTTGGCGGAGGGAACGACCGACAACGGCTCGGGAATCGCGACGACGCTAGGGGCTGCCGAAGCCATTATGCATTCCGGGCAGCGGCCGCGCCGCACCATCCGGTTTGTTTTATTCACCGGCGAAGAGCAGGGACTCGATGGCTCGTTCGCCTATGTGAAACAGCATAAGGACGAGCTGGCTAATCATCTTGGCGACTTGATTCTGGATTATGGGCAGGGGGCCGTGAAGGGTTTTCAGTTAGGTGGGCGCGACGATTTGGTGCCCGCATTCCAGGCGTTTGTGAAAACCCTCTCCAATTTCCGGCCGTTGCAAGTGGACGACAAAGTGGAATCGGGAACCGATACCCTGCCGTTCTCCATGGCCGGACTGCCGGGCATCAACATGCTGCAGGAGACGAGCGAGTACATGTACACGCATCACTCCGCTGCGGATTCGCTCGAAGCGCAGAAACAGGATGTGCTCACGCACAACGCCACGTTGATGGCGCTGGCGGCGTTCTGGATTGCCGACCGGCCGGAGCGGTTCGCTTGGCCGTGGCCGGCGGAGCGCACGGCAAAGATGCTGCGCGCCCAGCACGAGTATGAGGAACTCAAGGCGTTCAACATTTGGCCCTTCGGGGACCTGGGAGCGGAGCAGAAAGAGAAGAAAGACCATCCTCAGAACTGACGCTTCCCGGGCCATTCTTGAGCAATCCTCTCACTTAAGTCTCTCACGCGACTGCCCGCCCAACGAAACACCTACCTGGCGAAAAATGTGATGTGGATTACGGGGCTCAGTGAGCAACCGCACTGAGGCTTTCTGCCCTTTAGCCGAATGTTAAGCGGGGGAATGGGGGTGACAAAAGGCGAGATGGTTTTTGAAGACCGCACGGATGCGGGACGAAGGCTTGCCGCCAGGCTCACCGCCTATGCCAAGCAAAGCGATGTTGTAGTGCTGGGAATTCCGCGGGGCGGAGTAGTGGTGGCGATTGGAAGTCGCGGCGCCCCTCGCTGCGCCGCTGGACGTGTCCACTGCGAGTAGAGTGGTTCACATCTGGCCTCCAGTGCGAGAGCCGAATGGCTCACAAGAAATCTGCGCTTTTGTTTGTTGACACGCTACGGGTGTCCGTTCAACCCCGTTCTTGCAGCCTGCCTTATTGGTATGCCGCCGACCACTGCAACCTTAGACTTAGGTACAGGCTCCCGCCTGTATTTCTTGCTAGAATTTACTGGCTTGCCCTGTTTGCGGGCATAGCCGACCGTTAACGGCTGATCTTGTCCCAATATGCTCCGAAACGATTGACGCCCGCCGTGCGTCAAAATAGCAAGACGGGGGAACTCTGTTCGGTGCCCTTTCGCATAAGCACAAAATGTGAATCTTGCCGGGGGAAGGTGGACTTTGCCCTGGCGGCAACACTTGCCCTCTTGGCGGCCGGGGGCTGCTCGAAGGCGCAACCTACCAGTGTGTTGGGCGATGCCGCACACCCCGCTCCCGTGCATTTCTATACTGTGGCGGAAGAAACGGCCCGGCGGCGCATTCAGGCGGTTGGCTCCCTTTATGCGCTGGAAGAAAGCACCCTGAGTTCGGAAGTGGAAGGCCGCGTAGCCGAAGTGCTTGCCGACATTGGTGACAACGTGAGAGAGGGGCAGCCGCTGGTGCGCATCGATCCTGAAGAATTGCAGTTTGAGGTGGAGCGGCAGCGCGGCATTGTAAGGCAAGTGCGGGCGCAACTGGGGATCGGGCCCGATGATCCTCCGCCCAGCGACCCCAAGAAAATCGCTTCGGTGCAACGGGCGGAGGCGGATCTGTTCGACGCCGATCAGAAATACACGCGCGCGCAGCAGATGTTTCGCGACAACCTAATTTCGCAGCAACAGCTGGACGAAGCGGCCAGCCGTTACCAGAGCACCAAAGCGACTTACACCGTGGCCCTGCAGGAAGTGGACCGTCTCAAAGCGCTTTTGGTGTCCAGCGAAGCGAGCGAGAGGCTGGCCGAGAAGAAACTGAACGACTCCACCATTCGCGCGCCTTATCCCGGCTCGATCAAAACTCGTGATGTTCACCCAGGCGAGTACCTCAAGGTGCAAAGTCCGGTTATGGTCCTTGTGCGCACGGACCGTTTGCGCGCGCGCTTGGCCGTGCCGGAGCGCTGGGCGGGATGGGTAAAGGACGGCGTCACCATCGATCTGCACGTGGAAGCGTTTCCGGGAGAAACCTTCCACGGAAAGATTTCGCGCATCAATCCCGCAGTGGCGCAGGACTCTCGGACCCTCGAGGCTGAGGCGCTGCTCGTGAACCTCGATGGCAAACTAAAGCCGGGCTTCTTTGTACAAGCCTCCATCCCGAGCGAGAAGGAAGAGAAGACCATCTTTTTGCCGGAAGAGGCGGTGATTTATAGATATGGCGTGTACAAGGTTTTTCTCCTGAACGGCAATCGCGTTTCCGAACGGCAAATCCGTCCTGCGGGCCAAACCGAAGACGAGCACGGGCGGCGATTCGAAGTGGCAGAAGGCCTGAAACCGGGGGATCGCGTTGCCGTGGCTGTCTCCGGTGAGTTGCACGATGGCGCTGTGGTGCAAGAGCAGCCCGGCGGAAGTATGGAAAATGCGCCGGCAATGAAGTAATAGCCTGAAAATAAAACTCCCACAAGCGTGAAATGAGATGAAGCTCGCCGAAACTTGCGTCAAGTATCCCGTCTTTACGGTGATGCTGATTGCTTTTCTCGTGACCCTGGGAGCGTTCTCCTATCGCGGACTGGCGGTTGATCTTTTCCCTAAGGCGGATCCTGCCACAGTAAACGTCGAAGTACGTCTTCCGGGCGCGACTCCCGAGGAAGTGGTGACCGGAGTGGTCTTGCCGTTGGAGGATGCCATCTCCTCCGTCAGCGGGATCGATGAAATCAACGTGTACTCCTTTGAAGGATTCGCTTGGATTACCTGCACTTTTGTTTTGGAACGCGACATCGATGGCGCGGAGCAGGATATTCGCGAGAAAGTGGCCGGAGCTATCGACCGCCTGCCCCGCGATACCTTGCCGCCGGTTATCACCAAACAAGATCCGCAATCGGACCCGATCCTCACACTGCTCGTGAGCGGGCCGGTGAGCCGCCGCGAGTTGACGGAGATCGCCGACAAAAAGGTCCGGCGCGCGATTCAGACCGTGGACGGCGTGGGCAGTGTCGATCTGAACGGCGGCCAAGGGCGGCAGATCCGCATCTTGCTTGATGCTCAAAAGCTGACCTCGCACAATTTTACCGTGTTAGACGTGCGCGAGGCTTTGCAGCGGGAAAACATCGAAGCGCCCGGCGGGCGCATGATCACCGGACCCCAGGAGTTAGGGCTGCGCACGCTGGGGCGCGTCACTTCCGCGGAACAGTTCGGCGAAATCGTAATTGGCACACGGGGCGGAACGCCGGTGCGCGTAAGGGACGTGGCGCAGGTCGAAGATGGCGCGCAAGAGCTGCGTACGTGGTCCGCGCTCTTTCGGAAGTACGCGCCTCCCGAGGATGTGGTCTCGATCCAAGTCCTCCGGCAATCGGGCGTGAATACGGTGCGCGTGGCGGACGACGTCAGAGCCAAAGTGCAGGAACTGCGTTCGCAATTGCCGCCGGGCATTCAGCTTCAGATTGTCCATGACATTTCCGATTTCATTAAAGCGTCCGTCCATTCTCTGATCGAACATCTCATCTTTGGCAGTATTTTGGCGAGTTTTGTGGTCTGGGTGTTTATTCGCAACTGGCGCGCGGTTTTGATCGCGGCGGTAGCCATTCCGGCATCTGTCATCGCCACATTTACACTGATGCGCGGCATGGATTTCTCGCTCAACAACATGACGCTGTTGGCCCTGACATTGGCCGTAGGCATCGTGATCGACGATGCCATTATCGTCCTCGAAAACATTTTTCGCTACATGGAGGAGAAGGGAAGAGACCGCATCCAGGCGGCCATCGAAGCCACGAAGGAAATCGGCTTGGCGGTCATGGCCACCACGCTCTCGCTGGTGATTATTTTCCTGCCCATTGCGTTCATGACCGGCTACGCCCGGAAGTATGTGAATTCTTTCGGATGGACAATGGCCATGGCCATCATGGTGTCGCTGCTGGTGGCCTTCACGCTGACGCCGATGATGAGTTCGCGGATGTTGAAGTTAGGTGGCCGCGAGAAGAAGGCCCATTCCGAAGGATTCCTGCATTCCGTCGAACAGTTCTATCTCCAATCCCTGCATTGGTCGTTGGCCCATCGTCGCACCATCTTGGTGATTTGCGGGCTGACGTTCCTCTCGACCTTCGGCTTCTACCATTTGGTGGGACGCGACTGGATTCCCGCGGATGACCAGGCTGAGCTGATCAGCTCCTACACGTTGCCCGAAGGCAGCTCTCTGGAGAAAACCACAAAGCTGGCAACGGAAATCGCGGAACGCGTCGAGGCGCTTCCGGAGGTATCGCTTGTGCAGTCGTTTACGCATGGTCCGACCAACCATGCGCATCTCTTCATCGTGCTCGTGCCGCGAAGCGAACGGAAAAAGACGCATAACCAGCTGGCGACCGAGATCCGCAAAATTCTCGCGGACTATCACAATATGACCTATAACGTGCGCCTGCCCTCCGTGCTCGGTGGCGAAATCTATTTCCCGATCGCGGCGATAGTTCGCGGGCCCGAGTTGTCGAAACTTGCGGAAATCAGCAAGGCTGCTGCCGACCGCATGTCAAAGTATCCCGAATTGGTTGACGTCAATCCGAGCCTCAACCTCAATACGCCGGAGTTGCAAGTAAAGGTGGATCGCCAGCGCGCCGCGGACATCGGCGTTCGAATGACCGACGTGAGCGATGCCGTGCGGCTGTTTTATTCCGGAGAAGATGAAATCACGCGCTTCAAGGAAGGCTCGGAGCAGTATCCCGTGACCATGCAATTGCTGCCGGAGCAGCGCGACAATCCCGACGTCCTGGCCCGCATGATGGTGCCTTCCGCGAAGCTGGGACAGGTGCGGCTCGAGAATGTCGCGACCATCCAGCGCGGCGCTGGCCCTGCTACCTTGCAACGCTACAACCGCGAGTTTCAAGTGAGCGTCTACGCCAACGTAGCCGCGGGATATCCCTTGGACTTGGCCGCGGCGCACACCGTCCAGGCTATCAAAGAAGTAGGATTGCCGAGCGGCTATTCGTATACCTTCACGGGGCAAGTCAAAGTTCTCGAAGAGACCACTTGGAATCTTTTGCTGGCGATGCTGCTCGCCTCCATCTTCATGTACATGGTGCTGGCGGCGCAATTCGAAAGCTTTTCCTATCCGTTCATCATCATGCTGACGCTTCCGCTGAGCGTGCCGTTTGCGTTATTTTCCTTGTGGATCACCGGACGCGCTCTCAGCCTGTGGAGCGCGCTGGGCATGTTTTTGCTTTTGGGCATTGTGAAGAAGAATGGCATCTTGCAGGTGGATTACACGAACCGCCTGCGCGCCACAGGAATGCCTCTGCGGGAAGCTATCCTCGAAGCCAACCGCGTGCGGTTGCGTCCTATTTTAATGACCACGCTTTCGATTATTGCCGGACTCATTCCCGTGGCGATTGGCATTGGCGCTGGCTCGGAGCAGCGCGCGTCCATCGCCGTTACTATCATTGGCGGGCAGACGCTTTGTCTGCTGCTGACGCTGCTCGTCGTGCCGGTGGCTTATTCTTACCTGGCCGAACTGGAAGCGGTTTCTGGGGCGGAATGGGTTGCTCGGCTTCTAGGCCGGGTCCCCAGAGCTCAGGACCCGTCGGATGATTGAGCCGCCAACTTTGTCCGTCGCTCGCCCCGGTTCCTTCCGGTAACCAGTGAATCGCTGCTTGCCAGTCGCAAGAAAGAATCAAGCGAAGCGCGAAGTCAGGAGCGCCGGGAAGCCGAGCGCCTGGCTTCGTCTGCACTTGGCGTGGCTGCAGACTCGGGAGTAACGCGGGGCGCGCGGGAAATTAGAAACAGTTCGCTGGCCCAAAGCAAAATGTCGAGCAGACGCGCGCGCTCGCGGTTGGTGAGATTCTCTGCTTGCAGACTGACTTCCAGGGCGCGACGCGAGCATTCCTCAATGAAGGCGCGCATGGCGGCGAGATCGACGCGCTCTTCGCGAGATTTTTTGCCGCGGGGGTCAACCGCTTCCAACCTTGCGTAACAGCGAAGGAGGAAATGATCCAGGCAAAAAGACTGCTGATCGAGGGAAGTAGCCGCGGCGCTATTACAACCGCGCACTCTGCAGTTTCGTTCTTCAAGCTTCGTATCCACCGAACCGACACCTCTTGACTCTCCATGCCCCCCCATTTTCTCCGCTTCCCTTTCTTTTTCAATAAGATGCGTCAGGCAACGCTGGGGAGAGGCGCGGGCGTTCAGGTAGCTGCTGCCGACGTTCGCAAGCCACGTGAGCTGCGAGTCGAAAAGAGCCATGTCGAGGATTTGCCCGCGCCCGGTCTTCTCTCGGTGCAAAAGCGCCGCGAGAATTCCCATGGCCGCATACATCCCGCAGGTCATGTCCGCGATGGCAATGGGATAGCGCATCGGCCCGCCGGCGGGTTCGCCGGTGAAGCTCATGACGCCTGCTTCGCGTGAGCGAGGATGTCGTAGCCGGGCATTCCCGCTTTGGGGCCGGTGAAACCGTAGCCGGTAATGCTGCAATAGATGAGCCGAGGATTTTTCGCACAAAGAGTTTCGGCATCGATTCCGCGCTTTTGAAGAGACGCCAGGGAAGGCTGGTTGTGAAGGAAAACGTCGGCACTAGAGAGAAGTTTTTGGAACACTTCTGCGCCGCGAGGATGATCGTAGTTGAACGTGATGGAGCGCTTGTTGCGATTGGCCGCTAGAAAATAGGCGGATTCGCCGCCGACAAACGGCGGGCCCCAGCCCCTCGACCTCGATTGGTCGCCAACGCCGGGGCGCTCGATCTTGATGACATCGGCGCCCAGATCTCCGAGAAGCATGGCGCAATAAGGACCGGCGAGCGCCTCGGTCAGCTCGACAGCGCGGATCGTTTCCAAGATGGCTTTCACGGCGGGGCGATTATATCCGACAAGTGCTTTCTAGGGTTTTTGCAGAGGCTGCGTGCGAATTACCCGCATCCTCGTAGAGCCAATCGATTCCATGAAGAATTTGTGTGGGCCAGCGCGAGGTTTCCACAGGCCTCCTCTTGTGTTTCGAAAGCCTCTCGCACTACACTGCCTGCGAACAATTGTTTTCAAAAGCCGCCTCATCCTTTGGGGGTTTCCTGGCTGGCGAAAACGTGGGTGTGAAGGGTGAGGGAGAGAACATGAAAAAATTATTGTGTGCCTGTTTTGTGATGGCACTGGGGTTGTGCATTGCCTCAAGGGCGTGGGGGCAGGCGCAGATTACTTCGGGAACTGTTCAAGGCGACGTTCTTGATGAGAAGGGCGGGAGCGTCGCGGGCGCAACGGTGGAAGCAAAGAATCTGGATACCAATTTCACACAGACGGAAACGACCAACACCGACGGACACTTCGCCTTTCTGAGCCTTGCCCCTGGGCGCTACACCCTCACGATCACCAAGCAGGGATTCGCCACGGTTCTACAGCAAAACGTGAATTTGACCGTGGGACAGACGATCAACATTCCGGTGACTCTGAAAGTTTCCGCAGTGGCGCAACAAATCGTCGTATCGGAAGTCCCGATCGTTGAAGTCACGAAAACCGAGTCTGCTTCCACACTGGACGAGCTTTCCGTGGCCACGACACCGGTGCTGGGCCGCAAGTTCGAGGATTTGCTCACGCTGACGCCCGGCGTCAGCATTGTGCAAGGGCCCGACGGAGACGAGATCAACGTCAACGGCCAGCGGGGCATTTTCAATAACGTCAGCTTGGACGGGGGCGACTACAATAACGGGTTCTTCGGCGAGCAAATGGGCGGGCAGCGCGCCGCGATTGACATCACTCTGGAAGCTGTCAAGGAGTTTCAGATTACCGCCAGCGGCGCAAACGCCGAATTCGGACGCAGCGCCGGCGGCGTGATCAACGTGGTGACAAAGTCAGGGACGAACACGGTTCATGGCGCCCTTTTCGAATATTTCCGCACCGAGGGACTCACGGCGGCCACTTCGGATGGTAAGCCGCTGCAGGATCTTCGGCGCAATCAGTTTGGCGGCAGCCTCGGCGGGCCGGTTGTAAAAGACAAATTGTTCTTCTTCGGCGCCGGGGAGGGGATCCGAGAGAATCTGACGCGCACGAATCTCAGCGTGCCTCTGGGAACGGCCTGCGCGATTTCTAACCCCGTATTCAACAGCAACATTACAGATGCCCAGATTGCGACGAGCCCCGATTGCCAGAGACAAGTCCTCCTGAACTTCATGAAGAGCAATTTCAATGAGGACGACAGCCTGCCTGTCATTCACCAGGTGAGGAATGCTTCCATATTCGGGCGCGTGGACTACAACCTAAATGCCAAGAACCAGATTTTCGGCTCGTATAACTTTGATTGGTCCAAGAATCCCAATCAGACCTTCGATGTGCCGACGTACGGCTCAACCGCGAACGGTGTCGAGGGGCCCTCGAAGATCCAGGCGATTAGCACGAACTGGGTGGACACGCTTTCCAATAATTTGCTCAACGAGGCGCATTTTACCTATGCAAGGGAGAACCGGCCCCGTGGGGCAATTGACCGTTCCAGCGTGCCGGATACGGCGATGGGCTTCAGCCCCACTTTTCGGTTCGGTCAACCATTCTTTCTTGAACCGACCATCGATGAACTCTTCTACCGAACTGACATCCGCGATAATTTCTCGATTATCCGAGGCGCGCACACCTGGAAATTCGGAGGTGAGTGGATCCACAGCCGCAACGACCAAATCTTCCGTGGCTTCTTCACGGGCCGGTACATCTTCAGCAGCGTAACTGGGTTCCTTCACTATGCTTCCCCAGCCTCTTTGGGCAATGGGTTCGGGCCGACTGCGGTAGAGTGCGACGATGCAAATTTCAATCCGACCGCCTACGTAGGCCCGAGCCAGTCTTGCCCGGCCGGAACAGCACCGTCGGGTGGACCTCTCTTCCTTTATCTGCAGCACGGACCGACAACTTCCGGGGAGACCCTCGACCAGTCGGGCAAGGCGAATTTCGCCAACGAAGACACCTCTGTTTTCGTCCAGGACACGTGGAAAATCTGGCGCAACTTTACACTGAACTACGGCCTACGATGGGATGCACAGAAATTCCCAGATCCCGTTGTGCCCCCCTCGAAGACTTCCTATGGCCAATACCTGAGCGATCCGGCGTTTGATTCGACTGGATTCCTTCCCAATCAGTATAAAGAGTTCCAGCCGCGCGCTGGCTTAGCATGGGATGTTCGGGGCAATGGAAGGTCAGCCCTTCGTGCCAGTTGGGGCATCTTCAACGCCCGGCAAAACATGCTGACCCAAGTTGGCCCTATCACGACGAATGGCGTGCAACAACAGGAGATCGTTGCCGTTACCGGATTCAACTCCGCCGGCGGCAATCCTCCTACTTACCCGGGAACGGTTCCTGTGACTCCCGCGACGTTGCCCCTGGTAGGCGCCGGAGTCACGGTGTTTAGCAAAAGCTATGCCAACCCGAGGATCTATACGACGAACGTAGGGTATGAACAGCAACTCGTGGGCGACTACGCGGCCTATGTAGACTTCACCATGTCCAAGGGTGTCCACCTTACCCGGTTCATTAATCCGAACGCGGGGACTGGATTCACCTTGCCCACCACGGGACAGGACACCGTTAACTACGTCGGTGTGCATGCTCCATTTCCAAATCTTGGAGACATAACGGATACGGCGAGCTCGGCGAAATCTCTCTACCGTGGAGTGACCTTTGGAATGCGCAAGCGGTTCAGCCACCGTTTCCTCTTTGACGCGAACTATACTTATTCGGTCGACAAAGATGACGATTCGAATGAGCGCGACCCGTTCACTTTCCGCTACGCAAATCTGTTCAATCTCGCTGCAGAGTATTCGAACTCGGATCGCGACGAGCGGCATAAGTTCAATGCCTACACGGTTGCAGATCTTCCAGGGGGGGTCCATGGCAACGTTCGAATGCAGGCACATTCCGCGCAACCCATCACGGACAATGTAAACGGCGACGGCTCCGGTGCGCCTTGCAGTTTCCAAAATTCGAGAACACGCTTCGTGATACCCGCCGGGGGCGGAACACCCATTGACTGCGGTCGCAATCACCTGCGCAAGGACAACGCCTTCTTCACGTTCGACTTTGGTGTAGATCGTCCCTTTAGCCTCGGCGAACGGATGAAGCTCATCCCGAGAATCGAAATGTTCAACACGTTCAATAACAAGAACAACGTGAATCCACTGTCCTCGCCGCAACTGTTTGACTTCAACGGCTTCCTGCGCGTCGGAGTCGGTGATCCACGCCAGGCGCAGCTTGCCGTGCGCTTCGAGTTCTAGAAAACAGCGCGTTTCCGGGCGGCAGGAGTCCTCGGTACTTACCTGGGGAGTTCTGCCGCTCTTGCTTTGGCAAGAAACCGACGCGCCTTCACGAGCGGGCCGCCCATTCTTTACGAAATGTTGCGGAATACGGATGAGACACGCAGCGCTTGCTTGAGATTGGCCTATCCCCGACAATAGAAGTTTTACGAAAGTGTGTTTTCCCGGGCAGGTTGAGCATGTTGTTCCCGATCAAAAGCGAGTGAGATGTCCACGCAGTCGAATTCGGCAAAACAATTCATTGCTTACTTTTCGATGGAAATTGCGCTGCAAAACGCCATGCCCAGCTACAGCGGCGGGCTTGGCGTGCTGGCGGGCGACACCGTTCGCGCCGCCTCGGACTTGCGCGTTCCGATGGTGGCCGTCTCGCTCCTCTATCGCAAAGGATACTTCACGCAACGCCTTGCGGAGGACGGATCGCAAACGGAAGAGCCGGTCGAGTGGAACGTCGCCGACTTCCTGACCGAAGAATCAGCGCGCACCAGCGTTCCCATTGAAAATCGGCGGCTCGAGCTTCGCTGCTGGAAGTACGCCGTCAAGGGGGTTCACGGATTCGAGGTACCGGTGTACTTTCTGGACGCTGATTTGCCTTCGAATACGGAGTTTGATCGCAATTTGCCAGGAAGTCATACTCGGCATTGGCGGTGTCCGCATGCTGCGCGCACTGGGTTACAACGATCTCACCCGGTTTCACATGAATGAAGGCCATGCGGCTCTTCTCGCTTTGCAATTGCTGGGAGAGGAGGCTCAGAAGGCTGGCCGCAGCTCCATCCGCGGCGAGGATATCGAAAAAGTCCGCAGCAAGTGCGTTTTCACTACGCACACGCCAGTTCCCGCCGGGCACGATCGTTTTCCGATGGAGTACCTCACTCGTGTGTTTCCCGAGCAGCTCAACTTTTTTGACTTGAGCGATGCTTCCGCTGCGGACCTGGTGAGGCGGATTCTGCAATCGGATCGAAATATATCCGGTTTGCAGGAAGCCGCGCGACAAGGCGCTGCGGTGAACATGACACAATTGGCATTGAGCTTGAGCACCTACGTCAATGGAGTGGCCAAACAGCACGGCGAAACTTCACGCCAAATGTTTCCCGAGGTGCCCATTGAAGCCATCACGAATGGCGTCCATGCGGGGACTTGGACATGCCCAGCGTTTCAGCAGCTTTTCGATCGCTACATTCCCTCGTGGCGCGAAGACAATTTCAGTCTGCGCAGCGCGCTTGGCCTACCCGCAGAGGATCTTTGGGCGGCGCTTCTGATCGCCAAGCACGAATTGCTTGAATTGGTCCGTACGAAAACGGGCCTCCATCTGGATTCTGAGATATTTACGATTGGCTTCGCACGCCGCGCCACCGGCTACAAGCGCGCCGACCTCATCTTGTCCGACCTCGATCGCTTGCGCCAAATTGCGAAAGATGCTGGCCATTTTCAGATTATTTTTGCCGGCAAAGCGCACCCCAATGACGCGGGCGGCAAAGACATCATTCGCCGTATTTACAAGGCGAAAAAAGCGCTGCGGAAAAATGTTCCCGTTGTGTTTCTGGATGATTACAACCTCGAATTGGGTGGGAAAATGACTTCCGGTGTGGATCTGTGGCTCAACACGCCGCAGTTTCCTCTGGAGGCTTCCGGCACCAGCGGCATGAAGGCGGCGCTCAACGGCGTTCCCAGCTTGAGCATCTTGGATGGCTGGTGGGTCGAGGGCCACATCGAGGGAGTGACCGGCTGGTCCATTGGAGACACGCGCCGGGGCTCCGGCAACGCCGCCGCGACCGACAACCAAACGGAGGCCGACTCGCTTTATTCGAAACTCGAGAGCGTCATCCTTCCTTTGTACTATGGCGAGCGCCACAAGTGCCTCGAAGTGATGCAGCACACCATCGCGATCAACGGCTCATTCTTCAACACGCAGCGCATGCTGCAGCAATACATCACGGATGCGTATCTGCGTTGAGGGTGCCGGCATGTATTTCAACCCTTAGCTGCGAGGCGAAAATCAACGAAGGCAGTTTTTGTACAAAGCCATGCCAACCGCGGCATCCATGCCCATTTTTTCGAGCGTGGCGATCTCGCGCCGCGTTCGAATGCCACCGGCAGCGATAATGGGATGATCGGTTGCAGCGCGGAGTTTTCGGAACCATTGTAGATTTGCGCCGGTCATGGTGCCCTCGCGGTCCACATCAGTGCATAAAAAGCCCGCACAAAAGGGCTCGAGTTGCGGCATCACTCTTTCTGGTTGTAGCGCGATCTGCTTGCGCCAGCCATGGATCGTGATTCTTCCTTGCAAGGTATCCAATGCGATGACAATGCGTTTACGATTCACTTGTCTAGTGAGTCGCCGCAAAAAGCGGACATTGATTTTTCCATCGCGGAACGCTGCGCTTCCGACGACAATCTGATTTGCTCCCCATGAGGCAATTTGTGCTGCGCGAAGAATTGTGCGAATCCCGCCGCCCACGCGAACTTTCATTTTGAATTTTGTTTCTGCCTGCGCGCAAAGCTCGCGAACGAGTTCGTCGTTCGATCCTTTGCCCATGGCCGCATCAAGGTCGATGACGTGGAGCCACGGATACTTCTTGAATTTCTGCAGCAGGCCAAAAACGTCGGCGACGGCAAGTTCGCGCGTTCGACCGTGCACCAATTGAACGGCTTGCCCGTCCTGCAGATCAATGCAGGGAATCAGCACGGCCAGCGAGCCTCAACCCCATTGGCGGCGAGAAACTCCTTGAGCGCGCGAATGGGTTGCACGCCATCATGAAAGATGGAAGCGGCCAGCGCTGCATCCGCTGCTCCTTCCTTGAAAATCTCAACAAAATGTTCCGGTAGCTTGGCGCCCCCAGAAGCGATGACGGGAACAGATACGGCTTTGGAGATTGCGGCGGTTAGCTTCGTATCAAAGCCCATCTGCGTCCCGTCGCGGTCAACAGAAGTGAGGAGAATTTCTCCGGCGCCCAATCGAACGCCGTTCTTCGCCCATTCAATAGCGTCCCGAGAGGCGGATTCACGGCCGCCGCGAATCATGACATCCCAGTGATGGCCATTTCGCTTTGCGTCAATGGCCAAAACCACGGCTTGCGCGCCAAATTCGCGCGAGAGCTCGGAAATCAATTCGGGCCGCGCTGCCGCTGCCGTGTTCACCGTGACTTTGTCTGCGCCGGCCCGCACAACGGCACGGCCGTCTTCGAGCGTTCGGATGCCGCCGCCCGCGGTGAGTGGGATGGAAAGCTCCGCGGCGACGCGCCGAATGGTCTCTAGAAACGTGGGGCGGCGATCACGCGAAGCGGCGATATCGAGTACCACGAGTTCATCCGCACCTTCGTCGTTGTAGCGGGCAGCCAAAGCCACAGGATCACCCGCATCCCGCAAGCCGACAAAGTTCACGCCCTTCACGACGCGTCCTCCGTCCGTGTCGAGGCAGGGAATGATGCGATGCGCAAGACTCATGCCGCCAACCTGAGAAAGTTTCGGAGTAGGCGAGAGCCAGCGTCTCCGCTCTTTTCGGGATGAAATTGCACGCCGCAGATGTTGTGATTTTCCACGACAGCTGCAAAGTTAGTCCCATGAAAACAAGTGGCGGTGGTGGAGCCATTCGACTCGGGCGCGGCATAGGAATGCGCAAAATAAAAGTAAGCGCTCGAATCGATGCCCTCGAGCAACTGCGATTTACGATTTAAAGCAATCTGATTCCATCCCATGTGCGGCAGTTTTACATTAGATGGCAAAGCGCACACTTTCCCCGGAAGAAGGTTGAAGCCGCGCAATGGGGGTGCCTCCGCACTCGACTCGAAAAGCACCTGCAACCCCAGACAGATACCGAGAAAAGGCACGCCGCGTGTGATGGCATCGATCAAGGGTGCGCGCATCTTTTGTTCATCGAGCGCGCGAACCAGTGTGGCATAGTGTCCCACGCCCGGTAGCAGCAAGGCTTCGGCTTTCGAAATCTGCTCCGGCGAACCAGTTCGTTGCGATTCTGCGCCGAGCCGCTGCAACGCGCGCTCGACAGAAGGCACATTTCCCGCGCCATAGTCGATAATCGTGACTCTCATAACAGCCCTTTCGTGCTGGGCAAAACTCTTCGCAGGCGCTTGTCTTTCGAAACAGCGAAGCGCAACGCTCGCGCGAACGCCTTGAACGCAGCCTCCACCTGATGGTGTGAGGAGCGCCCGTACAAAACGCGCAAGTGCACGTTAGCCCTCGCGGCTTGCGCGAAACCCTGAAAAAAATCCTCCATCAGCTCCACTTGAAAGTCGCCAACGCGCTCCGCAGCAATCTTCGCGGTCACAACGCAGCAGGGACGCCCACTCAGGTCCACGGCAGCGGCGGCAAGCGTTTCGTCCATGGGCATGAGGAAATAGCCGGCGCGCAAGATGCCGCGCTTCGAGCCAAGCGCCTTCTGTACCGCCTCGCCAAGCGTAATTCCGACATCCTCGACAGTATGATGCTGATCGACGTCCAGGTCGCCGCGAGCGCTTATCTCTAGATCGAAAGCTCCGTGGCGAGCAACCAAATCCAGCATGTGGTCAAAGAAGCGGATTCCGGTGGCGATTTGCGCCTTGCCACGTCCATCGAGATAAAGCTTCAGCCGGATGTCTGTCTCGTTGGTTTTTCGGTGAATTGTCGCCATGCGAGTCATGTTCCGTTCATTCAGGAGTGGCGCCGTTTTTCGCCTGCGGCTTCCACTCCTTGCGTATCGCCTTGAGTAGCCGCTGCATTTCAGCGGCAGTCCCAATGGTGATGCGCACGAAGCCGCTCCCCATGTCCTTGCTCCGGTCACGTACCAAAATGCCTTGTCGTTCCAGCTTGCGAAACAGCGCTGGTCCAGCGGGCCCAAAATCCGCCAAAAGAAAATTTCCTGCGCTCGCGTAAGTCGTGAGCCCCAGCCCACACAATTCCTTGGCCACCCATACACGCAGGCGTTTTACCGCGGCCACATACGCGCGCATCGTCGCAGGATCATCCGCGGCTGCTTGGGCAGCGATGAGCGCAGCCAGATTGACGGGATAGGGCGGCATGGCACGGCGCACCAGTGCGAGTGAGTCTGCACACGCAAGCACTGCGCCGAGCCGCAGTGACGCAAGTCCCGCAACTTTAGAGAACGTTCGCGCGACAAACAGTTGCGGATATTTGTGAATCCACGGAAGCGCCGTGAAATCGGAGAACTCCGCGTAAGCTTCATCCATCACCACGACCGTGCCCGTTGCGGCTTGCAGAATGCGCCGCAGCTCTTTTTCGCATATCAACGTGCCAGTTGGATTGTTCGGGTTCGCAATAAACAGAACACGAGGATTCTTGCGCAGCTCCGCAAGAACATCATCGACTGGAAATTCCATGTTCGCGCCGCAGCGAACCGCACAAACTCGGGCTCCGGCAATCTCTGCCCAATAGCGGTACATGGGAAACGTCGGCTCGCAGATCAGGATACTGGTGTCCGGCTCGACGAAGGTATCGAAGAAAACGCGCAGCGCGTCGTCGCCGCCATTGGTGAGCAGCAGCTCCTCCGGGCGGACCCCGAAATGACGCGCCAGCCGATTTGTCGGCTTCTGATACTCGGGATACATGGCCAACTGTTTGGCCGTGAGCCTGGCCAGGGCACGCCGAACCGCGGGCGAGCACCCGGAAGTGTTTTCATTGAAGTCGAGGCGCACTTTGCCGGAGCGCCCTTCTCCGGGAGCCTCGTACGTGCGGCGATTCAAGATTGCCTGGCGCACGGGCAACTGTACTTTCATCGGCGGACTCCCACGGCGTTGCGATGGGCCATCAGGCCCTCCGATTCCGCCAGAGTTTCCACAGTTTCTGCGAGACAAAGGAATCCTTTGTTGGTGATCGTTTGCACGCTGATGCATTTTACAAAGTCAGCGGTGGAAAGTCCGCCGCGCCGCCGCGCCCAGCCGCCGGTCGGCAAAACGTGATTGCTTCCCGTGGCATAATCGCCCAGCGGCTGCGCTCCCCATGGGCCAAGAAATACAGTCCCGGCCGCGCGAATCTTCGGGAGAACTTTCTCGCCGTTTTCCGGAAGGCTGAGATGTTCAGGGGCAAATCGGTTGATGAATTCGCAAGCCTGATCAACCGATTCTGAGACAAGGATCGCGCCTGAGTTTTGCGTGGAACAGAGAGCCATGTTGCGGGATAGCCCCGCGAGCTGTTTGCGAACCTCTTGTTGAACTTCGCAAGCCAGGTTTTGGGAAGTCGTGACGAAGAAACTTGCGGCGTCTTTTGCGTGTTCCGCTTGAGCCAGCAAGTCGGCAGCGATCCATCGCGCATTGCCGTGCTCCGCAAAGACGATGGCTTCCGTAGGTCCCGCGGGCAAATCGATCGCGCAGTCGTTGCTTACAAGTTGCTTGGCGGCGGTGACGTATTTGTTTCCCGGCCCAAAAATCTTGTCCACGCGCGGCACACTCTTGGTGCCATAAGCCAACGCGGCGATGACTTGTGCCCCGCCGATCCGTGCGATTCGCTCCACGCCGAGAATTCTTGCAGCCGCCAGTAACTCAGGATTCGGTTTGGGACAAACGGCGATGATTTTCGGCACGCCAGCAACTTTCGCCGGAACAATTGTCATAATCAGCGTCGAAACGAGCGAGAATCGGCCTCCCGGGATGTAACAACCGATGGACGCGATAGGCCGGACCACTTGGCGAATCTTCACTCCGCGTGTCGTCTCGACGGTCCAGGGCCGCGGAAGTTGCTTTTCGGCAATGCGTCGAACATTCTCCGCGGCTTTTTCGATAGCTTTCCGAAACTTTGTGCTGGTCGCTATGTGAGCTGCTCGGATCTCCTGTGGTGTGATCCAAACTCCGGTCTTACCCAGATCTGTGTGATCGAATTTCTTCGTGTAAGCAAAAAGTGCGGCATCGCCACGCTTGCGCACGTCCGCGACAATTTCTGTGGCAGTCGCCTGGGCTTCGGCGTCTTGCTGCTCGCGGCGCGCCAGCAACAACTTTTCGGTCTGGGGTGTGAGCTTCAGGATTCGCATCACAGCACGATTTTGTTCAAGGGATATTCGACAATCCCCTGGGCTTTGGCCGCTTTCAGTCTTGGCAGAATCTGCCGCACCACGGCTTCTTCGATGATGGTGTTGACGGCCACCCATTCCGGATCGCTCAACGCAGAAATCGTCGGCTTTTTGAGCGCAGGAAGCACGCCGAGCACTCCAGGCAGATCGTCGCGATGTACGTTGAGGAGCAGCCCGACTTTGCTTGTGGCAGCGATGGCGCCTTGCAGCATTAAGATCAGGTTTTCCGCTTTTTCACGCTTCCAGCAGTCTGCGGAAGCAGGATGATTCATGATGAAGACCGTCGCGGATTCGAGAACTGTATCCACGACGCGCAGGCGATTGGCGCGCAGCGACGAGCCCGTCTCCGTCACTTCTACAATGGCGTCCGCAAGTTGCGGCACTTTTACTTCCGTCGCGCCCCACGAAAACTCCACGCGTGCCTTTACGCCGTGCTCCGCCAGGTATTTCTTTGTGATTTGCACGACCTCGGTGGCAATCACTTTGCCTTCCAAGTCCCGTGGCCCGCGAACCGGTGAATCCTCCGGAACGGCCAGCACCCAGCGCACTCGCGCCAGTCGCTGCTTGGCATAAACCAACTCAGAAAGCTCCTCGACAGCCGCCTCGGTCTCCACCACCCAATCGTGCCCGGTGATTCCGGCGTCCAACGTGCCTGACTCCACGTAGCGCGCCATTTCCTGGGCACGTACCATTAAACATTCGATTTCTGGGTCATCAATCGCGGGTACGTAACTCCGCGAACTCAGCGTGATTTTCCAGCCTGCTCGCGCAAAAAGATCCAGCGTTGCTTCTTGCAAACTGCCTTTCGGTATTCCGAGCTTCAACAGGCTCATTGGCGCTTCTCCGATCCATAAACTTCTTCCGGCGAATACGTGCGTTCCGCAATGACCCTCATATCTCCGCCGGGTTCGACGGCACGAAAGAAGCAGCTTCGATAGCCTTCGTGACAGACGCCTGGCCCGACAGCTTCGACGCGCACCAGCAAAGCGTCCGCGTCGCAATCCACGCGAATTTCGCGGACGCGCAGAACGTGTCCGCTGGATTCGCCTTTCTTCCAAAGTTTGTTTCGGGAGCGGCTAAAGAACACCACTGCGCCGGAGCGCTGCGTCTCCTTCAGCGAGTCCGCGTTCATGAAGCCAAGCATCAGGACGTCGCCGCTTCGTTCGTCTTGAATAATGGCTGGCACCAGCCCGCCGCCTTTCTGAAAGTCGATGTTCATTTCCTTTGCCTCCGAATTTCGCGGTTCAAAAACAAAAAACCCGCCAGGCTTGGTCGTGCCGGCGGGCCGAAGAGTGCTTTGTTTAGCGGATTGCTATGCACACCTCAGCGGGCGCGGCCTTTGGCCGTGATGATGGTGTCGACGCGCCCGGCTTGTGTGCATGAGGTCCATTGCAAGCTCAAAAATAAAGCAAATCCATGCGCGTGTCAATCAGCACCTGCAGCGCGTGCAGCGCGCATGATTTTACGGACGCATTGCGCGGTTTTCGCCCGGAATCGCCTCCTGCTAACATGGGACGGAAAGTAATGGGGAAGGTAAATCGACATGGCAGACAACGTTAAAAAGGTTAAAAAAGACGAGCAGGCCTGGAAAAAACAGCTTACGCCGAATCAGTATTATGTGACCCGGCAAAAGGGAACTGAGCCCCCTTTCACGGGGGAATACGAAGATACGGAAACGCCCGGGACGTACAAATGCGTCTGCTGCGGCCAACCGCTGTTTCGTTCGGAGACGAAATATCACTCGGGCTCAGGCTGGCCGAGTTTTTTTGCTCCTGCCGGCGAAGGCGCCATCGAGGAGGAATCCGACACCAGCCACGGGATACGCCGCATCGAGGTGAAATGCAGCCGCTGCGATGCTCATCTTGGGCACGTGTTTGACGATGGCCCCCAGCCCACGGGCTTGCGCTATTGCATTAACTCCGCAGCTTTGAGCCTCGACGAAGACTGAAAAAGCGCCCCAGTTGAAGCCGGGGCGCTTTCTATTTCTCGCTCAAGGGAACCAGGAAAATCAAGCTGCTGGGCAGGAGCACGCCACCATTTCTGCGACCGGGTCGCGTTCCCACACAGCGATCAGGAGCACTTTTGTGCCGGACGGATACTTGAACACGTAGTACGTGTAGCCGCGGCCTTCTACTTCATAGAAACCTGGCCGGCGCGGATCGGGTCTCGACCGAGCTCCCACGGTCAAAAGCTGGCGCAATTCCGCAACCTGCTCCTGCGAATGGTTTCGCAAATCTTCCAACAGGGGCGGTTGTTTTGTGATGGGCATCGTCATGGTTTTACTCCGCCACATTCCAGCTTATCTTCTCCTCACCTATACAGACGAAAGAAACCCAAAAATGTTTCATGGGTTGCAACAATTTGTGCGCCGTTTGTAGACAAATTGGCCTGTCGTCACGGTTTGCCGAATCCACGAAAAGCCCTTTTTCGCTGCCAAGGGCCAGCTACTGCCGGCTTCTCGCAACCTGGCGCGCAGACTGCCCGGAGCTCATCGAAACACGCTAGAAATGTGCAGCCTCGCCCGGAGAGTCCTCTTTATTTACTCGTTCATGGACATCTGAGGTTTCCCCTCAGCCTATTTTTTGGTGTAATAGGTGGCGTGTTAGTATTGCTATTGGTACTTGCGCAGCGCGCGCTTCCTTGCGATAGTGCCGTACCGATCCTTCAAAGAGAGGGATGCTCACAGTGACAAAAGATGCTTCGAAAGATTCGAAAGATAAGGACGTATTTGGCCGGGACCGTCGCCGTAAACACCATCATTGGCTGGTAAGTGTTTACTACGCCGATGGGGAGAAGTTCGGTCGCGTGTATACGGACAAGGACAAGGCCACGCGCTTCGCCGAGCGCCAGCGTCGCTCACCGGTGGTGAAAACAGCTCGCGTTACTCAGGTCTCTTGATTTCTCTCCGTCCCGTGCCCTGCCGCATTGGCTCTCTGGGCGGTCTGGGCGGGCGCGCTCTTGTAGCTGCTTATCCGGCATGTTATAAAGAGGAAGGCACTTAAGCGGCCTTAGTATAGTGGTAGTACGGAACCTTGCCAAGGTTCAGGTGTCGGTTCGATTCCGATAGGCCGCTCCATAAAATCAATCACTTACAGCGACTGGTTTTCGGCGTGGGACTACAAAGGACCATTTGCTGTCTCTGCTGCTGGCCGAATCAATTCAACCAACTTTCGATGGGCGGCTGGCTTGGCCGGGGTTAGAGACCGTGCGTGCCCCATCAGTTCTTGGACTGTCTTCAAGTCTTCAGCGCCGCCTCTTAGAAGCGTTGCAAACGTTCTACGGAAGGAATGCCATCCGAGAACCTTGGTGATGCCTACGCGCTTCGCGGCGGGATGAACGTAGCACTTCAGCATTGTTTCTGCCAATACGGTTGCTTGCCATCCATGACGGGGCTGGCAAACACCCAATCACCCGGCTGTCGGTACGGTGCTTGCGTGCTCCAATCTCGCAGACCATCAAGCAGTGCGCCGTCTATAGGTACAGGCTTCTGGGAAGCCTCACGGCATCTTAGGCCGCGTTCACACACTTCCACGATCCATGGCCTAATCGGTCCGCTCATCGCAAGGTCCTTTTCGACCCGGCGTCGGCAGCCTGCCCTGCATTGGTGGATGAGATCGAATTCCTTGGCGCTTAGCTGCGACACGTCCAGCCGGAACTTTTCGCGACCTAACTGACCGAGTATCGCGGGCCAGCTTGGTTCGAGCCTGTCCGGCTGAATCTCGCTTGTCATGCCAGATAATTGCTTGCAGACGAAAGGAAGAAAATACGGGTGCCCGAGAGTTTTTTCGTGGAGTCAAGTGGCGACCGTCGCGGTGGTGTCAAGCGAGAGATCGAAGACGGAACGTGAGTATTCAACGACCTATTTGGGCGTGAACGGCTGCAAATACAGCTTCTTGCAAAACC
The DNA here is from genome assembly GCA_003223255.1 of Acidobacteriota bacterium. Lineage (GTDB taxonomy): Bacteria > Acidobacteriota > Terriglobia > Acidiferrales > UBA7541 > Acidiferrum. The sequence continues at coordinate 2,593 of QHYJ01000193.1, read as the reverse complement.
CTCGTTCTGCAAGGGCTTTGTTACCGGGCGACCCAAGGGAGAGGTTCTAGGGGATCACGTTCTTTCCCGCGATGCCGAAATGTTTTGCCGCCGCCAGCAGATGCGCGTCATTGGAATAGATCATGCGGAAGCCCGCCTCGGCAGCCGTAGCCAAGTGAATGGCATCGGCCGCGCGCAGAAACACCGAGGCTGGCAGATTCTGATAGACGCGCCTGACGCGGGAGAGGATCTCCCCATCCTGCGCCAGCCACTGGAAAGCTCCCGCCTTGATATGCACCGCAACTTGGTTCATTAAGGCGGCATACGCCGTTGGCCGGATGGCCCCTTCGCGCAGCTTCCGATGGAAGGCGGCCATCATTTCCGCCTGCCCGTGGCCCGCACAGGCCACATGGTCCGTTGCCGCAAGACCGCGAACCGCATCTGCACCGGGTTCTTGATAATAGAGGCGGACCAGATAGCTGGTATCGAAATAGATCACAGCACCTCACGGTCGCGGTCTTGGCTGATGATTTCCGTCGAATCCGTTCCTCCGCGAAGGGATTTGCGGTGGGCCAGATAGTCCCGCGTAAAGCGAGGATTGGCGAAGAACGGCTTGGTGGGCAGGGGCGACGCCCGCACAATCTTGGCGACCAGGCGCCCCCGTTCGGTGACATACACCTCTCCCGCTGACGCCTGCCGGACCCACCGCCCTGTTTCCTGGTGAAGCTCGCGGATAGTAATGGTCTTCATGTGACTCATTGTGTCACATCGGATGGAGTCCAGTCAACCGTACAAACCTCCGAAGGAGGTGAGCCAGCGACGCGCCGCTTCTCACCATTGGGATCAGGAGCCAGATCCGGCCCAAATGGGGAGATTGCCCCATCGCGCACGTAAAACCTCTCGCTGTCGAATTGTGGATCAAAGGTTGCTTTGACTTCGGTCTGAAATTTCGTCTCGCGCCCTTCAACCCACACTCGAAAATCGTCGATCCTTTTGTTAAAGCTAGCATCGAGATAGGTCTCATCGTACGGCGGCACTGGAAATGCTATCTCGGTGGTTACGTCTTTGTCTGTATTGTTGAGGAACTCATATTCGACAGTCACTTTCTTCTCGCTGATTGACAGACGCCCCTTCTCCATTGAAATGCGAGCTTCCTGTCTGAGTTGAATTCCTCCGGCTGCCACCGAGGCAGCTCCGTCATTGCCGAAGGCGGGCGTTGTACCACCGTGAGCGGTGCACCCTGCTCAAGCAGTTCGCTCGCGGCTGTGTTGACGGAAGGCGTGCAGACCCGCCCTCTCGATCTTCAGTTTTTCGAGCGCTGGCCACAGCCCGTATTCAGTGACCTTGCCAATCGAATACGGATTGCAGATCGACTCCACACGCCCTCAGGGTTGTTCAGTGGACGTTTTTGTCGAGCCAGTTCATGAAGAACTTGGCGATGCTGGCACTGTTCTTTTCGGACATCATCTGGTGGCCATTGCCCGGCAAGCCCACATCCTCAAGTCTCACAAAAGTAGTTTTCACACCCGCCTGATTGAGCCACTTGGCTTCGCAATGAGCGTACGGGCGGTGGTAACTCGCCTCTCCGGTGACGTTGAGGACCGGGATGGACGCGAGATTGATGAGCTTGTGCGCCGGTTCTTTCTGCAGCCAGCACGGTAGAAGGTCTGGGCCATCTGCCTTCTCTTGCCGAACAGGCTGCAATTCCGAAGGTTCCTTGATCGGGGGATCATAATGAATGAAGGAACGGGTCGGGCCCCATTCATTTCCCGGTCCAGTTGACCCCCTTTCGGCGCTCACAATAGGCGGGGAGTTCGGTTCTGGTGCGAGGATAGCTTTGACAAGCTGCGGCCGGGCATCTGCCACGAGCCAACCAACAGATGAACCCGAGTGGAGTAGCAAGATGACTGGTTTGCCGATCATATCCAACAGTTGCACGATATCGTCCAGCGTGTCCTCACCTTCTAAGTCAAACCCAGACACACCATGGACTTCCATTTTGGCGTAATAATCGAACACCGGGTCTCCCTTCTTGCCTTTATTCGGCCCCTCACCTGGCCATTGCGTCTCCTTCTTCCATTGTGGCCAATCCGCGAATTCTTGCACTCGATGCTCACGGATATGCTGCTCTTTACTCCACTCCGACGACGGCGACCTTCCACCAGTCCAGATCTCCTCTATCAAGTTGGTTGAGCGTTGAGACGTGACCCCGCCGTCGACCTCCGGAATAAACCCCGAACGCCCTAGCCCGGGAAAATCCATCATGTAGATGGTGTAGCCCTGATTAACAAAGTCATAGGCCCAGCCCGGCCGCCCGTCTGGGGTTTGCATCAATTCATACTCTCCCTGCCCCACGCTCCAGGCGATGAACACAATGGGATAAGGATGCCGGATGTTCTTTGGTACCCACGTTTCGACATACATGGCGCCATGCATCGTTTCGTTGCCGGGCTCCCCCACGTAATGGCCGCCCACGTAGAAATGACCTTCGCGCCCGATTTCGCCGGTAGAAAAGGTCGGGATCGACGCATCCGGGGCGCTTCCGGCGGACTCCTTGGAGTGCACCACGAACCAGCCACTGGCAAGAACTACGGCCAGCGCTAAGAGTGTCACG
>QHYJ01000192.1 GCA_003223255.1 Acidobacteriota bacterium | reverse complement strand
TAGGTTCGCACCACTCCCTGAAAAACTACTGTATTGAAAGCTTCTTGGGGGGTATGTCAGGAGTTCTGAACTTACGACCACGTAGGTTCAACCGCCGCTAAGGCCGAACAGTCGTCCCGGTGAGTTCTTGTTGGTGCGCCGGAGACGGTTGGTGGCTCTCTACCGCAGCTCCTTCACGGTCGTAGAGCTTTAGTTTCTCGGCCTCACGGATTCGACTCTCTCATGGTCGGCTACTATCGCGGCAAGGATTTGGTTTACGTCGCCCGCGTCCGCAACGGCTTTGTCCCGGCATCCCGGCGTCAGGTTTTTGAGAAAATCCGTGATCTCGTTTCACCCATAGTGCCCTTCGCTAACCTGCCGGATACGCACAAGTCGCGGTGGGGCGATGAACTCACCGCTGAGAAGATGAAGGAATGTGTGTGGCTGCGGCCCGAGGCCGTTGCCCAAATAGAATTCCTGGAGTGGATCGGCTCAGGCATTCGAAGTTTGCCGGGTTGCGGGAGGACAAGGACGCGAAGAGTGTGGTCAAGGAAACGGGGAGGAAGCCACGTCGCTGAATGTGCAATCCAAGGCAGTGCTGCAATTGTGCTGCTTTTGACTTCATTCGTGGTGGTGTTTCCGGGCGCACACCTCAGCACTGCAGCAGGCAACCCCTTTCTTGGGCAATCGGGACGCGAGGACGGTTCCCCCTATGGCGATAAGGAGAAATACGAGCACTCTAAATGGCACGTTCACTGGTGAAAGGCGTTTCACTTCTTCTGTCGTTTCCACAGACGCGCGAAGGGGAAAGGATATTGCACGAACCTGCGACAGCGAATGGTCCGACGGTACTGCCGCGCCAGGACTTTCGGCAGTGCAGCTAACGCATTAGATGGCTCAGCTATCTCCCAGTTTACCCACCGTTGGACAATGAAGTGATTCTTCCGCATCGGAAGTAGCGTTTTTGTCTGTGGACTCTGATTACAGAGAACACCTTTGGACTTGTGCAGAAACTCCCTTAGCCCATTCGATGAGCAGTCGAACAGTCCTAGAACTGTCCTTATCGAAGCTTGCCCTGTTTTCTTAAGCCGATCAGCTTGCGGGTGACCTGCAATTTGTGGTAAACGTTTGCTCGCATGCTGTGAAAAACGGATGAGGCGGCCAGCGTTTCCGACCGTTCGGACGGCGTTGGCTTAGTTGGTTCTCCAGGCAAGGAACTCGACATTTCGGTGGAATTTTGGTGTGGCCAAGCACCAGGAGAGCAAACAAATGTTTTTCGATGATAGGCGGCGTTTTCTGCGCCAAGCTGCGAACGCAGGAATGGCTTGGGGCCTGACTTCTCTGTTTGGTGGTTCTTTCCTGCGTGGTCAAACCGCGCCTGGCACTGGCGACATAGCCAGGGTTTACCTGGACTCACGGCGCATCATGGCACCGCTCGACCATAATCTCTTTGGATCGTTCCTGGAGCACTTGGGACTTGCGATTTACGAAGGCATATTTGACCCGGGTTCGAAACTTTCAGATGCCAGCGGATTTCGCAAGGACGTCATGGAAGAAGTGCGCCGTATGGGAGTTCCCATCATTCGCTATCCGGGCGGCAATTTCGTTTCTGGCTACAACTGGCTCGACGGCGTCGGCCCCAAGGAGACCCGTCCGCGCGTGCTTGATAAAGCTTGGAACTCGATCAACACAAATCAGTTCGGTACGAATGAATTCATGGCTTGGTGCAAGGCCGTGCATGCTGAGCCGCTGATGGGCCTCAATCTTGGAACGGGAACACCCGAGGAGGCAGCGGCTCTCGTGGAGTATTGCAACTTAGACCATGGAACAAAATGGAGTGATCTTCGCCGCAAGCACGGAATTGCGGAGCCCTATCGCGTGAAACGCTGGTGCCTTGGCAATGAGATGGATGGGCCGTGGCAGATCGGACACATGACGGCAACCGCCTACGGGATGAAGGCACAAGATGCTGCCCGGCAGATGCGCTACGTCGATCCTTCACTGCAATTGATCGCTTGCGGGTCAAGCGGCCCGTTCATGCCCACGTACCTTGAGTGGGATCGCGAAGTTCTGGAGCAATGTTACGAGTATGTGGATGGACTCTCGCTTCACCGCTATTTTGCGAACAGCGGGCAGGAAACCGGCGGCGACAGCGCGAAATTCCTTGCAATGAACTTGAGCATGGAAAAACAAATTGAGGAGACCGTCGCCGTTTGCGACCTCGTCCGCGGGCACAAACGCTCCCCGAAAAAACTGTGGCTTTCCTTCGATGAATGGAACGTGTGGTATCGCGCCCGCAGTGGCGACGCCACGAACGGCCATGGTCAGGAGGCACCTCATTTGCTTGAAGAGGTCTATAACCTCGAAGATGCGCTGCTTGTGGGTGGCCTAGTTAACTCTTTGCTTCGTCATGCAGATCGCGTCAAAGTGGCCTGCCTGGCACAGTTAATCAATGTCATCGCGCCCATCATGACCAATGCCAACGGTTTACTTCGTCAGACCATATATTACCCTTATGACTGGGCGCTTCAGTATGCGCGCGGTTCCGTCCTTAATCTGCTGGTGGAATCCCAGACGTATGAAGTTTCGAACATGGGTCAGGTTCCCTTCGTAGACGTCGCCGGAACCTTTGATACACAGGATGGAAAAGTTGCCATTTTCGTCTTGAACCGGGACCTTTCGAAACCGCATGTCGTGGAGATCAACTGGCAGGACAAGACGCCGGGGCAGGTGCTCGTCGCTACACTGCTCACGGGAACCGACCTCAAGGCGTCCAATACCTTCGAAACTCCGCAGAGGGTAGCGCCCCAGCCGTTTTCTAAGCCCGCTACAGGGGACGGTCGTACAAGATTCGAAGTGCCACCACGCTCCTACACCGCGATTCAGTGGTCGGCGTAGCCTCGCTGATTCTTGGCGTCTGATAGCGGCTCACGGGCACGCTCGCGGCACATGGACGTGGATTCACGCTCAATCAACGCCGTCTTCAGCACATATTCAGAGCCCTCAGGAAGAGGTTCCTCTCGTTCCACTTCAGCAAGCAGCGCATCGAAAGCGAGCCTCGCCAACTCCGCCTGAGACATTTGCACGGTCGTGAGCGGCGGAAGCATGAATTGTGCCAGGCGGATGTCATCAAAGCCAACCACCGAGAGATCTCGAGGAATGGATATCCCATCTTCGTAGCACTTCCTCATCACTCCGATCGCGGTCATATCATTGGAACAAAGGATGGCCGTGGGCTTTTTCGTTTGCGCCAACAAGTGCCCGCAAGCCAGCCGCCCTCCCTCCATGGTGTGGTTGCCTTCCACGATCAGTTCCAGATCTGGCTCTCTCCCAATCTCGCGCATAGCCTTTAGAAACGCCTGCTTGCGGGCCATCGCGGACTTGAGCGCATGGGGCCCCGTAATAAAGGCAATTCGCTCGTGTCTGAGTGCTGCTAGGTGCTGCACAGCCTGCCGAATACCGCTCAAGTAATCGATCCGCAAATTGCTCACTCGCGGACGACGCGGGCCAACATCAACGAAAACCAGGGGAACCTGCCGTAACTTCAAGTCTTCCAGCAGCGCGTCTTCCATGCCGAAGGTCATCACCGCTACGCCTTCGACCTGTCTTTCGATCATCCGGCGGACAGAGCTCTCCATCTGCTCCGGGTCGTTCATTGTGGAGGTCAATAGAATCTCGTAATGGTGTCGAACGGCGATCGTTTCGAAAACCTGGACGATCTCTGGAAAGAACGGATTTGTGAGTTCCGAGACAATGAGTCCGAAGATTCTGCTTCGTCCGGAGACCAAAGCTCGCGCCTGTGTGTTGGGATAGTAGCCAAGTTCGTTGATGGCCCTCCAGACGCGCTGGGCCAGCTTGGGATTAACCGTGGGGACCCGGTTAATGGCTCGGGACACGGTTGCGGTAGATACGCGCGCTCGCCTTGCAACCTCATGGATATTCAAGGCTTGCTCTTTAGTCCGCACCGGTTCAGACACTCGTAAGAACGAGCAATGTAGCACGGTTCTGCGGGGCTAGCCTAGGGCAATTGCTTGTTTCCGGGTCACGCTGCAAGCTGTTTGCCCGCGGCAGCTGAAACATTCTGTCGAAGATTCGTCAAGGTTTCCAGATCTGGTCACCCTGCCCTTCCACGAGCGTGATGTAGTGATCAACGGGAAGATTTGTGAAGCGTTCCGCTTGGCCGCTCGGCATTGGCCATCGGATCTCGACCCAATTCATCTGTGTGTACTGGCCCATCCCCAAGACGACGCGCGGGTCGTGCGAGGCCAAATAGCTTCCTGCTCCCGTCTTGAAGTGCGACCGCTTAAGATCCCCGGCCTGCCAGGTAATTAGCGCGCCCACGGCGTCGGGATTGGCTCGCTTCGCCACCAGCTTCACGCCTAGCCAATGATTGCGTTGGCCCACTTGATTCTTGAGCAGCAAAGGCGGCCCGTCATTTATTGCAATTAGGACGTCGACAGCACCGTCGTTGTTAAAATCGCCGATCGCCATGCCGCGCGCGGCATAGGGCTTTGAGAAAAGGGGGCCGCTGCTGCCGGTCACATTTTCCAATCCTTGGTCCGTGCCGCGAAACAACAGCAGGGGCTCCCGGTATTTTACTTCGCTGGAATGCGCCTCGATTTTGTCGTCGGGATGGCCGTTGGCAAGAAAGAGGTCCGGGGTTCCGTCGTTGTCGTAGTCAAAAAACTTCACTCCCCACCCGCTCATCAGTCGCGTAACCTTGCCGATACCATAAGGAACAGCCATGTCATCGAACGTTTCATCGCGATTGTTGTGATAAAGGGAGTACATCTCCCGATCCACGTTGGTAACAAACAAGTCCATCCAGCCGTCTTGGTCGTAATCCGCCGAATCCACGCCCATCCCGGAGCGTGGCCGCCCCTCGGCGCTGTAACCAACGTTGGCTTGCAGGCCTATTTCCTCGAACTTCCCGTTACCGCGATTAACAAACAGAAAATTCGCCACCGTATCATTGGCAACGAACAGGTCCATCCACCCGTCGTTATTGATGTCGCAGGCCACGACACCCCAAGCCTTGCCGAGGGACTTCGCAATCCCAGATTCGCGGCTCACGTCGGTAAAAGTACCGTCGCCGTTGTTGTGAAACAGCCAGCTTGGCATAGGCTCATAAACACGCGGGATACAGTAGTAGCGGTCACCCGTCTCACGGTTGCCGCAGAACTTATTCTTGGACCTGCTGAAGTTCACAAACCGGCAGATAAAGAGGTCGAGTTTCCCGTCGTTGTCGTAATCAAACCAGACAGCGCTGGATGCCCAGCCCTCCGTCGGCAGACCCGCTTTTCGCGTAGCATCGCTAAACGTCCCGTCACCATTGTTACGGTAGAGAATGACGCCGTTGTATTGGGTCACCAGGAGATCGGGCAACCCATCGCCGTTATAATCTCCCACTGCCACACCCATCCCGTAGCCGCCACCCGAGACGCCAGCTTTTTCCGTTACGTCGGTGAAGGTTCCGTCGCGGTTGTTCCTGTAAAGCGCGTTGCGCAGCGGCGGCCGCGGGTCGAAGAAATCGCACTTCCCGCTGTTGACCAAGTAAATGTCCATCCAGCCGTCGTTGTCGTAGTCGATGAATGCGCACCCGGCGCCCACGGTTTCCGGCAAGTACATCTCTGGCGACCGCCCATTGTGGTGCACCCAGGTAATCCCGCTCGTTGCAGACGGAACAAGCTCAAACGGAAATTTTCCGCTGCGCTGGGTCATTGCGAGGCAGGGGGAGCCGGAGAAGCTTGATAGCTGGCTGCCGACGATCCCCGCGAGTAGCTGCTTCAAGAAGGTGCGGCGCGAGTCAGTATTTGCCCCTCTTCTTTGGACGGTCAAGCTAAGGAACTCCTCGATTGGTTCCAAGAGGACTTCAGCGGAGTATGGCCCACTTCTTCAACCATAAGAATTTACCTCACAATGGACGTGTCCTCAATAATCTGGCTTGAGTGGTACAAAAAGAGTCGAAGCTCTCACCTCGCCAGGACATCACAGTGGACCGGTGCCTTGGGACTTGCCGCAAAGCGCTGGTGGCCCTTGCGCAAGCGGCCATGCCTAGATTGCGACCATTCGAAACCTAGGAATGCGAATAAGGATAAGAGTCGCGGTACCCTCCGGAACTACGATCTTGACCAACCCCGGTTTGGCACGTGCCCCACTCCTTCTTTGAGAGTGATCAGTTGGTTTGTCGGGGCTCGCTTGACCGCTTCATGTGAACCGCTAGGCCAGTAAACATCAATGTCCACTGCGGTTGAGCTTCCCAACCCAAAGTGCAGCCGCGGATCGTTGCAGGAATAAAAACTGGACTGGCTAAGGACGGCTTGGACCTGGACCCGGCCGGCATAGTGAACCATGACACGCGCGCCAATGGCGCTGCGGTTGGATTTGACGCCTTCGAGTTTCACTTTGAGCCAGTTCGCCGGACCGCTCGTGTCGTTGCGCAACAGCGAAGGAGGTTCGTTCAGATTGACAACAAGGATGTCCACATCACCGTCATTATCGAAGTCGCCGAATGCGCACCCGCGACTGCAATGGGCTGCTGCTACTCCCGGCCCGGCCGGCTCGATCAGTTCCTCGAACGTGCGGTTACCGAGATTGCGGAAGACCGCTCGAGGCGTTTTGTTGGCGTACCGGGGAAGTTTTCGCTCGACTTCCGGATACACGTTCCCGGTTACCAGGAACAGATCGGGATACCCATCGTTGTCGAGGTCGATGATTCCGGCGCCCCAGCAGATGTAGCGAGTTTCTACACCGAGTCGCGACGACCTCGTTACGTCGTCGAAGCTTCCTTTGCCATCGTTCCGATACAAAACGTTGGCGTCATCGGCAAAGTGCGTTTTAAAAATATCCAGGTGGCCGTCCAGATCGTAATCACCGACGCCGACACCCATTCCAGCTTGTTCCATGCCGTCGTCGCTCAAAGCCACGCCACGCAGCACTCCTTCTTCACGGAACGTTCCATCGTGGTTGTTCATGAATAGCAGGCTGGGAGTGGAGTCGCAGGCCACATAAATATCCGGCCATCCGTCTTCATCTAAATCGGCGGCCACCACCGTCATGCCATAACTCTGCGTAGCGCGGGCAACACCCGATTCCTGGCTCACGTCCGTAAATGTTCCGTCGCCGTTATTGCGATAAAGCGAATGACGCCCAGTGGGCAAACCACGCGGCCCGCACTCCACGGGAATTCCCTTCCAGTTGCAATTGGTGTTTTCTCCCGCGACAGGCGCGTGTTCGAAGGAGAAGCGGACGTAGTTGGAGACAAACAGGTCTAGGTGGCCGTCACGATTGTAGTCAACGAAGCTGCATCCAGCGCCCCATCTTTGCTGCTCGCTCCACAATCCTGCGCTTCGCGT
>QHYJ01000191.1:21695-22702 GCA_003223255.1 Acidobacteriota bacterium | reverse complement strand
TGAGTTGGCCGGACTAGCGAGGATTGGAATCCCTAAGAATTCCTGGCTGACCAATGGGATGCCCCTTGCGTCCAATAAAATGGGTCGGATGCTTGCACGTCTGTCTCTCGACGTCTTTCGACCAAGGTACTTTTCATCGTGCGTCTATAAGATTAAAATACGAATCGGGCAGGTTAGCCCCTGTTTCGGCTGAGGTTCCCTGGACGGATTAGCCGCAACCTTCAAGTCTCCTGATGCGAGTCCAAATTCGCAATGTTAGACGGGGTATCGAACGAAACATTTCGACCAGGGCAGGCGTATGTACAACAAGAGAGTGGTTCGGGCAGCATTGGTCACCGCGCGGCACCGTAACCCAAGGATTCCAGAGAACTTCACGGGACGGCAGAGTGGCAGGTTAGCCCCTGTTTCGGCTGAGGTTCCCTGGACGGATTAGCCGCAACCTTCAAGTCTCCTGATGCGAGTCCAAATTCGCAATGTTAGACGGGGTATCGAACGAAACATTTCGACCAGGGCAGGCGTATGTACAACAAGAGAGTGGTTCGGGCAGCAGTGGTCACCGCGCGGCACCGTAACCCAAGGATTCCAGAGAACTTCACGGGACGGCAGAGTCTTGGAGTGTTGGACCTAGCGTGGTGGAGCGAAAGGGAAGCGAATGAAGACGTGGCATAAAGTGGCGATTGGCGTGGGGGCCGTCGCGGTGCTGGGTGGAATTGTTCTTTTCAGCGTAAACCAAGCCAATAAGGGCGTGGTAACGGTGCAGACGGCGAAAGTGGCGAAGCAGAACAGCTTGGTGTCCTTGGTAACGGCCTCGGGCGAAATCAAACCCACGACCTATACCAACGTAACGGCACAAGGATTTGGCAGGATTACAGCAATTCTGGTCAAGGAAGGCGACCACGTTAAGAAGGGTGACAAACTACTCCTCCAGGAGAACATCCAAGCGAGTGCCGACGTCCATGCCCAGGAAGCGGCGAGCAATTCCGCGGAATCGGGCGTGCAGGCAGCGG
>QHYJ01000191.1:15535-21678 GCA_003223255.1 Acidobacteriota bacterium | reverse complement strand
CGGAGGCAAGTTACAAAGCGGCGCAATCCGATTTAACTTCCCAGCAAGCCAACCTGGAGAAGGCAAAGCTGGACTATGAGCGGGGACAAGGGCTGTTTAGAGATGGATTGATCCCCAAGCAGGACTTCGACCAGCGCAAAACCACTTATGACGCAGCCTTGGCTGGCGTCGATTCGGCCAAAGCGCGCGTTTCGCTGCTGAAGGCGCAACTTGAGCAGTCGCGCGCGCAGTTGAATCAAAGCCGTGCGGTGCTCGCGCGCTCGGAGGACGTTCTGCGCAAAACGATGTATACGTCTCCGATCAATGGAATTGTGAGCTATCTCCCGGAACGTGTCGGCGACTACGTTGTCCCTGGAATCCAGAACTCCAACGGCAGCTTTCTGATGACGCTTTCCGACATGTCCACCGTCACGGCGGAAGTCAAGGTAGACGAAACTGACATTGTCAACGTGAAGATGGGCCAGCAAGCGGATGTCACTATCGATGCTGTCCCTGGCAAGGTGTTCAAGGGGAAGGTCACGGAGATAGGCTCGCAGGCGGTATTGCGCAGTTCTGGTTTGACGACCACACAAACCACTACCAGCACGCAGGAAGCAAAAGATTTCAAAGTCGTGGTGACTCTAGACAACCCGCCCGACAATCTGCGGCCCGGCCTATCTGCCACGGCAAAGATAAAAACGGCTGAACGGAAGAATGTCATCGCCATTCCCATTCAATCTCTGGCCATGCGTACTCGCAAAGAATTGGAAGAGGCTGCCAAGAACGCAAAGGGACAAGGTGGTTCGGGCGTGACACTTGCCGCACCGCCCCCATCGGCGCCCGGCGATCCTAAGAAGGATGAAATCCAGGGTGTATTCGTGGTGAACGGGAAGAAGGCGGTGTTCCGTCCCGTGGACACTGGCATCTCCGGCGTCACCGACATCGAAATCACCAAGGGATTGCAGCCCAACGATGAGATCGTCATCGGAAGCTACAAAGCATTGCGCACGCTGAAACCGGAGGCCCAGGTCAAGGTGGATAACAGCGCGCCCAAGAAACAGGAAGATCAGCAGAGCTGACACTCTAAAGAGAGACGAGGGAGATTTGCATGCCTGTCGAGACGCAAAGCGCCGATTCCTACCGGGAGGACCTGGTCAACTCCGGCGTGGTCATCAAGACTGAAGAGCTTGCCAAAGTTTACGAAATGGGCGCCGAGCAAGTGCACGCTCTGCGCGGTGTGAACCTGGAGATTCGCAAAGGCGAGTACGTGGCCATCATGGGTCCTTCCGGTTCCGGCAAGTCGACGCTCATGAATCTCATCGGTTGCCTCGACTCCCCGACCTCAGGGAAATACTGGCTGGCTGGCCGCCTGGTCAGCGATCTGGATGACGATGAACTCGCCTACATCCGGAACAAAGAAATCGGCTTCGTGTTTCAGACGTTCAACCTGCTGCCCCGCGCCACAGCCCTCCATAACGTGGAACTGCCGTTGATCTACAACGGCACGCCCGCCGAGGAACGCATCGAGAAGGCAAAGAAGGCCCTCGATCGCGTGGACCTTACCGATCGCATGACCCACAAACCCAACGAACTGTCCGGCGGTCAGAGGCAGCGTGTGGCGATTGCGCGGGCGCTGGTGAATAACCCATCGATCGTGCTTGCCGACGAGCCCACTGGCAACCTGGATTCCAAAACCGGCGAAGAGATTATGGCTCTCTTCGAGAATCTCTATCGCCAGGGAAATACCATCATTCTGGTGACGCACGAAAATGACATTGCCCAGCACGCCCACCGCATCATTCATATCCGCGATGGCAGAATTGCCTCTGACGAAGCCGTTAAGAAATAACGGGACAATGCGGCTCTTTTCATTCCCCTCATTGCTGCTAGGTTTCTTTTGGTGACGAAGAAACTCGTCAATGAGTGTCCCTTTGTACGGACGCCAAAAGGATGGGTGCTGTGTGTCCCTTGTCAGGTGAAAACGCAACATCACAAGTCAGTGAGTTGTTGAACCTTGCCGCTGAAAAAGCGATTCGCTACGTCGATAATGTCCGAGAACGAAGTGTAGGTCCAGCCTCGACTGCTCTCACGGCTCTTTCCAAATTTCATGAGCCGTTTCCCGAGGGACCTCGCAAGCCCTCCGATGTCCTCAACCAGTTGGATGCGGTAGGTTCCCCGGCCACGACGGCGATGACGGGCGGCCGTTATTTTGGCTTCGTGAACGGCGGGATGGTTCCCGCCGCACTCGCCGCGAGCTGGATAGCGGTCGCTTGGAATCAAAACGCCGCGCTGCGGGTGATGTCTCCGGTCGCCGCGGAGCTTGAGGATGTAGTGCTTCAATGGATTTGCGATGCCCTTGGCCTGCCTTCCGGTTGCGAAGGAGGGCTGGTCACCTGCGCCACGATGGCAAACTTTACGGCCCTCGTTGCTGCTCGCCACGCTCTCCTCAAGCGAGCGGGCTGGGATGTCAACGAGGATGGAATGTTTGGCGCGCCCCCGATTGAGGTGCTTGTCGGGGCCGAAGTCCACGCCTCAATTCTGAAAGCCTTAAGCATGGCTGGGTTTGGAAAAAAGCGCGTGACGATTGTGGAAGCCGACAACCAGGGGAGAATGAGATCTGACCGGTTGCCACGCCTAACCGAGCGAACCATCGTGTGCATTCAAGCGGGCAACGTGAATACCGGGGCTTTTGACCCTGCTGACAAGATTTGCGCCGCTGCGAGGCAGCAGCGTGCGTGGGTTCATGTCGACGGCGCGTTCGGCCTGTGGGCTCGCGTATCGCCGAAATACGCGCCCCTATCGGGTGGATTCGAAAATGCCGATTCCTGGGCCACCGATGCCCACAAATGGCCAAATGCAGGATATGACTGTGGCGTGATCCTTGTCAGGGATGGCGAAGCTCTAAGAGACTCCCTCGGGATAGCAGCGGCTTATCTGGAACCCGGCGCGCGCCGGGAACCGATGTACCACACGCCCGAAGCTTCGAGGAGAGCCCGCGGAGTGGAGTTGTGGGCCACGCTGAAATCTCTTGGTAGAGCAGGGCTCTGCGAGCTAATAGAAAGAACCTGCGCTCACGCCCAGTACTTTGCGAAAGGACTAAGAGGCGCTGGTTTCGAAGTGTTGAACGACGTGGTCATCAATCAAGTGCTGGTGTCCTTCGGCGCTCCCGAGGTAACCAGGGAGGTGATTCGTCGCATACAGGAAGAGGGTACGTGCTGGTGCGGCGGGACCGTGTGGCAGGGAAAGACGGCGATGCGTATCAGTGTTTCGTCCTGGGCGACTACCGCGGCTGATGTGGATCGAAGTCTAGAGGCGATCGTGCGTATTGCTCGCGCATCTCAATCTGTCTCTTCACGCGTCTGAGCACGTAAGCTCGAAACTCTTAATGATTATGGGCGGCGTTTGAAGCCCTCTCCAGTTCAGGAAGCGTCTGCTCCACACTCAAATAGGTACGGGAAAGCCTGTCGTGCCACGTGAGTTCATCGCAATCCCAAATAGCCCACAGAAACCCGAGGAAAAATGTCCCTGCGGATAGCAAGTAACCCACGCTGCGCAACAGCATTTGTCTTGGCGTCGGTGGCTCCCCCGAAAAACTCACCACTTGCAGGCCGCGCATCATCATGCCGGGCGTCGTTCCCCCAAAGATGGTGAAAAGAGAGAAATACTGCAAATAAACAATCGCAAAAGTCGTGACGCAAACTGCAGCGCTCAACTTGCTCAGGGTAAAGTGCCCTCCCAGCGAACCGAACAACCCCAGAAAGCCGCCATACGCAAACAGCAAGCAAAACAAATCGATGAGAGCAGCGAGACGGCGGTCATCGATCGAAGCGACTGGGTACAAACCAAGCTGCGAATCAGGTTTCGGCTGAACGGGGTGTATTTGTGGCTGCCCCTCGACATCCGCTAGCGCTGAAACATCAATTTCAACCGGCGACTCTTCGCTGCTCTTGGTCTTCGAGGTTCTCCCGATGGCGAGGGTGAAGGAAAAAACCTCTTTGTTGGAAACCGGTTGTTCTTCGATGGCGATAGAGGCTTCAGCCTCTCTTGTATTCAGCGATTCCTCGAAGGGAAAGTGCGATTGCGCACCGTCAGAGAGTTTTCGCTTGCGCGTCCGGTAGGCGTTCAGGCGTTCGGCCAATTCTCCGCGCCAACAGCCGTCCTGCATCGTGTCTTCGGCGGAGCCAATGCGAGTTACGAACTCTTCTTTTCCTGGTCGCCCTGGTTCGGCATTCCGTGCTGGAGTTCCGGGGCAAGGAATGTCCGAAGGCTCTTCAATCGCGGAAAAGCCCACGGAAAAAGAAGAATCACAGAACTGGCAGACGCGGGATCCTGCCGGCAACACCGCGCCACACTGCGAGCATATTTTGGTCACCGTAAGTTTTTGCGCTGCGGACGCATCCGCTCCGGTGAGGAGAGAGCCCACACAGAATACCACGCGGCTAGAAATGTCAAGCAGGAAATTGATGAGGATTGTCGCGAAAGAAGTATCAGAATCAGGAAAAGGGCCAAGACGCCCTAGGGCTTCAGGAGTCCATTTGCTGGGCCAGCATATCGCGGCTAAAGGAGATGCGCCGCTCCAAGGCAATAGCCGCAAAGTACGTACAATGCCCTCGCTCCAATTCCGTCCAGGACTTCATGGAGGGAACCAATCCCGCGATAGTGGCGCTAAGAAAGCTCAGCAATCGGTAGTAGGCGTCAATGGCTTGGATCCCCTTCCGATCTTCTGGCCGCTCAGGGCACAGATGCAGGAGTTGCATAACCCGGTTGAAATCCTCGCCGGATGGGGCTCTCTGTATGCCGGTGACGTCCTGCACTTCCGGAGACAACGGTTGCTTCGAGGACACGGCAATCAGCGACCGGCAATAGAACACAAAGAATTGCAGGAAGATCACCGCTGAAACCACAAAAATAAAAGCTGCTATCATCGCGGCACCGCCACAAGGCGCGAAGGCGCCAGCCTAGCTTCTTCACTCACACGCAAGAAACAATACGCCCACGCTGCGGGCAAGACGCATCCCAAAAGGGGCGTCACAAAACGCAGAACGCCGGCCTTGAAATAAAGATTTTGCAGCGCATAGTTCGCCGCAAAGGCACTAAAGTAGACTCCCAGCGCCAGGACCAGCTGGATCAGGCGTGCTCGTGTTTCTCGCATCTTGAGAATGGAGACCAACAAAATAGAGGTTCTGCGAGAGCTCGTACGCGAAATGGGACAGAATCCGGTGAGAAGACTGCTGCACGACAGCATACGAAAACCAAGCCGTGCCACCGAGAAGCAAGATAGCTCCGAGGCGCAGGAAACGTTCTACCTTCATCTCGTCAAAAACAAGGCTGTAAAGGTTTAGCAGCGCGAAATACAGGCCAATGGTGAGCAATGTGTCGGAATAGTAGTAGAAATAGACATACTCGCTCGACGCCATCCCATAGTGACTCAGCACTTGGTAGCGGAAAACGCTAACCAGGAACGACAAACCCATGTAGAGGTTCAGGAAGATGTATCGCCGGAAGGATTGGCTCTTGACCGCACACACAACCACGGCACCCTCTAGGAGAGTGCAAACGAGCCAGATACAGTATTCGAGGGGACCAGGCATCTCTTCCTCTTCATGGCCCCCTGATCAACCGGCGAGGTGCTAGCTCTTACCTTACCTCGACCGCGTTGAACTACTTCCAGGGTACCGGAGGTTGAGGTGCTCCTCCGTTTGCCATGATCACGGCGCCGTTCCCATGCTTCACGACCGCCGTCTTTAAGCTCATTGCTCCGAACAGTACTAAAGTCGCCAGAAGAACTACCGTAAGTTTGCGTGACATTGTGCCTCCGAGGTAGAAAGCAACCCCGGCGGCATCCTAACTCTTTGTGCACCAATGTCAAGCAGCTCAGGCTATGAGCCTGTATTGTATCGATATACCCCACTTGGTCCCTAGCTTTCGATAAGCTTTCGCCTACCGTGGGGCCGGAGTGAGAGTTCGATCTCACACAGCATAGTTCTCTCGATTGTTAAGAGCAACGGTACGCGAGTACTACTGAGTTTAGTACTCACTTCTGGTCCAGTTTAGTACTCGCCTCTGATACGAAGAACGGTTTCCAGATCTGTGGACTCTCTAAGTAGACTCTCAGCCCCAAAGAACCTCGCATTTTCTACGTTTGCGCAGGAGAAAGTCGCCGC
>QHYJ01000191.1:2568-15404 GCA_003223255.1 Acidobacteriota bacterium | reverse complement strand
CTCGCCGCAGAGGGAACACTCTGTGGCACACAGCGACGTTCTGCGCCGTGCAAGGCTGTTGATCGGCTCAGGAATCAAAAATCATCGCGCAGAATGGTGAAGTAATGACTGGAACTCACCAAGGCTATAAATTTCTGTCGCGATCCGCCAGAACAAATTTACCGTGCTGGACGCCGCCGCACGCAAGCTTATTTGCCTCGCATCCGCAATCTGTTTGAGTCTCTCGATTCTTCAGTCCAATTTGTCGAGACTAGGAGCGCCATCGAACTCCAACTGGCCGCCCGCAAAGCGCTTACGCAAGAACGTCGCGTGCTTCTGGCGATGGGTGGTGATGGAACATTTCCGGCTCTTGCGCGGTGTTCGGGAGCGACGCAAACATCGGGATCCTCCCAACCGGAGGCGGAAACGACTTTGCCGCTGCGCTCGGACTAACCGGCAACCCTCTCCAAGCTGCAGAAAAAGTTTTGAAAGGTACGCCCCGCTCCGTGGACCTGGTCAGGGTGCGCACGGCGGAAGGCCGAACGCGTTTGTGTGTCGGTGGTGGAGGCATTGGACTGGATGCGGAAGCGGCGCTCCACGCAAATAGGTCCTACCGTCATCTTCCTGGGCGATTTCGCTACATTGCCTCCGCGCTTCGGGCTTTATCGCAACACCTGCCGCTCAAGGTCCGGCTCGAATTTCCGGATAGGGATTTCTCTTCAGTGGAAGCAACCGCTCTTCTTGCGGGCGTATTAAACACGCCTACTTATGGAGCTGCGTTGCGGCTTGCGCCTGACCCGAGAATTAACGACGGGTTACTTCATGTCGTTTTAATCGAAGATGAGCATTCAAAGCGTTCTCAAATTGCTCCCCCGGCTGATGGGGAAGCGGGGAGCTGCGCACTTCACAAGTGATGCGCTGGAAAGTGAAAAGCGTGAGAATGTGTGCCGATCGGCCTTGCCTGTTTCACGGAGATGGTGAGATTTTAGGACCCGCGCCGGCCGAAATTCAAGTTATTCCTGAAGCGGTGCGAGTTTTGGCTCCACCAAAGACAGCTTGAAACGATGTCGCGATATTGGTCTCGGGGGCTAAGGCGTATTCTTGTGGAACACCTTGCGCCGGATATCCGGCCAGAATTCTTTTAATCCATTGGACAACCCATCGTAGACAATTAGAAACGCAAACGTTGTCGCGTTCCGCGAAGCGGTTCGGTCCCCAGGCACATGATAGATGTTAGAGATGGCCGCCGCCACTGCATTGCCGATCGATTCCGAATAGTTGAAGCGGTCATGCCCTGAATCAGTGCGCGTAACGAAGAGGCGATTCACCGCGTGGTAAGCACGGCGGCGAAAGCCGCCTTTACCCTGTTGGTAGTAGCGGGGGTCTTCGTGAAGCAACGTGGGGAATAGGGCCGTCGTCATGTACGTGCCAATGCCGTTGTCCGCAAAATTTGCCCCGAATCGCTTCCCGTAGGCGTCCCAACTTTGTCCCCACTCTTTCGGGTCATTTCTCGCTTGCGCAATCGCAGAAAGCGTGCCATTGAACGGATATGCTCCCCAGTCGAATACCCCCGCGGTCGCCAATCGGAATTTCTGACCGCCGGTGAGGGGCGGAAGGGCGCTAGCGTTTTCAACCGTTCCGTAATTGGGAATGACCTCAAAGATGCGGTCGTTGACAGTTCCCGTTTCCTTCTCCAGTTTGCTTTTTCCGACGATCCCCACGTCCCCATCTTTCTTTTCACGTCCATTTTTCGCGCTGGGCGATGGCGGATCTGACGTGGGCGCAGGAGATTGTTGCGACGCCAGCTGTTGTGCCAACGCGGGAGAAGCTGCGGCCCAGAGTCCCATTAGAACCGCCAGTGTGAAGCAGTGTTGGAACCTATTTTGTCTTTTCATGCTTTCCGATTAATTATCTCCCAAGGGCTTTGTGTTCGGGCCGGTTATAAATCCTTTGGTTTCCAAAAATAAGGTTCCCAACTGGGATTCTTCTTGCCGCAAATGCTTTCTTTCTAGATAGCTGGCCGGAAGCTTTCTTCCTGATACTTTTGTGGGACTCCTTGAAGGAACGAAGTTGCGGTTTTGAATTGCTTTACCTCGACTCGGCAGGCTCAGCTCTTTTTCTTGTCGACCTTGAGATTCAAGACGATGTCCTTGCGAGAGTCGAAACTGGATACAGTGCGCGTCGTCGACTTCGCGTTGTCTTTTTCGGCGTGCAACTCGTAGTCGGCGTTCGGGTCCAATCCGCTGAAACGATAGCTTCCCGTATCATCGGTGTAACTGCTTCGCACGGAATTGGTCCGCATGTTCTTCAAAAAAACAACACTGCCGGAAAGAGGGTTATCGGACTTGTCGGTGACCACGCCACGGACCGTCCGAAGCTGAGCTTCGCGCTTCTTGTCTTGAGCCGTCGCCACGTTCGCCAGGAGCAACATGGCCGCCGCCAGGTAATAGATGCGTTGTCCCTTCTTCATTTCGCGTCTCCCCAATCGGTTGCATTCGAAATACCGTGGTTTCTTCATTCCCGCCGCCCTTGGCTTCGATCGTCCGCGTCTGATCGGCAAATCCCTTCACATGTACCAGAATCTCATAGTTTGCGCCTTCCGGAACGCGTTGCGCGAATTCCCCTCGTGAGTTCGTGTAGGTTTCCCACTTGTACTTCTTTTCTCCCTCCTTGCGGAACTTTACCTGAACACCGGGAAACGAAAACGCCTTTTCGGTGAAGACCGTGCCCCGGATCAGGAAATCATTCACATGGCTGTATCTTTTCTTGCCCAGCTTTTCGGTCTTCGAGGAAGAGTCCTGTAAGACGATGGCTGAATTCCCAGGCGCCGGTTCCGCCGCCCGCGCCGGAATGGCCGCGGGCGCGATCAGCAGCACACCCGCACACACTGGTACAGTCCTTCGAAGCCGATTCATCTCAGGATGTTCCACTTGAATTCGATGGCGGGGTGCGCAGCGGAGATGCCAGGAGGCAGGAGATGGCCCGTCATTCCTCGTCTTCTTCTTCGTATTCCTCTTTTTCTTCGTCCAGGTAATCGCCGTCCTCGCCCATCTCGGTCTCCTCTTCTTCTTCCTCCTCCTCTTCTTCTTCGTCTAGGTCATCGGAGATCACGTTCAAATGGACGGGGTGCGTCTGCGACACTTCGAGCTCGGATTCGCATTCCGGGCAGCTTAAAATCTCGCCTTCTTCGACTTCGTCTTCGTCTACATCGATTTCTGCAGAACACTCAGGGCAACGGATCACGGGTCCAGCCTCCGTAAGCTTTTTCACCATGTGGCGGTACGAGGACCGTCACCGCCACCCTGCAGCGTATTATATACCGAGGCATAGAAATTCAAGCTTATTGCCCATGGATGCTGCCGTCTCCGCCACTGCAGCGCTACTGAGGACTTGCTCAATGACCTTTTCCAGAGAGTATCCGGATCGCCCAGTGATCGGCGTGGGCGGCGTGATCATCGATCATGGGCGTACCGTTTTGATTCGCCGCGGCGCAGAGCCCTTACTCGGCCAGTGGTCCATACCCGGCGGCACCATCGAGGTTGGCGAAACTCTCGAGGAAGCCGTCCGTCGCGAATTGCGGGAAGAAACCGGACTGGAAGTTCGCGTTCTGGAATTGATTGAACTTTTCGATCGCATCGATGCGGACGATAGTTCCGCTGCGAAGGACAAGAGCAAACCTCGGTTCCATTACGTCATCGCCGATTATCTCTGTGAGCTTGTTGGCGGCGAACCACGTGCCGGCAGCGATGTGACGGATCTTGCCTTTGCGCGAGAAGATGAACTTGCAAACTTTCACTTAACCGAAAAAGCGACCAGCGTCCTGAAGAAAGCTTTCGCCATGTCCCGGGCCCGCGCGGCCAGCCGGTAAATCACGCTGAATTACGGCGCATTGGCGATTTCGATGCTCCCGTTTGCATTATTGAGCTGCAGCTGACAGCCGCCCGAGCCGATCGTTCCGTTTAGCGTGTCTCCGCCCATGCTCCCCGTCGAAGTCACCGGCGGCTCCGAGGAAATTCTGCCGAAAGAGGTGTGTGCAGTGAGGTTGTACCCTAGTCCCTGCGGAATCTGCACGCGGATGGACGAGAAGGAGGTCTTGAGCGAAATATCGCGGCAGCCGCTGGCTGGCCGGCTGGCGGTGACGGCGATCCCGCCGTTCTGGTTGTCCACGCTGATTTTCCCTCCGATGCCGTCCAGGGTGACGCCCGAAAAGGAAGTCCTCACGCTGGCGTCGCCCTTTACGTTTCGCGCGGTAACCGAGCCATTGTAGTCCTCCACGGTTAGGTTCCCGTTGACGCGCTCGGCCAAAACGCTGCCAAAACTCGTCTTCGCGTAGGCATCCGCACCGATATCCGTGAGGGTGATCGCCCCATTTCCGTTCGTCGCCCGCACGCCCTTCGGAAGGTTGGTGGCCTCGATCGCTCCGAAGGAAGTCCTGAGCGTGACGGCTCCCCGCGCATCGCGAACCGTGATTTTTCCATTCGATGTCTCCGCGTCCAACGTACCGTTGATGGCGTCCAGTTCAATATTGCCGAACGAATCGCGGATCGTCACGGAACTGCCGGTAAGGGCGCTGGCTTTTATCCGGCCATTGCTCGTTCTGCAGTTCACTAGCCCATGGACATCCGAGAAAGTGGCGTTGCCAAAACTGTTGGTGATGTCCGCCGCACCGCCAATCGTGGCGATTTCCACGTTGCCGTTGTTGTCGTGCACCGTCAGGTCGCCATTCACGTTACGCGCATCCACGCTTCCGAACGAAGTCGTAATGTTTCCCGAGGCTGAGTCTGATAGCATGACCGCCCCATTGCCTCCGGTGATAGTTGCCGCCCCCTGAATATTTTTCGTGGTGATGTTGCCGAAGCGGTTGCGTACCTCCAGCGTGCCTTTCACGTCAGACACTTGCACCGAGCCGTTCGTGTCCGTCACAGTCGTGTTGCCGGCGGCACCCGTAAGCTCGATGCTCCCAAAAGAATTGTTCACTCGCGCGGCCCCCACGTCGCGCATCGTAACGCTACCGTGGCTGTTGTCGATGTCTGTGCTCGCATGGATGCCGGAAGCTTCCGTGCTGCCGAAACTGTTTCGCACATTCAGCGGCGCGTCCGACGGCATGCCTATGTCGTAGTTCACGGAATAGGAAGTATTCCTGCCGAGATGAAACCATCTGCTGTCTTGTTCAGGATAGATGGTCTTGATGCGCACACCCTCTCCTGATTGCTGCACGTCAATCTGGATCTTTTGTGCGAACGATTCTGCCTCATCGTGCGAGTTGGCCTGCACGCGAATGGTCGCCGAAATCTTCACGTCGCGCCCGGAGTCCCCGTGCACGCGCACTTCCCCAAATTTGTGCTCGATGTGGACGGACTGCCCGGCGCCAAGCGTCACTGTCTTATGAAAATCTCTTGACACCTCTTCCTGGCTACGATTGGCGGCCACTGCGTATTGCCCTGCTGTAAAGTATATCGTGCAGAGCATTCCCGCCATCGCGGCGCGACACAATGCCTCTTTGCAAGAATTCGGACTGGGCTGAGTCATTACTTTCCGGCCTCCAATACTTCTTCCAGCGTCTTCTGCTTTTCCTGGTACATCGCCAGCAACTGGTACCGCAGTTGCGCGTTCGACGGGTTCAGTCCCGCCTGTGCGCGCAAATCCGCGATGGCGCTGTCCAGCACCAACAGCTTTTCGTGGTAATTCGCCATCAGCGGCGTTGCCGGATCCTTGAGCTGTGGCTTTGCCTCGCCCGCCAGCTTGTCGATAGCTTTCTCGTATGCGCTCTCGGTGCTCTCCACTTCGTTGAGCGCCGCACTTTTTAATAGGGGAGAGTCGGGCTGGCCTGGCTTGACCGGGCGCTGATGAAGATAAATCCAACTCACGGAAACCGTTAGGATCAGCACGAACGCGCCCGCCAGCGCCGTTTGCCGTGGCAAGGAAATGTTTGGCAGGAACGAAAACCATCTCTTGCGTTCGGCACAGTGTGCTTCCCGCGCATCCGCTTCGACCAGCGCCCGCTCAATCCGCGTCCACAACTCCGGACTCGCCGAATAATCCTGAAGCTGTTTCGCTGCCACGCTCAGAGACTTCCAAGCGTGAAGTTTTTCCGCGCACTCCGGGCACGCAGCCGCGTGCGCTTCCAGCGCGGCCCATTCCGCGGCCGTGCTGTCTTCAAAAATCCGTTCTCGATCTTTACAGGTCACATTCATCGTCGTTCACCGCACTTTATTCACCGTAATTCAGCCGAACTGCTTCGCGGTGGCTCCAGTATTCCGCGCAAATTCTTCTTCGCTTGAAACAACGTGTTTTTCGACGCCGCTTCGGTAATTTCCAGCATCCCGGCAATCTCCGCGTGCCGGAATCCTTCTACTTCGTACAGCAAGAAGACATCGCGTTGATGCCGCGTCAGCTTCTCGAGCGCGCGCTCCAGCGCCATCCGCAGCGAAGGATGCGCTCCCGGCGCCCGCGGCTCTATCCGCGGCGTCTCTTCCGAATCGTTGTCCGTCGTCACTTCTTTCTTGCGCAACCGGCTGCGCCGTGCGTCATAGCAGGTGTTGATCAGGATCCGGTACGTCCAAGTCACAAAACTCGATTGTCCGCGAAAGCTGGCAATGCTTCGCTGTACTTTCAGGAACGTTTCCTGCACTGCGTCTTCGGCCTCCGCGGCGCTCCCCAGCACGTTGCGCGCAAGATTTTTCATCTTCGCCCCGTGCATCGCATACAACTGCTCGTATCCGCGCAAGTCTCCCGCCTGGCACGCGGCAGCCAGCGCGGCATCCTCGCTCACCGCTCCTGACTGGGCCGGGCCGCCGGTCAGGTGCTCGGAAGGTTCCACTCGCATCTCCCACCTGCCTACCGCAGCAGGTTCGCGCAGCGCGGGACTGATTCTAGCTTTCCACGGCAGCGCAAGTCCCATCGTTCCCATCCCTGGCTCCTGTGGAATAGACGACACACCTCCCCCAAACGTCAGGGGCGCATTACTTCGATTCAGGCGCTTGCTAACTTACTTATTTTGTGTGGTTTAGCAGTGACGGCACGGAGGGAACTTTGAGAACGCCGTTGCTCTCAGATTCCGTTTTCTTCGGCCCTTCAACTTTCCCAATTTCTGCTTTCTTTGTTTAGGCTCGACTCGACGACAACACTCTCTCAAAACCTCTCCGTGTCGCTCTCACGGACGGTCGCGCGAACAAAGCATTTCCTTCGCCGGTGTGAGTCTCTTTGCTTTGGTATCGCAGGATGCGCAGCGCAGAAAACCCGCAAGCCTCGCCCCTCCAGCCGCATCTCGCACAGTGAACCCGGTAGATTCGCGCCTTAAGCTGGTCCTCGCTCTCCGCCCGATCGCTGCGGAAGTTTGCCGACGCTTCATACGTCCCGCAATGGATGCACCGAAAGGTGAGGTTGTAGCGGTGCGCCGTCCCGTAAAACTCCAGCCCCAGCGCGTGGCTTTTGCCTAGGCTCTGGCAGTAAGCGACTCTCGCGCGCAACCAAGTTTTGGTATTGGACGGTTTCACGAACAGGCGCGTATCCGGTTTCCAGGGTAGTTCGGTCCGCACTCGCACGCCGCAAGAACTGACATTTTCAGTCGAAGCCAGTTCCGCGAACATGGGCTCGCCTCCGCGCGAGAGCCAGACTTTGAGCTGCCGGTTACTCCGCTCATCTCGCCGACCTGTTATCAACGACATGGTTTGGCCGTTTCCGAGGGCAGACGTGCACAGACCGATCAGCGAGCAGAATGGGGCTCGCGGTCGAACGATGTAGAATATGCAGGGCTCCCCAAGCTCACCCGCTGACTGTCCTCTAAGTAAGGTGGGGATACTTTGCGCCTTTGCACCGCCACCGCAATCAGGTGAATTATGTAATCTGCACCTTTTTTCACATCTTTTCGCATTCAAAACCATATCCGCTTCCCGTTATGCCCTCTCGCGATTGGGCAATGGCCAACACCATTCGAGACCCAGTAGTAGTTCTGGCGCTCAGAGCGCCCTATCGGCCCTCATGGTGCGTGTGTTGCTCTTCCCAATTTGCACTCCCCTTGTGGCTTGGTGTCCCCCCATTTATAATGATGGGGCACCATCTGTGCTTCTGGATTCCGCCATCTTTTTCAGTGCGCAGCAAAAGTTTGGTATAAGCGCAAAGAAGTAACTATGTCCGACCCCATTGCCAAGATTAAGCAGAAGCTGCAAAAGGAAATTGACCAGCTCTCTCACGAGCTCAATGTCGAGCTTCCCAAAGAAATTGCCGTCGCGCGCGCCCACGGCGACCTTTCCGAAAACGCCGAGTATAAATTCGCGAAAGAGCGCCAGACGTACGTCAACGCCAAAATCGCTCAGCTGAAAAAGCGCATGGGCGACCTTGGCATGCTCAATTTCAACAACATTCCCAAGGACCGCTCTGGGTACGGCTCGCGCGTCGTCGTTCTTGACCTTGCTCGCGATGTGAAAGTCGAATACAAGCTGGTCAGCAGCGAAGAGGCCGACGCGGAAAAAGGCCTCATCTCCACGACTTCGCCGATCGGCCGTGCCCTGCTCAACCGCAAGGTCGGCGACGAAATTGAAGTCGCTACGCCGGCGGGCAAGAAGGAGTTTGAAGTCGTCGGACTGGTTACCATCCACGACGGCGAGTAACCTTCCTTGTTTCTCGGCGTCTTAGTGCTTGTTGCGCCAGCCCCGGGGGAACCTTATGAATTGGGGAAGCGGCCCAGCGCTCGGGCTTCTAACCTTTTGCGGTTATTTGCTTCTTCTTCTTGGCGCTGCCATGGTGTGGCGCAACCGGAACAACTTCTTGCTCTGGGTGCAGGACGAGATTTCCTTCTTCCATCGCAGCTTTTCGCGCTACACGCCCGCGGGCCCTTTCTACATCCCTCGCTCGCAGTCGTCCCGATTCAAAGAAGTTGCCAATTATGTATTGAACTCGATTTCGCGGCTTCCGCGCACTAGGATCAATGGAGGCGCAATCCTTCTTCTTATCGGCTTATTCCTATTTGTGTTGGATTTCTATATCTGACCCTTTACACTCTTCTTTGTTCGTTTTCTCTGTGCCCTCTGTGTTAATTCTTTCTCGCCGTGGACAAATCGAACTCGCTTTGCGATTCTCGATTCGATGAAACCTGCTCTCATCGTTCACGGCGGCGCCTGGGACATTCCTGACGAAGCTGTCGACTCCTGCAAATCCGGTTGCCAGCGCGCTCTGGCGGCCGGCTGGTCTATTCTTTCGAAGGGCGGCCATGCGCTCGACGCCATCGAAGCTGCCGTAGTCGTGCTGGAAGACGATCCCGTGTTCGACGCGGGCTACGGCTCCCACCTGACTTTGGAAGGCCGCGTGGAATGCGACGTCATCGTCATGAACGGCGCGACGCTGCGCGCCGGCGCGGCATCCACGCTACACCGTGTGAAGAATCCCATCCGGGTTGCGAGAGCCATCCTTGAGAGATGTCCGCATATGATGCTGGTGGGTGAAGGCGCTGAACGTTTTGCGAAAGAGCGGGGAATTGCGCTCTGCAATCCGGGAGATCTCATCAGCGAAGCCGAACGCGATGCCTGGAGGAAATGCAAGGAAGACAAGCATGCCGCCGAGCATCATCGCGGCCACGAGCAGGGCACCGTCGGCGCCGTGGCCATTGATCGAGAAGGAAATCTGTTCGCCGCTACTTCCACGGGCGGCACGTGCTGCAAGCTCCCCGGCCGCGTCGGCGATTCGCCGCTGATTGGCTGCGGGTGTTACGCCGATTCCGAAGCCGGCGGCGTCTCCTGCACCGGCTACGGCGAAGCCATCATGAAGATCATCATGGCAAAAACTGCGGTGGATTTTTTGCGCAGGCCGGAGGTTTGCATGAACACGCCCAGCGGAGTTTCCTGCGGCGGCCCGAGCGCGCAACTTGCAGCGCGTGAAGCGGTTCATCTGCTTGGTAAGCGCACCCATGCCACGGGCGGCTTGATTCTGCTCGATCGCGAAGGCAATCCCGGTTTCTCATTCAACACGCCGCGCATGGCTTACGGCTACGTGGCTCTCGACGGAAATTTTGTGACATCAGTCTAGTTTCTAGTGAAGCTGCTGAATTTTCTTTCCTTCAATCGTCATGGTCTTTTTTCTTGCGGTTTACGGAGACTTCTTCGGTATCGCCGATTCCCAAGCGCATCGTCTGGTAGGCTGGCAACGCGCCGGATAGTGGCACGTTCGAACCATTTCCGCGGCACGCAAACCAGATAATGGCATTCAGCGTTTGTGGATCGGCCATGTCCGCATGCTCAAGATCTTGCTGCATCGTTTTTTTTATCCACTCCGCCGTGGCCTTGTCTTTCGGCTTTCCGCTTAGCAAGTTGTCGGCGGCGATAATCGGTAGCACGGCTTTGTAGGGCGTCAAATCCGGCGCGTCCTGAAAAATGTCCATGGGAATCGCGGAAGCATCCAGCTGGTTCATCGGGGCAATTCCGAGGAGCATTTCGATCGTTCGAATCATGCTCACCGTGCTGTGAAATTTGTGAATCAGCGCACCGGGCTTGTTGTAGGCGCTGATGGCCAGTGCCACGGAACGATGCGAGTCGACATGGTCCGGACCGGACTGCGCATCGTCTTCCACAACAAAAACCGCCGTGTCGTTCCAATACACGCTAGAAGAAACCGCTTCGACCAAGCGGCCCACGGCGTAATCGTTGTCCGCCACCATGAATTGAGGTGTAGGAAATCCTCTTTTGATCCCAGTCGTATGGTCGTTGGTAAAACGCAGAACTGTAAGCGCCGGCATCGGGTCCGGCTTGCCAGCTTGCCGTTGCTCCACAAACTCCGCCAACTCCGCGAGCCATTCGCCAAACCGCGAGTTGCCCCGGCAGGTCTCATCGGCATTGTCTTCCGTCACCGCGGCGTCCGCGCTTTGCCCCGAACTCCGCGCGTCTTTATAGCAGTTCACCGTCATGATGTCCGGCGCCGCCAGATCGAAGCTGCGAAAGCTCGGGCTGTGGTGATTCCCAAGCGAAGCCTTGTTGGGGATGTCGCGAACCGCTTTGGAAATGTCCGGATATTCCTTATGGCGCCTTTGCTTTGCTGCCTCTCCGTCATTCGCCGAAATCACGGTGATAAATTCTCCGTAATTCCGGTAGGTTAGTCCCGTGCGCGCGGCAGCATCCCAGAGATAAAGGGTTTTCGGTTCCCCGACATCCAGGAAGCCCTGCCGGTAGGGCAGATGTTTCTCCAGCACGTCGGTCAACGCGGCTAGCGCATCTCCATGGAACTTATCGAGCAACAATTCACTCGGCGGCTCGTAATCCGGCAGGCGATTGTACCCTTCAAAGTCATATGTGCGCCCGCGGTCGGAGTAGTTCCAGCGAAAAGCCTTGTCCACGTAATCATTCGAGAATGCTGCGGTCGCCCAGTTGTGCCCGTCGGGGCTGGCTTCGGAGTTCACGAAAAAACGATCGAACATGCCGAAACGTTGTGCCAGCGCATGATGATTGGGCGTCACCGCCTGCGCCGTGCCGTCTGGCCGCCGTGCAGTATCGCCGTCTCCGAAAATCGCGAAGGCTGGCTCGCCATCCGCCGCGTGGCCATCCCCCGACATTTTTACGTCGCCGAACACCTGGTCGTATGTACGATTTTCCTTGATGATGTAGATGACGTGCTTAATGGGGCTCTCTCCGGAAAAAAGCTTTGGCGGTGCGAAATCCATCAGCCCATCGTTCTGCATGGTTTGTTGCGTGTAGCGCGCCAGTGCGGGCTCGTCCGGCAACGCCATCATGCTGATGTTTCCCGATACAATCGAGCCGCTGTATTGCCCGCCTTGGCGATTTTTTTCTTTGTTTGGCGGGAACGCCGCGTTCGGAGAATTCGGCGTGAATCCAGTGTTGCTCACGCGCATCGAGGATGGTTCGAATCCCGTCCCTTTACCGTTCCCAATGAAAAGCCTTCCATCCGCTACGGCAACTACAGACGGATATCGCCCCGTGGGAATAAATCCCAAAATCTTCGATTTCGCCGCTTCTCCATTTTTCACCGGGGACCCACCACCGCGCGTTTTTTCCGAAAGCGCCACCACCGCAACCGCATTGCTGTGTGCATTCGCGACATACAGCGTTTTTTTGTCTTCGCTAAGCGCCACGCCTTCGGGACTCGATCCGGGAAGGGCATTTTCCGCCAGGCGCGCGTCAATCCGTTCGATCTCTTGATTTGAGGCGGTGTCGATCACCGACACGCTGTCCGCGTTCGAATTGGACACATACAGTCGCGTTCCTTCATCATTCAGAAGCATCGCTGTTGGGTGCCGGTCCACGCTGATGTATTTTTCCACCGCCGCCTTTCCATGGAGTGAGATAACGGCGACAGAGGAGTCATTCCAGCAGGAAACGTAAGCGCGCGCTTTCTTTCCGTTTTCCACTAGGACGACTCCGTAAGGATACATGTTCTCGCCAGGTTTTCCTTGGCGATGCAAATCGAGCCGCTGCATTTTCCGCGCGCCGCTCAGTTCGTGCACAATCGTGACGTTGTCGCCGAGGTTGTTTGCAACCACAAGCGTGCTGCCGTCCCGCGTGACCGCCAGTCCTGTCGGATAGAGTGCAGCTTTGCCTCCGTTGTAATCCTTCGTTGAAACTTCTTGGGGATTGCTGATTAGCAAGAACGGCGCCCTGACTTTCGTGTTGGGGCCGGGCGATGCCGGCTGAACCGGCGCCGCAGCTTTGGGGTCAAAGCGAAAGATCCACACTTTGTTTTCGAATCCGCCGGAGACATACATCGCAAAATTTCCATCAGCCGCTGCCGACGGCGTAAAGGCTAGCCCCACATTGGCGCTTTGGGGAGTAGGGAAGTAGACGTTTTGAATTACCCTCGGTTCGGGACTGGCGTTCAGATCAATCACCGCAATCGATTGCTGGGCTTTATTCGTGTCA
>QHYJ01000191.1:0-2550 GCA_003223255.1 Acidobacteriota bacterium | reverse complement strand
GCTCCCACGGCGGGGAGGTGCGTGGAGACATCCATCACCAACATGCCCGCCGGCGTAATCGGCCGTCCTTCTCCCGCGGGCTCCTGCTGAGCCTGTGCGCTTCCGGAGAGAATGAGCGCCGATAGCCATAGTCCAGCGGAAAATCGGAGTGTCATAGATTCACCCTGATAGGCTCTGAGGTTGTCCCTTGCCGTATCGTCCTTCGTGCGGCTCTAAATGTACTCGCATCCGAGCCTAAGGGAAAATTGTTTCATTCTCGTGAACTTCGGGGCGGGGCGTCCCTTTGTGCCACGAATGGATTTGACCGGAACCGCACCAGCCCTTTAGCATGAATTGTTCTGTGGTCCTCAGCCGCCCAATAAAGCCAACGGACTTCGAATGAAACACAAACTTTGGTTTGCCATCTTTCTATATTTTTTGCCGCTGCATTTTTCGCCGGCACAAACTTTGGATGAAATCATTAGAAAAGCCATCGACGCGCGCGGTGGAATCGACAAGATCAAGTCCGTGCAATCCGAGCGGGTCACTGGGAAGGTCTCTTTTTCGCAAGGCCTCGAAGGCGCGCTGGTGCTCGAACTGGAGCGTCCCCATAAGCTGTATTCGGAAATCACGGTCGAAGGGCAGAAAGTCTTGCGCGTTTACGACGGCAAATCCGCCGGGTGGACGGTGAATCCCTTTATGGAGAACAAAGACGTCCTCGAAATGTCGGCGGACGAGCTCAAAGAGATGCCCGATGAATCGGATCTGGATGGCCCGCTGGTCGATTACAAAAGCAAGGGATCGCAAGTGGAGCTGGTGGGAAAAGAAGATGCGCAGGGCAAGGCCGCCTACCGCCTGAAGATAGCGGGCAAGAGTGGCGAAGTACGCTCCTATCTGATTGACGGCTCCACGTTCCTGACGGCGAAATGGGAAGGCATCCGAAAGGTAGTAGACCAGAGCCTGCCTTGGGAATGCACGCTTTCCGATTATCGCGAAGTCCAAGGCTTGAAGTTTCCCTTCAAGATTGAGCAGGGCAGCCCCGGCACCGAATACAATCAAACGCTCACCATCGAAAAAATCGAAATTAATCCAAAGATCGACGAGTTACACTTCGCCAAACCGCCTGCGGCCCAGGGATCTGCGGCTCCGGCAGGACCCGCTATAAGCAAGCCTTACGCCCAACAAGTGCTGGTCGAAGAAAGGAAAAGTTCGTGGATTGCCGCCGTGGTGGAGACCGCGGCGCATTCGACCTCCGCGAAATCCATTCCAATCGATTTTCTCCTGCTTTCGTCACCACCCGTTCTTTCGCTGAATCTGCTTATCGTAAGAAGAGCGATCGAAATCTGCGAAGTATTGCCCGTTGCCACAATCGTCTGCGACGATCTCTGCGGCAGGGCGCCACCTCCTTCCTTCTCCTGATTCTCGCAAACGCATCAGAGTTACCCGTCCAGAAGGTTGCGAAATGAATTGCCTTCCGAACATCCATTCACCTGGTGACACCGGCTAAACAAGCCAGCACCAAGGAATTTGCGCGCTCGATGTGATTTCCGATTTGGCGAACAGCCTTCCAGAAATGATTGTGGGCGCGGGAACCGTTCTCGATGTCGAAATGGCGCAGCGGTGCGTGGACCCGGCGCAAAATTCCTTACCAGTGCCGGGTTGGTTCCAGAAGTTGTGGAATTCGCGACGAACGCATTCATGAACTGGCGCGACGATTCCTCGCTAGAATCAAGGAAGCTCGCGGCAGAATGGCGGTCGCGCGCTAAAAATTCACGTCAGCGTACGGTTCTTTGGCGATGCGCGTTTTTGTTGTGTACCACGAGCTGCTATGCTTTCGCCGTGGCCAAGGACTCGGCAGAAACTAGGAAAGTTGCAAACGCAGGACTTTGCGCCGATTGCGCCCATGTCCGCTGGATTAAATCCGATCGCGGCTCGACGTTCGTTCTCTGCGAACTCTCTGCCCGTGATCCGAACTTCTCCAAGTATCCGCGCCTCCCTGTTCTTTCCTGCTCGGGTCACGAGCGAAAACCCTCGAGCGGAGATTGATTCAAATTCGCGTGCGTTGAATCTCCAACTTCACAGGCTCCTCCTTTCCTTCAACTTTTTGACCTTGAACTTTTGAACCCCTCTTTTGGTACTTCTCTTATTTAGTGGCTATGGAAGAATAATGGAATGATCCTTCTTGGGAGGGTTCCACAGACACGCACGACCTTCGGCGCGCGCCTGGAGCACCCCATGTTGGCGCGCATCCGTCTTGCAGGCTACGCCTCGAAAGAACTTATTGGCTGTTGAAGTCCGATCATTTTCAGGTTGACCTCCCAGCCCATCTCCGAAACGTTCACAGGTGTGGTCGCGGCAGATATTTCGGGGAGCATACGCCAGCCTTGGGCCCGCGCTTACTTTCGAAGAAGTGGTGCGCCAATCCAAGCCTGCGGTCGTCTATCTCAAAGTCTTACGGAAACACTCCGGCTACGTTGAAAATGCGGGTGGGCAGCCACGCGATTGTGCTGAAATTTCCCGGCCGCGTGGACTGGAAACGCACGCTGGAAGTCCTCAAGTTCAGCAAAGTTA
>QHYJ01000005.1 GCA_003223255.1 Acidobacteriota bacterium | reverse complement strand
TAGCAAGCGCGGCGAGCACCTCTATTACGGTATTCCCGGAAATCACTGGCGTGGCTTCAAAATAGCCGACGATACGCGCGGGCCGGTCGTCAACCCGACGACAATGGAGCGCCAGATCTCAGCAGCGGGATTAGCTGCCGCGCGAAGGTATGTCTCAATGCGTTTCCCCGGATTGGCTGACGCTCCGCTGCTCGAAAGCAGGGTCTGTCAGTACGAAAACTCCGCCGACCAAAATTTCATACTCGACCGCCATCCTGAAGCAGCGAATGTGTGGATCGTAGGCGGTGGGTCGGGTCACGGCTTCAAGCACGGTCCGGCGATAGGCAAGCTTGTTAGCGATCCCGTGTTGGGGATCAAGGCGCCACCGGCAGAGTTCCTTCTCGGGCGATTAGTCAAGTGACGTACTCCCCCGGCTTCAGCCCGGGAGTACGTCACGAGCGTTTTGCGTCTGTCGCGTTCGCGGACGCCAGCGACGGTATCTTTCCCGTAGGCAGTTGGACGTCAGTACTTGCTTGTGTTTTTTCATGTCATGACGCTTTCCGCATTCGGTCTAATCGTAATGCGGTTTTGGACAGTTGGGCGAAATCCTTAGTCAGGCGACTGCCGCATTTCCTCTTCCCGCCGTGCTTGATCGGACAATTTATCGGCCCGAGTGACCGCGAGGAGTTTGAAAGATAAAGGCCACGACGGTCTTTGATGTCACTGGTTTTCCTTGAAAGGTTGCTGCACGAAAACGCCATCTCTTCAAGGCGTGCAGCGCAAAATCATTAAAGCCAGCCATAGGGTGCAGCACACTGACATCCTTAACGTCACCCACGCTGCCTACCGTTACTTGGAGCACGACTGAACCCCAAGCTACGCTATTGAGGGGATAGTCCGAATAATCGAATGACAGGATTCCAACAGGGACGAATTCACTTCCTGGCTGATCCGAAGGAATGACAGGAACAAAATCCTTGGGTGGAACCGCTCGGATACCGATATAAATAGTGGGTGGCTGAAGAAATGCCACTGTCAGACGAGAAGTTGTTGGCTTGCCGTCCTCGGAAGCCGGATGGAATTTCCAGCCCCGTAAAGAAACTTTTGCAGCCTCGACCATTGATCCGGGATTCCTCAGAGCTTCGATTTGCTGAATCTTCCCTGCTTCACTGATGCCGACATCCAGCACAAACAGGCCATCAGTAACAATTTGGTTTTGGTACGGAATATAGGCATCCCCGGCTGAAGTCACCGCTGGAGGCACGAAAGTTTGATCCGCCATGCCAGGCGAAAGGACGATCGCAGAGAACAAAATCAGACAGAGAAACGTTCTCATGGCCTGATTCCAGTGTAGCGTCCGCGATATAAGTGCACAACTCATTGTTCGTTCTTTCTGCTCGCTGGCAGGGTGCAGCCGGGTTGAATCTTCTCCAGAGTTTGTCGGCAGCGAGACAGTTTTTCCATGATTTTTCCATGATGGATTCCACAGTGGCGGGTAGTGATTCCCGCGGTTCTTGGTTCGGGCAGAGCGCTCCTTATCTCCAAACAGTTAGGGGGACGGGTGAAGGGCCGAAGAGGAGGGGCTCCGGGCGTCTGTGGGGGTAGACGCCCGGAACCGAGGCGAGTACTACTGGTGGGAAACCAGAATCCCGATGCAAAAGAAACCACTCACGTGCCTACTTCGAAGACTGCGCTACTAACAGACAGATGCGGCGCAACTCCTCGTAAGTGAAAACCACCTTCTGGCCCTTCTCGTCCGTCTCGACATGCCCTAGGCCGGAAATCTTCGAATACCGCCGTAGCTCGGACGCGGGCATTCCAAGGAGCACGGCCGCACGGTGCTCGTCCACGTGATCTGGGATGTGCCTGTTCATAATCCAAGCCCAATCCTGCGACAAAAGCTCCACAATTCGTTGACAGTAAGCAAACAAGAGGCCAAACAGCCAGGTCGCTAAGGTTTTTCTTTTCAATAGGGGAAGGGGGGTTGGTTCGCAGATCACAAGAGAGTGTTCATTTTGTTGCACATTCTGTCCATGGGCATGGCCATTTGTGACGGCTCAGCTCCTGTCTGACATAGCTGACGACGCTGATGCTTGCTTAAGGAAGCCAGGGCAGGGCGTTCAGGTCGACGTTGCCCCCGGAGAGGATCACGCCAAGCTTAGGCGGGTGACCGTCGGAGCGACGCGGGAGGTTGAGGGACTTGACCACGCTGGGTTTAAGAAGCGGGGCGAGGGCCACGGAACTGGACGGCTCGACGATGATTTTCATGCGTTCCCAGACCAGACGCGCGGCGGCGATGATTTCTTCCTCGGTGACCAGAAGGATGCGGTCAACGTGGCGGCGCAAGAGGGCAAAAGTGCGCGGGGAGAGGGAAGCGCGCAGGCCGTCGGCGATGGTGTCGCTGGATTCCAGGGATTGCAGCGTCCCACTGGTAAGGGAGCGGTAGGCGTCGTCGGCGCGAGCAGGCTCGCAGCCGATGATTCGAATTTCCTTTCGAAGGCCCTTGGCGCCCAGGCAGGTTCCGCTGAGCAGGCCGCCGCCGCTGACGGGCGCAAACACGGCGTCGAGATCGGGCATTTCTTCGAGGAATTCCTTGGCGGCCGTGGCTTGCCCGGCGATGATGCGGTCATCGTCGTAAGGATGAACGAGGTGCGCGCTCGTCTCCGCCTGCACGCGGTCGCAGGTCTCTTTACGCGAAGAAACCTTCGGCTCGCAGAAGGTGATCTTACCGCCGTAGGCTTCGATGGCTTGGATTTTCACTGCTGGAGCGTTTTTCGGCATGACGATGTAGGCGGGCACGCCGCGCCAGGCTGCTGCGCAGGCCACCGCCGCGCCGTGATTGCCGCTGGATTGCGTAACAATTCCGCGGGCGGCTTGCTCGTTCGAAAGGGAGAGGATGGCGTTGGCGGCGCCGCGAATCTTGAACGAGCCGGTCTTCTGCAGGTTCTCGCATTTGAAGAAGAGGCCGGCTCCGGCGAGCTTATCGAGCGACGCGGAGGTTAGGATCGGCGTGCGGTGAATCCGCGGGGCGATGCGGGCGTGGGCCTGGGAAATGGCTTCCCACGTGGGTGGCTGGTAGCTTGCAGATTCGAACGAAGGGGCTGTGCTCATGGGCCTCACTTTTGGCTTGGTAAATCCTCACTCCCTAGCTATTTGCCGAGCATACCTGCCAGGTGCTTTGTTTAGCGCGACTTCCTGCTAAGGGAAAGGGGCATTATGGCATCTTAATGACACCTCCGCCGACCGTATCAACCAAGTGTTAGGCGGCGTGGCGGCTTAGCGAACTGGACCTTGAAAAAGTACTGGTATCACTTGGCCAGGCTATCTTTGGTACTTGACCGCCCGTATCCCTCTGATACGCTTGCACTAAGCTTCCTTTTTCGCGAGCTCACCTCAGACCTTAACTCGCGCTCGGGAGGACCACCATGAAAGCGAGTGAGCGTCGACAGCTAGCACGCGTCAACCTCCGGACGCCCTTGCGCTTCCGGGCCGTGGGCGTAGCCGCAGACAAAACCGAGCATTTTACCGAGGCGCTGAACGTGTCCCGAGGCGGGTTTTTCTTCGCCTCTTCGGCTCCCCTGCAAGTGGGCATGCCCATCGAAGCGACCATTCGCATGCCCGCGGAAGTCACCGGAAACTCAGCCCAGGAGATGCGGTGTACTGCGCGCGTGGTGCATGTCCGCAACGAGCCTTATGGGGACGGCCGCATCGGCTTCGGCGTGGAAATTGAGAAGTATCAGACCGTGGCGGCGCAAGAGCGGTGGATGGGTTGAGGCGGGAGTTAGACACTCCAAAGTTAGAGATCAGCATCCTGAGACCTGCGGGCTATGTTCACCGTGCAGCTTTTTTCCCATCGCGCTCGGTTCGATAGCAATCAAGCCAGGATGCCTCGCTTCGCTCGGAATGACCATGCCGAGTCCACTTTCCCCACTTTCCACGACAGCACAGAGATTTCTCCACTTGCGTCGGCAGATAGGACTTCCCTCCGGTCGAAATGACTGTTGTGGCTTATTTTTGCTGAGTCTGCGGCGCAATCTTTTCAATCACCATGGCCTTGGAACCGCCGCGTTCGTAGATCTTGCCTGTTGCGGTTACCTTCTCTCCTGCAAAAGGCAGGAGTTAGAATTCTGACCGCTTGAGGGAGTGGTGTCGGCCATCGGCCAATCAATGGTTCCATCGTCTGTGAGAATCACCAGCGGCGAGCCAGCCTTGGCGCAAGAGATTGCGCAGTTCCTGCTGATGGGTTTGCTGAGGCTCTTGGTAAAAGGCGCAGGCAGAGTCCAGGACGTAGCCTTTCACGGTTGCCGTGGGCGCGTCGGCAGCCTTGAGTAGAACGGCCGCCGGTAGCAAAACGAAAAGAACGGCGTTTGCAATGGAGCGGATGAGCTTCATAGCTTATGCCTCCTGCTTGATACCGGTGAAGGCCAATAGATTAAGGCTTGGAAGCGGGAACGGTGAAGGTGATTTTGGCGCTGCCAACGTTTTCGAAGTGGTCGTAGACGCGGACGGCGAGCGTATGCTCGCCGGGAGTCAGTGCCGGCACGCCAAAGTCGTAGTGTTCGACCGGAGCATCGCTAATTCCGGTGCTCGGCGAAGCCAGGATCCAGTCGCCGCCATCCAGGCTGTATTGCGCACGGTCGATTGCGGAAGTGCCATCGCGTGCCGTGAAAGAGACAGGAAACCCTCCGTTCATTTTGCCGGAGGCCAGGCCAACTCGGAGATCCTCGACCACCGGTGGTGAGTTGTCGACTTCGAAGCGTTCGGACTCGCGTTCGGCGGTGAGCGCGGCGGCAGGCGGGTTGGAAGGAGAATCGGAAACTACGATTCTGAAGTAGTAAGCGCCGTCGGGAAGCGTGGTGGTATCGAAGGAATAATATTTTTGGTCCAGTTTGTCCTTCAGCAGCTTCCACGAGGTTTCATTTTCACCGCGGTAGTAGATGGCAAACTGCAACTCGTCGTCGTTTTCATCGTGAGCCGTCCAGAGCACGGTGCGATAGGCTTTTTCCCGGAAACCTTGCGGCGGCTGCTCGAAGTGCGTGCTCGTGGTAGTCGGCGTGATGGTCACACCGCTGGCGCTGGGAGCGGCCGGCATCTTCAGCGTCACCGTAGCCGGCTGGCCGGGCGAGACCCCGGATTGACTCTGTGCGCGGACGCCGGGCTCTTGAATTGCGATGCCGTCAATGACCGGGGCCACGTTGCGCGGAAGATACGCCAAGCTCACCCAATCGATGCCATCTCCTGGGCGGCCATCGTGAATGACTGCCTTCCATTGCGCAAATCGAGCGGACGGCGCTTCCGTAGCTGCGCCCGATTTAGTGTAGGGGCCAAACCAGCGGGACCATTCGTTGCCAGGATCGTCCGTGTTGCCGCTACGGACAAAAAGTTCGATGCGAGGTTCGTTCCCATGCGCCGCAGCAGACTTGGAGCCTGAGCCCGAAGTCGGCTTTGCCGCGGAAGATGGTGGCGGGCTCCACCACTCGATGCGGCCCCATTGTGAAAACAGCTGCGCATCAAAGGAGTGAGATTCGAACGTGCCCTCGGCCTCGTACTCCGGGCCGAGCGAAAATACTTTTCCGGGATTGGAAGTACACAAGAACAGTTTGCCGGAAGAATTTCCCACGATGCCGGTGATTTGGGAAGAGCCGGCTTTGGCGAGCTGCGCGAAAACGCCGCGGCCGTCAATCGCGAGAAGCGCGCCATTGTTGCCAGTGCCCGCGAGCAGGCGGCCGTCCGAAGCGAGTCCCAAGGAATAAACAACTTCCTCGCGAGAAGTCCAGAGCTCTTCCGGAGCCCCGTCGGAACTGATGCGGTAAATGCTGCTGGAAACCAGAGAAGGGAATGGAACAAAAGGGGCCGGGATCTGCCCCTGAGCTGGTACCGCACCGCCGATGCCCGTTGTGATGGTTGTGGTTCC
This sequence comes from Acidobacteriota bacterium, assembly GCA_003223255.1. GTDB lineage: Bacteria > Acidobacteriota > Terriglobia > Acidiferrales > UBA7541 > Acidiferrum. The sequence continues at coordinate 11,461 of QHYJ01000005.1, read as the reverse complement.
TTGCGGTGTGGCAATCACTGTGGCCGGCGCAGCAGCTCCTGCGTGTGGTTTCTCGCCAATCGCGGAGGCGTAGATACTGCCGTCCGGAGATATCGCCAGCGAAGTGACCTCGCGCTTGGCGGTTTCATAGAGGACAAAACCTTCGGCGGCCCCGGATGCCGAGGCCTTGGAGTTCTTGTTGCCACTTTGTCCCGTGCTGCGAGAGACGCGCAAAATGCGGCCGCTGGGCTCGGTTCCCGCGATGAGATTCTTGTTCGCATCAAACGCCAGAACGCGAATGTAAAAGCTCGCCCTTGCCATCGGGAGTTACCGCGAAGAGCTGGCCCTTATCTCCCGTTGCGACGTAAAGCGTGCCATCCGGAGCAAACGCCAAGTCCCAGATGTATTTTGTTTTGGGATCGAAAAAAACAGACTTCTCGCCGGACGCGGACACCTTGTACACCTTACCGTCGGGGGAAGTACCTACATAAAGCACGCCTTTAGCATCAAAAGCGATGGCCTGGGCCGAAAGATCGCTGGAATCGAAGACCGCCGTAGGTTTAGCGTTCGAATCGAAGCGAAACACCTTTGCCGGTGAGCCGCCGGCGGCGTACAACGTGCCCTTCGAATCGAGACGCACGGACCAGAGATAGGAAGCGTCGGCGTCCGCCAGCAACGTAAATTTGGGAGCGAGTTCCAGGCGGCCGTCGCTGCGCACGGCGACTCCATGAGCTGTGCCCTTGAGGAATTCTTCATAACTGGATTGGCGCCAGCGGCGCGTGTGTTCGGCAAGGAGAGGCCAGGCGGTGAGGAAGTAAAGAAGTAAGGAAAAAGAAAGGAATTGTAGAAAGTAGCGAGCGGCCCCTCGAAGCCAGCCCGCGCAGGCGGGCTGAGGGTAAACAAGTGACGAGTGAGGAGCAAAAAAGGGACGCTTATGGAAGCTGAGCATAAATAGGTTCACCGGATTTGGAGATTGAGCGAGATGACGCCAGAGACCGGGCCGCCGAGCGGAATGGAAGCTTCGCTGGCGAGAGACTCGCGGAGCACTTGCACACTGCCCGGGCCGGGGCGGCCATCCACAACGCTGATTTGCGAAAGCGGAATGTTAGGAAGTTCCTTGTCGTCCCAGAGCATGGTTGGCGCAGGCACAAAAAGCCCCACGTAGAGACGGTCGTTGCGGCGCTCGCGGTTCATGAGAGAGATGAGTTGGTCGAGGCCCATGGGCCCGCCGCCGGCACCCGCGAAGGCGAAGCCGCGCGAAGCGCGATTGAGGATGTCACCGTCGCTGACCAGGAGGCGAAGCGTGGTTCCCCGGGAAACCTGCTCGGGAACTCTGACCGTGGTTTCCTGGACCTGCGGCGCTCCGCGATAAGGACGAAGAAGAACGCGAACACGCAGAGTTTCGCCGGGAGCGGCCTCCCCTTTCTCCAGCCACGCGCTTTCGATCGAAAAAGATTTTCGCCCGGGAACACTTTCCACATGCAACGTGATGCCGTCGACTTTCGCAGGCTCGAACGTGTTGGAGAAGATCCGGGCAAAAACATTTTGCATGGTGAGAGCGATGGGAAAGCCGTCGGGGGTCAGGCTATCGCTAGGTGCAAACGTGTTCTCGATCTCCACGGGCGGGTGACCTTGCAGGCGAATCTCGCCAGTTAGGTGAAGCGTCGTGCCTTCGCCGTAAACGGGATTCTGCGTGAGTCCGTTGAGCGTGGTGATGGCCACAAGCAGCGGCGTGAGCTTGGGGTGGTTAATAAGTTCAAAGTGCAGTTTCTTCTCCGAATGCAAAGCGTGGACAACTAGGTCCAGAGGAATCATCGGAGGAGGCGCACCGAGCTTTCCGGTGACGGCAGTCAGGTGATCGGTGGTGATGGTGCCGATGGAACCCGCCACGTTGACAATTTTCGTGGATTGCAGCTGGGAGGAGAGCGTCGTGACCACGCGGCTGCGCGCCATAGGAAGCTGAACATCACCGAGATTCAGAAAGGTGTGACCACAGAGATACACGCGATCTCCCTCGACGGCGGTGACCGTACACGCGGAGTTAATGGAGGCGTCGCCCTGCACGAGAACCATGCCCGCCATATCGCCGGCCACGAGATGCGCGTCTTGCGGGCTTGGTGTGGTTGTGCCGCCTTGCGTGGCGACCAGGCCGTAGCTTTGAAGCTGACCGGCGAATTGCTGAAGCGTCGTGCGCTGAAATCCAGAGAAAACGAGCGGTGTCTCGATGGGTTGAAGAGCGGCGCTTGAGGGCAGGCCCGCGTTTATCGACACTTCCGTAGGAAGGCCGAGATGTTGCATGGGGGCTTCCGCGACGGCCGAAGGCGGAGGATTCAAAACGTCCTGGATTGGAGTCACGCCCGCAATCGGTTCCTTTGCGAAGATGCCCAGGGACAAGGAAAGCGCCCCGGCAAGCTTGCCGTCGAGATAAACTGGGCTGCCGCTCATGCCAGCGACGACGCCGGTATGTTCGACTTTGGGGCCTTTCAACTGAACGAGGATGATGGACTGTTTGGGGCCCATGAAATTGTTCAACACGCCGAGGACTTCCAGGTCGAATTTCTCAATCTGGTCCCCGGCAAAGATGGTATAGGCGTAGCCCTGCATGCCGGGCCGGACCTGGCTAAGAGGAAGAATCTCCGGAGACTGCTGGGCTTCCAGAGGGCCGGAGATCAGGCACAGTCCCGCGAAGAACGCAAGGAGAGCGAGAGCGGGACGAACGCGAAAATTTGACACATGCAGCCGGGCCGTAAGCATGAATTGTCCATAATACGCGGTACCCGTACTAGAGGCAATTGGACGCCGGGAGGTTGTCCGGGTAGGAAGATGCAGCTAGGCGTTCTAGGACCTAGTTGCGTGATGGCAGGTGTGGATTCGCTCGGTCGACTTGGTCGTGGTGATGCATGGCAAAGATTCCGTCCACAGAATCTTCGTACGGGTAGACGTGGACCATCCAGCCAAAGATGACGGGATGGAAGCGGCCGCCCGCAGCGTCGCAAGCCCCCTGCGTGGCAATGGAGCCGCGCAAGCCAAACTTGGTCCAGTCGGCGTGGCGCGATTGGGCGCGGGGCGGCATGCAGAGGTTCGTGTGCAAATGCCAGGTCGCTACGCTCAGCGGGATGCGCTCGTTGAGCTGCTCTTCGGTGGCGCGCTTGGGCATGGTGTGCATCGCGCCCACCAGTTCGTAGCCCGCCGCAGTTTTCTTGTACAGCAGGGAAGTGGGACGCGACGGTTCGAACGCGAACGCTTCGAGGAAGCCATTCCTGTAATTCGTGAAGTGATATTCGGGCTGCGGAAGGTTGGGCAGGAAAATCTTGTACCCGTCGGCGAGAGCGACGTGATAGTCCCTGTACTTCTCGATGCCGTCGCGCAGTTGATCCACGATTTCCCTGGCGCGTGCGAGGTCTTCGGGAGCTTGCGGGCGCGGACCAGTTGTGTGCATGTGGGCGTTGTGCGCAGGTTGCCCGGGTGTCATGTCGTGAACGGCATGGGCTTCGCTGGCTTTGGCCTCGTCCATATCCATCCCGGCCATAGGGGGATCCATGCCCTGGGATTGTTGCTCAAGTTGCGTAGCAGGCGGCTGCTGGGATTCTTGTTGTGCGGCAGGCGCGTGGTGGCCGGGCATGGCGGCCAGCAGAACGGTGACAACAAAGAGCACGCCAAACAGCATGCCGAACTTCGTGGCGAGCTGAGCAAACTGACTGCGGGCTGGCATTCGAATTTTCTCCTCACTGAATGATACGTTCTGCGATGCGCTTGGATTTCAGGAGGAAGGAGAGGCAGTGACGTGGGAAAAAACTGGCCAAGAGGACAGGGAGGCTCGTGGAAATTGGAATGCGAAGAAGGAAATGGGGCCCGAGGTGCGGACGGTGAACCGCCTGTGTGTCGTCGTTCGCAGGCCTGCCGGTCGGGAGGCACGCGAAGCGAGGGATGTGCTTTAAGCAGAAGAGAGCTCGCGATCGCAGTTCGGGGCGTCACGCCGTAGAGTGCTAGAATTTCCATGTGAACGAAATCATTCAGCCTGCGAAAAGCTTGACCGGCGCCCTGGAGTTGCCAGGAGACAAGTCCATCTCGCACCGCTATGCCATGTTGGCGGCTCTGGCGGAGGGCACCAGTGAATTGCGGCACTTTTCCGATGCCGCCGATTGCCACAGCACGCTCAATTGCATCCGTGCGCTCGGCGCCGACGTGAAGACAGGGAAAGGCACGGTGCGCATCACCGGACGCGGCGCGCGCGGATTGCAGAGTAGCTGGCGGGCATTGGACGCGGGAAATTCTGGTACGACGATGCGGCTCCTCGCGGGCATGCTGGCAGGCCAGGATTTTTCTTCCAAGCTGACCGGCGATGATTCTCTGCAAAAACGGCCAATGAAGCGGGTAATTGCACCGCTTCGGGAAATGGGCGCGGACATTCGCGGACGCGAAGATAATTTCGCACCGTTGGAAATTCGCGGCGCAAAGCTTCACGCGATTGATTACAAAATGCCCATGGCCAGCGCGCAAGTGAAGTCGGCGGTGCTGCTAGCTGGTCTATTCGCGGAAGGCGCAACCAGCGTGACGGAGCCGGCGCGCACGCGGGACCACACGGAGATTGCACTGGAAGAATTTGGCGCAAGTATCGAAAGAGACGGCCAGACGATCCGCGTGCATGGCTTGGGAAACGGGAATGGCCGCGGAAAGCTCGTGGCGAAATCGCTCGACGTACCCGGAGACTTGTCTTCGGCCGTGTTTTTTCTCGCAGCGGCTTCCTTGTTTCCCGATTCGAACTTGTTGATCCACAATGTCGGCCTGAATCCCACCCGCACGGCGATTCTTGACGTGTTCGCGGAAAGGGGTGCTTCCATCCACATGCTCGGACTGAAGAGTTCACAAGGCGAGGTCATTGGCGATTTGGCGGTAAAAGGCGCTGCGCTGAAGGGTGGCGTGATTTCCGGCAGGCACATTCCCTTGGTGATCGACGAACTGCCAATGCTGGCCGCACTTGGCCCGTACACCGAAGAAGGCATCGAGATTCGCGATGCTGCCGAACTGCGCGTAAAAGAGAGCGACCGGATTGCCGCACTGGCAGAGAATCTGCGGCGCATGGGGGCAAAGGTAGAAGAGCGGCCGGACGGTTTGAGAATAGAAGGCTGCCGCGCGGGAAAGTTGCGCGGTGCAGAAATTGATCCGCACGGCGATCACCGCATCGCGATGGCCTTTGCCGTGGCGGGTTTGGCCGCGGAAGGAAACACGGTGATTCGCGACGCCGATTGTGCTGGTGTTTCGTTCCCCGCTTTTTTTGCCGAACTGAACCGGCTCGCAGAGCGCTAAGGTAAAATCCCTACACGGCATTTCCGTTTTATTCCCCATGATTTATTCTCCAGTCCCCATCCTTCTCCCGCCCTCGGGGCGCTGCTGCAAACGCCCGAAACAAATCTTTCAGGCCACGGAGTGCGTCATGAGAATCAATCGCCGCGAGTTGCTGAAGAACGCCGGGCTGGCCTCGGGAGCCTTGTTGGCCGGAGGTGCCTGTCGTGCGTGGAGCCAACAGTTCGCATGGGCAATTCTTCCGGCGCTGCCGAATCCGGAAAATTGCGGAATCGAACACATCGTTGTAGTCACGATGGAGAATCGCAGCTTCGATCATTTTCTTGGCTGGTTACCCAACGCGGATGGAAAGCAGGCGGGCTTGACGTTTGCGGACAGCAGCGGCGTCTCGCATCCGACGTATTCGCTCTCCGGTGACGATACCGGCTGTCCGCACCCCGATCCCGATCATTCCTATAATGGTGGGCGCGTGGAATATGACAACGGTCATATGGACGGTTTTCTCCGTGCAGGAAGCAACGACGTCTACTCGATTGGCTACTATGGAGAAGCGGACATTCCGTTTTACGGCGCGTTGGCGCGAAACTATACCGCCTGCGATCACTACTTTGCTTCCATTCTCGGGCCGACGTTTCCGAACCGCCTCTTTCTCCACGCCGCACAGACCGATCGTTTGGGCGATACCACCAGTTTTTCTTCGTTGCCCACGATTTGGGACGAACTTGCCGCCGCGGGCGTGCGTGCGAATTATTACTATTCGAATGTGCCTTTCCTGGCGCTCTGGGGCACAAAGTATCTCGGGATATCGAAACTCTATGACGAGTTTCTCGCGGCGGCGGCCACTGGAACACTTCCAGCCGTGTCGTTTGTGGACCCGAAGTACACCATTCTGGATGACGGCACGGGGAACGACGACCATCCGCACGCGGACATCCGCGAGGGGGACCAGTTCCTGTACCAAACCTTTCAAGCAGTCGCCGGCGGGCCGAACTGGGCGAGCACCGTGTTTATCGTGAACTTTGACGAATGGGGCGGTTTCTTCGAGCACGTCACACCGCCGCGCGCCACCGCAGCCAATCAAGTCGATCCCGACATCGTGAACGGGAAGACATTGCTGGGAATGCGCGTGCCCACGGTTGTTGCATCGCCTTTCACGAAGGGGAATGCAAGTAATCCGTTGGTGAATACGCTGGTGTTCGATCACACCTCGGTGCTGCAGCTGATCGAATGGCGGTGGGGGCTTGAGCCGCTGACGCCCCGCGACGCGAGCAACGACATCAACAATCTTGCCTACGTGCTGAATTTCAATCAACCGGACGTCTCCCTCCCAAGTCTGCCCGTTCCACAAACGCCGGTGCTTGCAGCGCCCTGCCTGCAAAATTTGTTTGGCGGCATTTTCAGCAGCGGCGGTTCGTCGAGCACGACGCCGTGGCAGCAGCTCGGACAGATGGCAGCTAACGCGGGTTATCTCCTGCAAATGTAAAGCAAACCGTTTGCCGGAAGCGAAGAGCGCCCGATCTGGCCTCCCGTGAGGAGCGCAAGTAAGCTAAAGGCTGTTGAAAAACCGCGCTGAAGGAATTTGCGCCAACTTGGTCCGCCTTGGTTGCGCCAGCAATCTCAGAACCGGCAAGCCACGCCGTCCCCTCGCAAGAGCGCCTCAAGCGTGAAATGTGCGCATTTCTCCGGCAAGTTTCTCGGTTCGAGCCCATTGTGATCTTCATGGACGATCTCCACTGGGCGGATGCCTCAAGCGGAGACCTCCTCACATATTTGGCCGACAGGCTCGACTCGATGCTGGTTCTGGTTTTGGTTGCGTACCGGACCTCTGACTTAGTCTTGAGTGGCCACCCTTTCCTGCATGCAAAACCGAGTCTCGAAGCTCACGGCAGATGCCATGAAATTGCACTCGATTTTCTGAGCTCGCAAGTAGGTCGGAACCTATGGCGCACCGCGGTTTCCTGACCATCGCTTCCCCTCAACATTGGTCAGCCTGATTCACGAAAGAACGGAAGGCTATCCGCTGTTCATGGTCGACATGCTTCGTGACCTGCACCAACGCGGCATCTTAAGGCGGTCCGCCTTAGGCTGGGAACTAAAGGGGCCGATTGCACGCATTGCGAGAGAAGTTCCTTCTTCTGTTCAGGGCATGATTGAGCACAAGATTCAGCTGATGCATGAACATCAAGCTCTCTTGCATCTCGCAGCCGTGCAGGGATACGAATTTGATTCGGGCTACGCTCACGCAAAGTGCCATGGCATCGGCGCCTTGGGGTGTTTGGAGTCGCGCTCGGCACGCTGATTCCCATGGTCGGGGTTTACGCCGCCGTCGTCATGGGGCGTTTCAACACAGTGAGTCTTCACGCCACGGATGCGGAGTCCTTCCTTGTCGTTCCGCTCTTTGACATGGTCTGCTCCACCAGCACGTTTCCGTTGGCCGTATATTGGCGAAAGAAACCTGAACTGCACCGGCGTCTGATACTGGTTGCCACCTGTGCGCTCACGGCCGCAGGATTCGGGCGCTTTCCCGACCGCATCCTGCCGGGCTATTTATTCTATGTTGGTGTGGATCTGCTGATTCTTCTTGGCGTCGCACGCGACCTGATTGTCAATCGCACGGTCCACCGCATTTACCTCTTAGCGGTGCCCCTGTTCATCCTTGGCCAGATGATCGTGACCTACATCGCCTATCACAACGTGCCGTTCTGGCTGAGAATTGCCCACGCCATGCTTGGATAGGCTTTAGCCCTGCTCGCGGGAACACAGGTAGAGAATCACAGGTAGAAAATGGAGCGGCGACTTGAAATGGTAGGCCCGAATGGACTCGAACCATCGACTTCTACCGTGTCAACCTATCCCCATTAATAGATACGGCGACAAGATCCCGCCAAAATCAGCGCCAGACAGCCACAGACCGCCAAGTCGGCACCATCGGTCCTCAACGCTTGTTGCCTCTCGCAGATGTGAGTGGATGCCGCCTTGACGGGGAAAGGTTGAGTGGTAGCTTCGCGGCCTACCTATTGGAGGGGCCAGATCTGGGCCCAATTCGATCCGTCAACAATTTGAGGAGGCACTAGGCTAAGCTCTGCTGACCACGGAACTTGCCGCTACTTTGCTTGCAGCACTCCCCGCGTTTGCGCAAAGTCCCAACTTCGACCCTGGACCTGTTTGGCGCGTGACTTATTATTCTATCAAGTCAGGACAAGCAGACGCGTTCTGGAAGGACTTCCGCGAGAATACGAGGCCGATCTTTGAAGAGTTCAAAAAAGCAGGCTTGATTTCGGATTACAAGCTATTTGCGAATCCGGTGACAGATCATCCGGGCGACTGGAACGTGGCGATATCGATTTCCTATCCAAATTATGCAGCGCTCGACCAACTGGCGGCCAAAGGGGCCAGCATCGTCAACAAACACTTTGGGTCGAGGGAAGCAGCGCTGGCATCTGGAAAAAAGTAAGATGATATCCGCGAAGTGATCGCAAGTCATTTGGCGCGCGAGGTTTCGTCCAAGTAGATGTGAGAAAATACGACTGAACTCCGGCCCTGCCCTTCGAATCGGTTCCGGTGATGGTGACCGTGCGGGTCTTGCCGTCGGCCGACACGACGCCACGACCGCTGATCGTAACCTTGTCGCCCTTCTTGTTGGTGAACACTAGGGTATGATCGTTAACTTTCTTGTAGGACCGCGTATCCGTACTCGGATCCCCTGTGACCGGGTAGCCTTTGCCGTCGTACTTGCCCGTCCACTCGCTATGCAGGGGCTTGCCATCGCCGTCGGTGCCATCCGCTGTGACTTTCACATCGTCTCCTGCGGCCTCGTAGACAACCGTGGCGTTCTTCGGCGACCCCGCACCGATTTGGACTTGGCGTTGTTCAACTTCCAGGTGCCCATAAATGAGTCGGCGGCGAAGCACACTGCCACGCCGACAAAACACAGCAAAAGACTTAATAGGATCGTTCTTGTTTTCATGTCCTCTCCTCTACCGTGTCAAGGAAGCTCTCTAACCTGACCTACCGCTACAGACGAGAAAGATGACCTCCGCTTACGCGTTGGGCCGGCCAGGGGCGAAATGGGTGGTCCCGCTCTTGTCAGCCGATGCTAAAATCGCCCGCAAGGATACGCCGAGGGACTGGCAACTTATAGTCCGGTATCGGCACCGGGAATGCGGCAAGCGGCACGCTCTCGGAGAATGGGGGCAGAATCCGAAATGCCGACACTGCGGAGTCGCGCTTTGCCCCGATGACCACCCGGGCGAATCGTCGGCAACCCAAGGCCAACGGCAGCTAGTTTTCTGCCCCATGCAGTTCTGAGAAGCCAGGAGGATATCCTGATGAAATTGAAATGGAAAGCGACCGGATTTGGAGTCGGGATTTTAACGATCATTCTGCTGGTGGCGCCTGCCGTGCGCGCCCAGGTGGCAACTGCAACCCTGTCTGGCACCGTTACGGACCCTTCGGGAGCGGTTGTCCCCAATGCAAAGGTGACCATCGAGAATCTGGCTACAGGTCAGTTGACGGAGACCCATACAGACGCCGATGGAGTCTTCAGAGCCGACAACCTCTCGCCTGGAGACTACCGAGTTTCATTTTCAGTTGACGGTCTCGGCGTCAGAACTACGGAAATTACACTCGCCGCAGGGGCGCGGGAAACCAGGAACATCGTGTTGGGCCAGCCGCTGCTGCCGAGTTCATCTCAGGAGCAGCAAAATCTGCCGAATGCGCCTTCGAGCACCCCTAGCAAACCTTCCCTTTCGGACCTCGGTTTCCCTCCCGCCCAAATCCATGGCAGCGCCCAGGAGCAAGCCAAACTCGACAAGCGTACGCACATGCTCACGATCCATCAACGCCTCGGTCTGATCACCGCCGGAGCCTTGGTTGCTACAGTCATTACGGGCGGCTCTGTCGGCGAGAGCACCAGTTCGACGACGCGCGATCTGCATGCCGCTCTGGGCTCGGCTACAGCAGGCTTGTATACCATCACTGCCTATTTTGCGATCCGGGCACCCAAGATCTCAGGGATGAAAACCCGCGGTCCGATCCGCTTGCACAAGACGTTGGCTTGGATCCATGGTCCAGGAATGATACTGACGCCGGTTCTGGGAGCGCTGGCATACGAACAGACCAGACGCGGGCAAGAGGTTCACGGCATTGCCAGTGCGCATGCGCCGGTGGCCTATGTGACGGCCGTAGCCTATGGCGCCGCCATTCTCTCTGTCTCCCTCAAATTCTGAGCTGAGCCGATGGGGAAGACGATACTGACAGCTTTGTTCATGGCAGCGCTACCGAGCCTCTGCCTAGCCGATAGCCAATGGGCTCTTCAGGAGTCCACCTTGATCTACTATGCGTCTCACCCTTTGCATCACGTCGAGGGTCTCAGCCACGCGGCGCGTGGCAAGGGCCTTTGCCATCAGGGTCAATGCGATCTCCTGATCGCCGTGCCCGTTAAGTCGTTTGACTCAGGGGACAGCAACCGCGACCTTCACATGCTGCAGGCGGCTCGCGGAGCACAATTTCCCATGATCACAGTGCGCACACAGATACCTGAAAAAGCGCTCGGATCCAGTACCATCATAACCGACCTGGAAATCGAGTTTGCCGGTCAGACCGTTCACTACCGGCAGGTCTCTTTTCAAGTGATCAACCATGGGAAGGAGGCTCGGATCAAAGGAACAATTCCGGCCACTCTATCGGATTTCAAGATCCAGCCGCCGACCCTGTTGACCATCCCTGTCAAGAACGAGATACCGGTGCAGGTCGACATGACCTGGCGCCAGGAGTGAGCGCACTCTTCGATCTGCTGGCGGAAGCTACGGACAGACTCTTCGGCTGCCGTCGCCAATCGGTTAATGTCCTCTGATATGTGGGGGCGCCACGAGAGGTTGATCCATCTATAGGAGGGATTAGCGCTTATGCCAGTCTCACAGGTGAGAATCACACGCAGGAATTGCAGGTTGCTTCGACGTAGTGCTTTGCAACTTTGATCTTGCGTTCGCCGTAATCCAAACTCGGGGTTTTTCAACAGCCTTTAGCTAGCAGCTAGCTGGTTTTGCGAATGGAGATCGACCCGTAGCTGGTCTTCAACGTGATTTTCGGGCCGCGGGCCTTGCCGTATTTTCCTTCCAGGTGAGAATCGCCGCCGGTCGAAGTTTGTTTCAAGGAATCCGCGGAAAACTCAGAATCG
>QHYJ01000036.1:6204-58387 GCA_003223255.1 Acidobacteriota bacterium | reverse complement strand
TGCCCGTGAGTCGTCTCCCAGGAGTAGGCAAAGTCATAGAAGAAAAGCTGAAGCGCTCGCTAAGAAATACTCTCCACTGTCATTCCGAGCGTAGCGAGGAATCCCTCTTCCAACAAATCCCTAAGGCCTTCGACGCACCAACCGTGGGGGACCTTCGAAAGCTGGATTTGCCGACCCTCGAAGGCCGCTTCGGCCGCTATGGCGCGCGTCTCTACGAGTTGGCCCGTGGCATCGACAGGAGTGAAGTAGTCCCCGACAGGCCAACGCAATCCATATCCGCCGGGGATACCTTTGAACAGGATGTCTTGCTAACCGAGATGGAGCCGATGATCCGAAGACTTGCGGAACACACCTGGGCTGCCTCGCGCAAGGAATCGCGAATCGCGCGCACGGTTGTACTGAAGCTGAAGACCAGCGAATTCAAGATTCTCACTCGCAGCCATACGCCGAGCTCTCCACCTTCTTCTTGCGAGGAGCTGACGAATATCGCCCTCTCGCTGCGGGAACGTGTCGGCCTTAGCCCGCAGCAGCGCTTCCGCCTGGTTGGCGTCGGCCTGAGCAACTTTTGCGACCCTGAGGATCCGCCCGCTCAGTCGGCTCTTTTCACCTAGCGAGAGCAGCTCGCTTTGCGGCTGCCCGTCATCCGTAAGTTGACGAATCAGTTTTTCGCGACATGTTAGGAGCCGCGGAAAGGATTTAGCTAGAAAGGGGGTAATGTGCGCGACAGGCTTCAACCAACGAAGGGATCGACGACGTGCACGTGCACACCGGACTTCGCGAAATCGATCCGGTTTCGCGTAGCGACCGCCAGACCGTGAACAACCGCGGTCGCTGCGATCAGGCTGTCCTTGATCGGCATGGCGTTCCCGGTTTTGCGAAGACGTGCCAGCAGTTCCGCCCATTTCAGGCCGGTGTCCGCGTCCCACGGAAGGCAGCGAAGACGCCCGACCCCTGCATCGAACCAACGTTCCAGCGCCATCCGCTTTTTTCCCTTGGGAAGGAGAAGAATGCCAAAGCGCAATTCCCCGAGAATCACGGGATCGACCGCGATGTCAGGTTCGTGTCTGCGAAGCCAATCCACGACCCGCGGATCAGGAGTTGGTTTCGTCGGCTCGCTCAAAACGTTGGCGTCCACCAGATACTTCACAGGGTATCAGTCGACTCAGAATCGATGGGAACAAAGAAATCTTTGTACGGACAGGCGAGCAGCCAGTCGATGGCACCGGCGTTCCGTGGAGGGGCGCGCCGAACGAGGCGATAGTCTCCACGCTCAAGACGTTCTACGTCGAACTCCTGCCCCGGCTTGATCCCGTCCATGTGCCGGAATTCCGCCGGCAAAACAATCTGCCCCTTGGAGGAGATCGTAGTCTTCATAAAAGTAAGATATCGTCTTACCTGTTCGCGTGTCAAGTGCGTTTACCGGTGACGGTGGTATCGCCGGCAATCCCAAAAGCCATCCCACTAATCCGCAGATTTGCGGAGCACACCTGGACCGCGTCGCGCAAGGAATCACGAATCGCCCGCACCGCTGTACTGAAACGGAAGACTCGCGATTTCAAGACTCTCACGCGCAGCCACACGCCGCCCTCTCCTCCCTCTTCCTGCGAGGAGCTGACGAATATCGCCTTCAGTCCGCAGCAGCGCTTCCGCCTCGTTGGCGTTGGTCCGAGCACCTTCCTCGACCCCGAGGATGCACCTACTCAGCCGGCTCTTCTTACTTAACCGCAATGGCGCTTTGGGACAGAAGCCACCTATGGTTACTCGCCTCCTTCTTGTTCTGGGCAGAGCCTGTTCCGGGCAGAACCTACCACAAGGTCGCAGATTGGTGTTAAATAGCCGCCCATGGGAAACGGGTTTCTATGCCTCTCATTCAACGTCACATTGGGTCTGCTTCTCTTCTGCACGCATTCTACGCGCGCGCAAGTCACCGCAATTAGAGCAGGCTCTGTCATATTCCCAGATACTGGGAAGTCAGCCACGAATCAACAATTGCTGGTGGAAGGAGGAAGAATCACCGCCATCGGAACCAACGTTCAGGTTCCAGCTGGTGCCAAAACCATCGATCTGAGTAACTACACGGTGCTTCCAGGACTAATTGACGCGCATACCCACCTCTGCGCAACAGTCGATGACAAATGGGATTTGGGCGATTTTTGGATCATGGCGCTCCAGCGGCGCCAAGGATTCCGTGCGATTCTCGGCGCGCAACACGCTCGCGAGATGCTGAACGCAGGTTTCACCACGGTCCGCGACGTGGGCAACGCAGGCGATTTTCTTGATGCAGATCTTGCCAAAGCCATCCGCTTCGGCATCGTTCCCGGCCCAAACGTTATCTACGCAGGCCGGATCATCGCCCCCTATGGCGGACAATTCTGGGATACGCCCGCGGATCGTCAGCTATTACACAATCCGGAATATTTCTTCGCCGACTCACGCGATGAGCTACGGCGCGCCATTCGCGAGAACGTTTATTTTGGGGCGCAGGTAATCAAAATTGTTGTCGACGCCCAACCGTACGTTTACTCGGCAGATGACATTCGCTTCGTCGTTGATGAAGCGCATGCCACTAGTATTCCTGTCGCAGCTCACGTACAGACCGAACGTGGAGCCCACAATGCAATCGAAGGTGGAGTTGACTCCATTGAACATGCATGGAAGATTTCCGATCCCGATTTGGCGCTTGCACGCAAGAAAGGTATCGCGCTTGTTCCCACCGATACACCCGAGGCGCTATTCGCACATTACGGCATGGACACAGCCGAAGCCAAGCGCGTGTATTCCGCACATCGCGACCGCTTGAAGCGGGCATTTCAGGCAGGAGTACCGATTGTGTTCGGCACCGACATTATGTTCGACCTGAAAGGAAGGTCGCGCGGAGACTTGGCGATCGATTTTGTGGACTCCATGGTAGACGCGGGCATGTCGCCGGCCGATATTTTACAATCCATGACCTCGGGAGCCGCGAAGCTGCTTGGTGTGGCGAACGAACGAGGTACGCTACGCCCAGGAGCCGCTGCGGACCTGGTTGCCGTCCGCGGCAATCCATTGTCCGAGATTCACTCCCTGAGAGAGGTTGTATTTGTGATGAAGGATGGAGTCATTTCTCGCGAGGGCGCTCCGCTTAAGCAGCGCTAACTCCCTTTAGAATCCCCTACCAAAGCGCGGGAGCCGGCCCTCTTTGAGTAGCACCGTCGCCGTTGCTGGTGAAAATCATGAGACTGTGTTTCTGCAGCAGTAATCGAGATGGGTAGGACGCGGGAAGCGTTGATGGAAATGATGTGATCCTGATTCCGCAGGACGCCTTCAACCCGAAGGAATTTCTCCGCGGTTGAACACCGCGCGGTATTTCTCGTAAAGATCGGGATTCACAATCACCTTCGAAATTCCTGTCTCATCTTCCAGACTCAAAAAGACGAAGCTCTTCGCTGTTCCCGGCCGCTGCCGAGCGATTACGCATCCTGCTACCCGCGTGTACTGCTCGTGCGGCACGCGAGGCAAATCGCACGCTCGTTTCACTTGCAGTTTGGACAAAGCCTCCCGGAAGTAGGTCATCGGGTGCGGGCCAGTGCTCATGCCCGAATGGTTCACGAAGTGATCTTGGAAGTATCGAGCTTACGCTTACCGCGCTACCGCACCCGAGTAATACCCTTCGCGAGTAAGGATGGTCAAACCGGGGCGCTTCACTCGCACTTCAATGGAATGATAATCCGCACTGCGGTCCGTACCCGTGGGCGTGTAAGCCAGGGTGTACTGGTTGCGCGCTTCTTCCGTGACGCGCGAATAGAATTCCTCGAGGTCCTGCTGTTTCAGCCCGTAATAGACGTCCCCGCCGGAGTCGTGGGCGTATTTGGAGAGCCGCTCGAACTTGCGGTCGAAGAAGGCTCTTCCCACGCCGACGCCGTAAACCGCGATGTCGTAGCGCAATAGCTCCTTGAGGACCGCGTCGTATTTGTTGGCATTGACTTTGGGATTGTTCACTCCATCGGAAACGAGCAAGATGATTTTTCGCCGCCGGCGTTCCGGGTCGCGGTCTTTGAGTAACTGCGCCGCGTAATACACAGCGTCATCGAGCGCTTTGGTGGACTGCGCCTTGAGAATCATGCTGGTCTCAGGCAGTTTGGGAGCATCACCGGTAGCGGAGTGGCCGTTAATAGTCGGCGTTTCATTGACCGAACCTGTGGGCCCCGCGGAAGGCTCTTCACCCAAGCGGGTGCGCTTCAGCTCCGTGAGCAGCTTGTCCTGGTCGCTCGTGAATCCTCTCCCTTCATGGAAAAACTGGTCGAAGCGGCAAACAAAAACTTCGTCATTGGCGCTCAAGCCGGCGACGATGGCATCCAGACTTTCCGCCACCTGCCGCGCATCTTTTCGGTTCAAGTCGTTGTCGATAAGCAAAACCAAAGAGAGCGGAACGGCCTCCGCGCTGAAGTAAACAATTCTTTGTTCGACGTTATCTTCGAGAATCCGGAATTCGTCCCTGCGCAAGTCCGGTACGAGGTGGCCGTCGTTATCCTTCACCGTAACCGGTACAACCACCTGATTGACCTGGACGCGCAGCCCGGGTTGCTGCTGAGGCGGGGCAGGAGGAGTCTGTCCCTGGCCGGAGGCCGTTGAACCTTGTTGCGCTGCGCGGGTCTGAGGCGTGCGCGCGCGGAGCGGCTGAAGCGCAAGTGCCAGGAAGAGCACGATGCTACCCGACAGAATGGTTTTTCGTAGACTTTTCATGGTCCTCAGGCCAAACTTCGTGTTGATAATGGTCCCGCGGGGTCGGTCTCGGTCTCGCGCATCCCATGAGCCGCTCAGCTGCATCCTATTGGACGGCGATGACCCGCACGGTGCGTTTGGCGGGCATCTTTTTGTCCAGGAAAGTATACATGCGTTCGATAAACAAAGTTGTGACGCGCTGCACCGCGGCCTTGGTTGCATGGACGCTGGCGTGGCCCGTGTGGGCGCAGGCGCCGGCACAGCAGCCCGCCCAGCAAAGCGACCAGCAGCAGGTGCCCACCATCAAAAGTCAAGTCAGTCTGGTCAATATTTTTGCTACCGTGCGGGACAAGAAAAAGCACATCGTACCCACCCTGAAACAGGAGGATTTTCGGGTCTTCGAAAACGATCAACAGCAGAAAATCGCCTTCTTTACCGCCGAAAAAACGCTTCCCATCACGCTGGGGCTGCTCATTGACACCAGCGGCAGCGAACAAAATCGCCTTCCCGCCGAGCAGGACGCCGCTTCCCGCTTTCTGAACCAGGTTCTGCGCAAGGGCGATGAGGCCATGGTGGTGTCTTTCGATCTGGACGTGGACATGCTCTCCGATTTCACCGACGATCGCGCTCAGTTGCAGCGCGCCATCCATCACGCGCAGATCAATGCCGCCGGGCCGATGGTGACGCCGGGGACTTTGCCTTCCGGGCCCAACGGAACGCATATGTACGACGCCATTTGGCTGATTTGCGGACAGAAATTGGCCACCGAAGCGGGCCGCAAAGCGCTGGTGATTGTTACCGACGCGGAAGATTTCGGAAGCAAAGTCACCGTCAACGAAGCCATCGAGGCCGCGCAGCGCGCCAACACCGTGGTGCATTTCTTGCTGGTGCACGATCCCGGCCAGGGCTGGCGGCCGGACATCGCCCACAAGATTGCGGACCAAACCGGCGGCCGCGTCATCGAAGTGTCCTCCGAAAAACATCTTCAAGAAGCCTTCGACCAAATCTCTGAGGAATTGCGGTCAGAATACACCATAGGGTATTACTCGACCAATGCGGCGCGCGATGGAACTTTTCGCAAAATCAAGGTGGAAACCACGGACAAGGAATTGAAAGTGCTCGCCCGCAAAGGCTATTACGCACCAAAAGATGGACCGGCGTAACTAAGCGGCCGGCCCACACGCCCAAAGCCGGACCTGCCTGATGGAGTTTCTTGCGCGCAAAGGATGTGGGCGCCCAAGGACGGGCCGACTTGATACAAACGGCTTCATGAAAGCGCTTGCTTGATTCCGTCGGTTCAGTGGAAGCGCTCCTTTGACGTGGTTTGGCGAAGGTGCATTAGACGCATCTGAAGAGCAAAAAAAAACTCTAAGCCAATTGCCAACAATTTGAAGCATTTACCTAGCGCATCGTTGGAACCCGCTTGAACTCGAATTGCGTTCGGCTTTCGAAGGAATGCGCTCGAACGCGGCGCATTGACCGCGATTCGGCCTGCGTTTACTATCCTCATTTCACGCATACGACTCATGTCTATCCCGCAAGAAGACATGAGCCTTACCGGCACGTCACACACTTCACGTCCGGCAAAATCGCCGAGTTCGCCTTTTCGCCGGATAGCTCCCAACTCCCTTCGAGCGCGGCCACAACGAATCCGACGCCGTGCTCCTGCGCGATACCTCCCGCTAGTAATTCCCGACGTTTTTCTTTCGTTCCCAGCCTCCTGTTGTCAAAGATTGGAAATCGAAGGGGGATTCCTCACATGCGCAAGCCGACGCTCCGCAGGAGCGGAGCGGAAAAAATCGGCTTGCTCCACTCGGAATGACGGAATAGGCGTAGCGTGAGAAAATTTACAGGCCATAAAGAGGGAGTTTCGCGATGAAGACTTTGCTCTTTGCGGGTTGTGTTGTGTTTGCGTTTGGCGGTCTGAGCGCGCAGACGCCTGCCTGGCAGCCCTCGCCGGGCCATACCGAAGTCCCAATCTGGCCGGGGGAGCCGCCGGATGCGCAGCCTGTCGCGGGCCCGGAGGAGAGTCACTGGTGGCCAACAGCCCCAACCGGGCCGCCCGGTGGGTTTACTGTGGACCACGTCTCGCGGCCCACGATAACGGTCTATTCGCCCGAAGGAAGAAATACGGGCGCGGCGATGGTCGTGTTTCCTGGCGGTGGATATCAGGATCTAGCCATCGATCTGGAAGGCACGGAGGTCTGTGACTGGCTGGCGACGAAAGGGATTACATGAGCGATGCCAGTGCGAGAGGAAACCGAAGGCACCGACGGCGCTCGAGGATGCGCAACGAACTTTAGGGCTGGTGCGGTTTCACGCCGCGGAGTGGCATATCGATCCGCACAAGATTGGAGTGCTGGGATTTTCAGCAGGAGGGCACCTGGTGGCAGACATCAGCACGCATTTTGACAAGCGTTTGTATCCTGCGGTCGATGCAGCCGACAAAGAAAGCTGCCGGCCCGATTTTGCGGTGGCTCTTTATCCGGGGCACTTGTGGGTTGACGATGGACAGTTCGGGCTGAATCCCGATATTCGTGTTACCAGCCAAACGCCGGCCACGTTTTTACTCCAAGCAACGGACGACCCCGTCGACGGCGTCGAGAACTCGCTCAGCTACTATCTCGCGCTAAAGAAGGCCAAGGTTCCGGTGGAGATCCATTTGTACGCGCAAGGCGGGCATGCGTTTGGGCTGCGGCGCACGAAGTTTCCGGTTGCCGGGTGGCCTGCGTTGGTCGAGACGTGGCTGAAGACCATCGGGACGGTTTCGAAGTAAATAATTCGCACGGGCAGCGGAGGAGGAAATCGGCCCCCTACCGAACGTGAGACGCTCACCCGACCCTGGCGACAACTTCTTGCTGGCTTTGACGGAAGCCGGCAACGCGGATTATCTCGTCACCGGCGACAAGAGCGGCCTGCTGGGGCTGGTCGCTCACAAGTCCACACGCATCATCACCGCGCGCAACTTCGCTGCCTTGTTCACGGAGAAGGCACCGTGAATCGCGGGTTTTCTAGAATCTAGAACGGGCTAGTGCGCTTGAGGCGCGTCCTGGGCAGCGGCTTGCGCGGAACCATGTCGTCGCGGTTGGCGGTCAGGTACACGAACGAGGCCACAATCACGGCCATCTGCTTCATGTCCGCTTCCTGGATGCGCTCGTACACGTCCATGTTGGAATGGTGCGTGCGCGTGTCGTAGTCCAGAGGATCCTGGACGAATTGAAAGCCCGGCAGGCCCACGGCGTCGAAGGAAAGATGATCGGTGCCGCCGGTGTTGCGGATGGTCAGCGTGGTCATGCCGAGATTGTGGAACGGCTCCATCCACTGCGAGAAAAGCGGCGCGATGGCTTCGTTGCCCTGAAGATAGATGCCGCGGATTTTCCCTGAGCCGTTGTCCACGTTGTAATACGCGTCGAGTTTGGCGTGCTCGGGCAACAATTTGATTTTTTCCTTGTCCGTTCCCTCCGGCTCCCAATCCGCAAAATGCTGCTTCACGTAGGCGCGCGAGCCGAGCAAGCCCTGCTCTTCGCCGGTCCATAGGCCGATACGCACGGTGCGCCGAAGCCTCACGCCGGTCGTCTTGAGAATGCGCATGGCCTCGAGCATCACGCCGGAGCCCGCGCCGTTGTCGGTGGCCCCGGTTCCGGAGTGCCAGGAATCGAAGTGCGCGCCGACCATCACAATTTCATCGGCCTTGGCTTTCTCGGAGCCGGGAATTTCGCCGATGATGTTGAAGGAATTCAAGTCGTCTTCGTAGAACTTGTTTTGAATGTCGGCTTGCAGGGTGACGGGAACTTTCTTCTCCAGCATGCGCACGAGGCGGCCATAATTTTCGCTGGCGACGGCGACACGGGGCGGAGCGGGAGGATCTTTGGGATCGCGGCTCCCGCCACCTGAAACAAACACGGTGCCGTCGTCGCCCGGCGAAGGCTCAAGCCAAACCGCTACGCCTTCTTCCACAAGAAACTTCTGAATCTTTTCATTGAGCTCGCGCTGCGCGCGAAACCGCAATAAGCGGTCTTCCGGGCCACGTGCGGTTGGGACTGGTTGCGTGGATTCCTCTACCAGTTCGGCGTCGGTGTAACGATGAAACTGGGCTTCGGCGCGCGAGGGAATTTCCGGGTGCTGCGCCGTCAAGACAAATTTCCCCTTGAGCTTTCCGCGATACTGCTCGAGGTCCTCTGCTTTTTGAATAGGTGCCCACACCGCTTCTCCGGTAACCACGCCGTTGGTGCCGGGCGTCCACGCTTTGGCATACGCGATGAGAGGAAAGGGACGCGGCGAAATTACCTGGAGGGAAAAGCGCTCGTTGGACCAGCCTTTGCCGAAAGGACCCCACGGTTCGAGATGCACGTTGGCCAGCTGCCATTCTTTCATTTTGCCCATGGTCCAATCGGCAGCGTGTTTGATGTTCGGCGAATTGGTGAGCCGCGGGCCATAGACGTCTGTGAGATAGCTCATGATGTCCATAACCTGCGAATGATTGAAGCTTTCGTCCTTAATTTGCTGGATGGCGTTCAGATCCGCCGCGCTTGGCGCCTGCGCCCGCAGTGGAATCACCGCCACGACCAACAGGAGAATCAGCAAGGTATTCCGATGCTTCCGCACATTCGCCTCCAGGCAGGCTTTGTCCTGCAAACTTGCTTGATGGGAATGAACCCAGTACGGCGACGTTAGACTAAAGGTGAGACGGCTCAACCGCGCGTTGCGTTTCACAACCCAGACTTCACTTGCCCAACCTACTTTGAAAGACCGCTGTCATTTCGGAGAGGGAAACAAAAAAAGATTCTCAGCAAGCTGCCACCAACCGAAATCGAAAATCAGGCGAAATCGAAAATCAGGGCTTCGCGGTCCCTTGGGGCGTTCCCTGCGGAGCTCCCGAACCAAGGTCTGACGCGGCGTTGGCGTCCCGATTCGCACGCGCATAATATCCGCGCCGCGCGCGCACCTGGTAGCCCTTGTGATCCGGCACTTCCACGCGGATTTTGTGATAGCGCCCGTCCATCACGTAGTTGGCAGGTTGATAGGCGATCGAATACTGGTTGCGAAGCTCGTCGCCGATATCCTGAAAAGATTGGTCGAGATCGTCTACGTGGTAGGGAAAAAACGCGCGGCCGCCGGTTTCTTCCGCCAAATCCTGAAGGACTTTGTCGCCTTCGGTGAGATGGTATTTGCGGTCGCTGGTTTTCTCCGGATTGGTTTCTTCCAAAGAAACCCATTGTGTGCTCGTGCTGATGGTGTAGATGACGACGCTGGTGCGTTGCGCCAACTCGATGGCTTCCCCACGCGTGTGGATGGACAAGTTGTCCTCGCCATCGCTGATGAGAATCATGACGCGGCGAACCACGTCGGGCTGGTCTCCGGGCGGGCGCGGCGGATGGTTCAACTGTTTCGCACAAGCCTCATAGATCGCGTCGTAAATCGCGGTGCCGCCGCCGGCGCGAGTGCCCATAATCTGGTCGCGAAGCGCCCCGGTATCGCTGGTGAAAGGCTGAATAATTTGCGGTTCGTCATCGAAAGTCATGACAAACGCTTCATCTTTATTGCGGCGAAGCACGCTGAAAAGAAAACTGACGGAAGCATCTTGTTCGAACTTGATGCGGTCGCGAATGCTGTTGGAAGTGTCGAGCAACATGCCAATGCGCAAGGGCAAATCCGTCTGCCTGCTAAAGTAACGGATTTCCTGCGGCTTGCCTTCGTCGAAAACCTTGAAATCGCTTTCCGCCAGATCCGCCACCAATTTGTTGCGACGATTTAAGACGGTAAAGAGCACATCGACGAGGTTGACTTCGCGTTTGAAGGTTTGACCGCTTCGCGGTGCTTGCTGGCTGGGAGTGGGCGCGGACGGCGGGGCCTGCTGACTCGTGCTGCCAGAGGACTGCTGCGCCAAAGCCGCGGAGGCGGGAAACAAAAGGGCGGCACTCAAAACAGCCGGAAGTAGAGCGTGTGGCCGGTTCATCGCCTATAAATTATAGGTAGCCCGCGAGCGCAGCGTCAATTCGGCTCTGCGATTCATTCGCAGCGACACAGAGTTTGGCCAAAACTTCGCGAAGCTCGCCCGGTAAAGGCGCGCGAACTTCGATCCACGCGCCCGTCCGCGGCTGGGCAAAGCCAAGCTTGGCGGCGTGCAGAAAATTGCGCTCCAACTTAGGGAGCGCAACTTTGCCAACGCGCAATTGAGCCGCTGCACCGTAGAGTGTATCGCCGACCACGGGATGCTTCAGCGCGGAAAAGTGCACGCGGATTTGATGCGTGCGGCCGGTGTGGAGTTGGACCTCGACCAGGGTCGTGTTGTCGACATTTGCGAGGATGCGCCAATCCGTGCGTGCTGCGCGGGGATTCGCGATGGCCGCCCCGCGCCAGGACTTTCGAGGCGTGGCCATGCGCGTGCGATGGATGGGGTCGCGGCCGATGGCGAGTTCGATGCTGCCCGTCTTTTCTTTCAGAATGCCTTGCACCATCGCCAGATAAGTTTTTTTTACGGTGCGCTGGTGGAACGCTTCGCCAAGCTTGGCGTGCGCCGCGTCATTCTTGGCAACCAGAATCACGCCGGAAGTCTCTTTGTCGAGGCGATGCACGATTCCGGGACGCAGCGGGTCACCGCCTTTGGAAAGTTGCAAGCCCCGCCCAAGCAGCGCGTTCACCAGCGTACCCGACACGTTCCCCGCGCCGGCATGGACGGTCATTCCCGCGGGCTTGTTGATGGCAATGACGTCTTCGTCTTCGTAAAGGACTTCGAGCGGGATGGCCTCGGCTTTGGCGACCATCGCGGGGCGCCTCGAAATTTCGACGGTGATTTTTTCGCTTCCCCGAGGATGCAGCGAACCTTTTGTGGCAACCTTCCCGTCGAGTTTCACGCGCCCCGATTCGACCAATTCCTGGACGCGAGTACGGCTCAGTTCGGGGCATTGTGCGGCCACAAAGCGGTCGAGGCGCGCTCCCGCGTCGGGAGGAGCAGCGACGAGTTCTCGAACTACTTGCCCGGAGGCAGAAGTCACAGAGAGATTCTAGCAGTACAGGCACACGAACTACGCAAGTGGGTAATCCGGGATTCGATTAGCTGATCTACGCGAGAATCTAATAATCGCAAACCTCGCAAAGTTCGCAAGCTTCGGCGGACTCTCCGCCGGCCACTTCGCCAAGAATTTGCCCGCTTTGTTGCTGGTGGCGCGCCTTGGGTTTTTCGCCTGTCGGCGAACGAACGAACTAAATGCCGGTTGAGCGGCGACGGGAAACATTCATCAAGCGCGCTGATGGCGTGGCCGATCGCAACATTGCGGCATTCGCGCGTCGCGTAGCGAGCCTCTTCGACCGCCAGAATGCCTTTGGCGATCTCATCGGTGAGATACGGTTTCGCGCGCGCAATGGCCGCCGCTCCGTGGATCGTATTGGCGGCGCTGATCAGGTTCTTGCCGGAAATCGGGGCAAGATAGATACCGAGCATCGCGTCGAGCTTCTTCTTACGGTCGGCGACGGCGAGATTGCCCAAGGTAAGCATGGCGTTCCACTTGAAAATGCCGTTTTTGTCGCTAAGCAGCCGCACGAAACAGTCGAAGTGCGGATAGAGCGCTTCTGGAGACTTTTCGCTCACCAGGCGCAACAATTTGCTCGCGGCAAAACGAACGCGAGGAGTTACGGAACCGAGCGCGTCAATGACCGCCAGGAGCAACTCCGGTTCGCCTTCCACCTGCCTGGCCAAACGGGGAAGATTCGGATTGCGCCCGTTCATGCCTCGACAATAAACGGAGAATCGGAAACTTCTACGAGAGCTGGCATAAAACACCTCTGCAGGCAGTATGGCCCCTGGGCCACGGGGGTCAAGGATGGGGGTCACACCGAGTCCGTTCGAATGAACAAACAGGGTGTTTATGATTGGCCGGATGCTAGGAAGACGACAGGAGATTCTTGCGCCGCGACGCTCCTTGGTAGGGGACGCGCTAAAGCGCGCCCCTACACACTGAGGAGAGAAGAGCCGGCAGAATGCCGGCGCTACAACCATGGTTTCCTCCTCGACAAAAAAGTTTCAGGAAACTTGATGCGGTGTTTCGTGCCTGCGCCCAAATAATACGTCAAGAAGGATGAGCACGGCACCAAGGGTGATGGCGGAGTCCGCGACGTTGAAGGCGGGATAATGATAGCTGCCGAACCATACTTCGAAGAAGTCAGTGACCGCGCCGTGGAAGATGCGGTCGGCCACGTTGCCCGCCGCGCCACCCAGCAGGAGCGCCAACCCTGCATTTCCCATGGCGCCTGTGGTTTTGCCTGACACCAGCAACCAAGCGAGTACGGCGATCACGACAAGCGAACCGGCGATTAAGATGACACGCGTCATGGTGGAAGGGGAATCCGCCAGGACACCAAAGGCAATGCCCGGATTCCGGCTATGCACCAAATAGATGAAATTGTGAATGACTTCGTAGCGCCAGCCTTCCGTGGTGCGCGCCTCAAACCAGGCTTTGGTGGCGCGGTCGAGTACCACGATGGCAAAGGTGATCCACAGCCAGCGAAGGCGAGGAGGAAGAGTCATGAAGGAAAGGGGCGTTTGTCATCTCGAGCGCAGCAAGGGATCTGCTTTTCTGCAAAATGCAAAAGCAGATTCCTCGGGCCTGCCTGCCGGAAGCAGGCAAAACGGCCCTCAGAATGACAATTCGGCGTATTTTTCAGTCGACAAAAAGGGTGCATGTCAGCTGGCCACCACACTGGCTTGGGCGTCGCGTTCGATTTCGGCGAGGGCTTCGCTGCAACGTTCGCAGACCGTCGGATAGCGCTTGTTTTCACCCACGTGCGTCGAGTAATTCCAGCAGCGCTCGCATTTCTTGCCGTCGGCGCGCTCGATTTTGACGGCCAAGCCCGGAAGAGTCTCACTTGGCTGAAGCCCATCGCCTTCGGCGGGATCCACTGCGACTTGCGACACGATAAAGAGCGCGGGGAGCTGCGAGCTTTTCTCCTTAAGTAGCTCTTGCAAGCCAGGCGCTTTCGAATTGGCGTGCAAACGGACCTTAGCCTCCAGCCCGCCGCCGATGGCTTTGGCAGCGCGGGCCTGTTCGAGCGCTAGGAGAACTGCGGAACGGACCTGGGCAAGATGCTCCCACTTTTCGGCTTCCTTTGCGGTGACGCCGCAAGCCAGCGACTCGGCTTCCGGGAATACCGCCATGTGCACGCTCTCCGCCCTTCCCGCGGATTTCGGCAGATACTTCCAGACTTCTTCGGCGGTAAAAACAAGAACCGGAGCAGCCAGCCGCACCAGCGCATCGGCAATCTTCCAAACTACGGTTTGCGCGGCGCGGCGCGATTTGTTTTTCGGCGCTTTGGTGTAAAGCCGGTCCTTCAGCACGTCAAAATAGAACGCGCTAAGGTCCACCACACAGAACTCATAGATCGCGTGATGCACACGGTGGAATTCGTAGTTCGCGTACCATTCGCGGCATTTCTTCACCAGTTCCGCGGTGCGATCCAGCATCCACTGATCGATTTCTTCGAGCTGGTTGTTCGCGAGCGCATCGCGCGACGCATCGAAATCGCCCAGATTGCTCAGCGCAAAGCGGAAGGTGTTGCGAATCTTGCGGTACGCTTCGCTGAGCTGGGTCATCACGCGCTCGCTCATTTTCACGTCGGCTTGATACTCCACCGACGCCACCCACAGCCGCAGCAAATCCGCGCCCCAGCGCTCGCAAATCGCAATGGGATAAAGCGCGTTGCCGAGCGACTTGGACATCGGCCGGCCTTGCTCGTCCAGAGTCCAACCGTGTGTGACCACGCTGCGATACGGCGCAGCGTCGCGCGTGCCCGTGGCCACGAGCAACGAACTGTGAAACCAGCCACGATACTGGTCCGGCCCTTCCAGATAAACATCCGCGGGCCATTCCGGGCCTTTGAGCACGGAAAGGTGCGATGAGCCCGAGTCGAACCACACATCCAGAATGTCGTTCTCTTTGCGCCAGTTCGACGCGCCGCACGCGCATTTCGTTCCCGGCGGCAAAAGTTCTTGCGGGGAATGCTTGTACCAGGCGTCCGCGCCTTCTTTCTCGAACCACTTCACGACGTTGCGCAACGCCGCGAAATCTTCGAGCCGTTTGCCGCAATCGTCGCAGTAAAAAACGATGATCGGCACACCCCAAAAGCGCTGCCGCGACACGCACCAGTCCGGTCGCCTCTCGATCATTTCGTACATGCGGTCTTCGCCCCAGGCGGGAATCCACTTCACCTGGTGAATTTCCTCCAGCGCCTCCTGGCGCAGCGTTTTTCGCCGGCTCTTCGCGGCCTGGTCCATCTTGATGAACCACTGTTCGGTTGCGCGGAAAATCACCGGATTGTGGCAGCGCCAGCAGTGCGGATAGCTGTGTTTGTAGTCGCTGCGGCCGAGGAGAGCGCCACGTTTGTTCAGCAGCTCCACGATCTGAGGATTTGCCTCGAAAACCGACTTGCCTTTATATTCCGGAAGCCCCTCCAGAAAGACTCCGCGATCATCAATCGGCGCATACGTTTCCAAGCCGTATTTCTGCCCAGTGAGAAAGTCGTCGGCGCCGTGACCGGGAGCGGTATGCACGATTCCCGTACCCTGATCAAGTTCGACGTAATCGGCAAGCACTGCCGGCACGATTCTGTCGAGAAACGGGTGCTGGAAGCGCAGACCGGCATCCACGAGAAACTTGCCTGTGTGCGTTCTAAGGGTTTTCCCCGGCGCCTTGCGGCTTATGGCCTCCCAAACGGTGTGCTGAAGCTGGTGAGCGACGATTTCCACGTCACCGTCGGTTTCGACAGCCGCATATTCAAAATCCGGATGAAACGCCAGTGCCATACTGGCCGGAATTGTCCACGGTGTCGTAGTCCAGATGACGGCATAAACGTTCTTGCCTTTAAGCTCGGATGGGATTTTGTCCGCGTTCGCGCCGTCCTGAACAAGTTTGTATCGCACAAAGATCGAAAGGCTGCTGTGATCCTCGTACTCGACTTCCGCTTCCGCCAGCGCGGTCGAATCGTAAATGCACCAATAAACCGGCTTGCGCCCGCGGTAGACGTAGCCTTTCTCCATGAACTCCAGAAAGGCCCCAGCAATCGTAGCCTCGTAGCCAAAGCTCATGGTCAAGTACGGATCGTTCCACTGGCCGAAAATGCCCAGGCGCTTGAAATCGCGTTTGTGCTGTTCCACGTAGCGCGTGGCAAATTCGCGGCAGAGCTTGCGGAATTCGGCCGGCGGCACTTTGCCTTTTCCGCCTAGTTCCTTTTCGACCTGCGTCTCGATCGGCAGGCCGTGGCAATCCCATCCGGGCACGTACGGCGCGTAATAACCCGCCATGCTCTTGGTCTTGACAATCAAATCTTTGAGGATTTTGTTCAGCCCGGTGCCGAGATGAATTTCGCCGGTGGGATACGGCGGCCCGTCATGCAACACAAAAAGGGGCCTGGCTTTGCGTGCTTCGAGGATACGCTCGTAAATGTTTCCCGCGTACCAGGCTTCGAGCTGCTTCGGCTCGTTTTGGGGCAAGCTGGCTTTCATGGGGAAGTCGGTCTTGGGCAGGTTCAGCGTCTTTTTGAGTTCCAGTGGTTCGGCCATGGCTTCGCGCGCCGGATATCCCTTCTTCGCCTGTGTTTCGTTGCCTGCGTTACCGTCCCTTAGTCCAGGTTGCACGGCGGGAAACATCGGAAAGTAGTTGAACCTCGTATGTTACAATGAATGCCAGACAGGTGTCAGCCGCAGGGGGACGCACAACCTTTCCGGGCCTAAGCGAATCCTATCGCTGGGGATACCAAGGGCGGGTCCGTTGCGTCTATACTAAGGGGATTACGGTGCCAGGTAAAATTAACAATCTTGTACCACCTTCCGCCATGAAGCCGAAGGTGTCTCCCGCAGGGGCGCAGTCTTCCAGTCAAGCCAAAGCGCCGTATGTGCCGAGATTCGGCAGACCGGCGATTCTCGTCCCCGATGATTTCTGGTCGAACCTCAAACAGTTTCTGACCGAGCGTCCCATCAAAGTTCGCGAGCGCAAGGATGCGCCCTTCACCCGGACGTCTTTCGGGTCAGGACTCGCAGGCAATTTAGCGGAATTCTTCCGCCCTGAGCCCACGAGCAAGCGCCCCGTCAATAGCCGCTTGGCCGTAGCGTGGGGGGCGAATTTCGGCGGATTCGGCACGCGCATCAAGGAATTCTTTTCGCCTCCGAAGCAGCCTGCGCTGCCGCCGGGGATCAAGCCCATCAAGGTAAAAGACATTTGGACGAAGGACGAGAATTTCAGCACCAGCCAGATGCTCGCGATACTTTTTCACGCGGCGGTCATCGCGCTTCTCCTGGCACCCATCGCCTGGCATGTGGTTCCCACAACGCAAGCGAAGAACAAGGTCGACATTACGCCATTGGACATTTCGCCGTACATTGCCAAACTTCCCGCCGGCGCCAATAAGGCCGGCGGCGGCGGCGGCGGTGGCGCGCACGAGCAGTTGCCTCCCGCCAAGGGCAGAGCGCCGAAGTTTCAGTGGACGCAATATACTCCGCCCGTGCCGGTCATCCGGAATCCCAATCCAAAGCTTGCGGTGGATCCATCGCTTCTCGGCCCACCGGATCTAAAGGTCAGCAATCCAGCGCTCAGCAACATGGGTGATCCGTTAGCAGCGTCGGTCAACTATTCCGCCGGGCCGGGCGGTGGCGGCGGCATTGGTACAGGGGATGGCGGCGGGATTGGCAGCGGTTCCGGCGGCGGTCTTGGACCTGGTTCCGGCGGCGGGACCGGCGGCGGCGAATTTCGCGCGGGCGTGAATGGCGTCGGGCAGCCCGCTTGCATCTACTGCCCGAACCCCGATTATTCCGACGAGGCCCGCAAAGCCAAGTATCAGGGAAGCGTGCTGCTTGATGTAATCGTCACCGCCGACGGGCGCGTGATCGATCCGCGCGTGCTGAAAGGCCCTGGACTGGGCTTGGAAGAAAAGGCCATCGCCGCGGTGAAAAACTGGCGCATGCGCCCCGCGACCGGACCCAACGGCAGGGCGGTGGCTTGCCGCGTGAACATCGAAGTCGTCTTCCGCTTGCTCTAAGTTTTTTTTTCGCATCCTAGTCTAGTTCTCGCAGCTCAGCGCTCTTGTTTCCTTCTCTGCGCTCTCGGTGTCCACTGCGAACTGTGCGTTAATACAATTCTTCTCGCTCATCACCATCTTCGGGCAACCAATTTTGTTGCACTGTCTTCTCACCACGCGTTCGGGGCGCGCCTCCAGCAGGTTGGATTGCTGGTTCGGAGGCGTGTGTGGAGGTCTGAGTATGCGCGATCTTTTCTTCCAATCCCTGTCGTCGGTTTCGTCCTCACGGGATTCCCTGTTTCATCGAATTCGCGAAAATTTCCGTCAAGCATTTGCCCCCGAGCGCATCTTCCCTTCCTCCGCCAACGGCGCGCCGCTGCATCTGCCGCGCTGGAGCGGCTCACCTCGTTCGGGGCGCGCTCAGAGCGCTTCGCTCCTCACGCACGCAATCATCATCACAGCCCTTGCTCTGCTGACTCTTCCCGCGCGCCATTTCAAGACGCCTGCATTGCCGCCGGGCGTTAAGATCCCCGGCAAAGTTTTCACACCTGCGGAGCTCTGGTCTTCCAGGATGGGGCAATATCCTTCCGGTGGACGCGCCAGCGGCGGCGGACGCACCCCCATACCAGCTACCAGCGGCAGTCTCGTGCCAGTTTCTTCTATACAGATCTTGCGGCCCTCACTTCCTCCCCAGCACGAGTCGATTGTGCCCATGCCCCCGACGATTCTGGACCCTGCCGCCCCGCCGGTGCTGACTCCTGTGAACAAGATTGGTCTGCCATGGATGAGCGAAGAAACCAATTCACCGGGCCCGGGCGACTCCAACACGGTCGGCAACAGCAACGGAAAAACCATGGGCGACGGACCCGTCGACGGACCGGGCGGGCTGGGAAGTTCTCTCTCCAGCTATCGCCCCGGGACCACGCTACCCATTTGCGTCTACTGTCCCAATCCGCAATACAGCGACGAAGCGCGCCAGGCCAAGGTGCAAGGAAAAGTCACGCTGCGCGCGGCCTGGGCCTCGACGATCGCGCGGCGCAGTCGGTGCGAACCTGGAAGTTCGTTCCCGCGCACGACGCGGCCCGCCGCGCCGTCGCGACGTGGATCACCATCGAAGTCGTCTTCCGCCTCATCTAGCCGTGCTTGATGGGGCGGCGAGTTCATGTCGTAGTCTTTCACCATATTTGGCACCGTCTCTGGACACGTTCTCGCCGGCAGAGTTGCATTTTGCAATGCCCTACGAATTTGCCAAAAACGAGTTTGAACTCGAGGCCGCATCTTCTTCTGCGCGCTCGGGCGGCCCTCCGCGCAAGGCCACGGGCACCGGCATCCTCGATCCTCCCGTTCCTCCCAAGCGGCCGCACGGACCCATTGCGGCCGCGCCGACCTCTCTGTTCTTCCGCGTTCTTGGCGGCCTGCTCCTACTCGGCCACGCCGCTGGATTCTGTTCTTGCTTTTCGCCAGGCGCTGAATCCGGACGCGCAATCATCGCGACGGTGAAGAGAGGTTTCATTACTTCGAGCAAATAATTCCCCGTTCCTCGAAACCTGCTACCATTTCTGTCCCATGTCTACCCGAAGCTGCGCTGTCTGCGGAAAGGAATTTGAGCTGCCGCTCAGCAATACAACCGCCACCGTGTGCCCTGCGTGCTATGAGGCAGCCTGGAAAGCCGGGGAAGTTGCGCTCGTCCAAGAGACTGCTAACGCGCCGACCTATCCGGTCACCATCGGCCTCATTGTCCTCAACGCACTTGTCTTCGCCTGCATGGTGCTGCGCGGCGTCTCGCCATTCAGTCCCACACCTCTGCACGCCCTTGCCTTCGGCGCGGACTTCGGTCCGCTCACGTTGAACGGGCAGTGGTGGCGCCTGGCCACCTGCATGTTCGTGCATTTCGGCATCGTGCACATCGGCCTCAACATGTGGTGCCTGTGGAACCTGGGCCGCGCCGCGGAAACTCTTATCGGCCGCTTCTCCTATCTTCTGGCGTATTTCGCCAGCGGCATCTTGGGCAGCATTGCCAGCGTGTATTGGCATCCGATGGCCGTTGGAGCCGGCGCTTCCGGAGCCATTTTCGGCATGGCGGGCGTGCTCTTCGCGTTTGTCCGTTTGAAAAAGACACCGGCGCATCCGCAGATCAGCAAAAATATGGTCGGGAGCATCGGCAGCTTCATCGTCTACAACCTGGTGATTGGCGCGGCCATTCCGGGCATCAGCAACGCTGCGCACGTTGGCGGGCTGGTCATGGGGCTGCTTGTCGGCGCGCTTCTCCCGTCGGCAGCTGCTTCGGAATCTTCCCGGCGCACGCGCCTTTCTTTGGTCGCACTATTTTCCGCAGCATCCTTGTTCGCTTCCGCGGCCGCTGCCAAGCGTCTTCGCTCCGGTGTTGCGGAGCTTACCTCCATTCGCCATCTCATCACGCAGGGCAAGAACGACGAAGCCATCACGAAGTTGCGCGAACTCCTCGCTCGTGATTCGCAGTTTGCTCCCGCGTACGACCTGCTGGCGTCGCTTTATCTGTCTGGAGGGAACTACTCGGAAGCCATTTCCGCTCTCGAGCAAGCGAACGGAGCCGCCCCCTCCAACATCTCGTATCAACACCGGCTCGGCGGCGCCTACCTCACCGCGAAGCAATTCGATCGCGCCGTCGCTTTCTTTCAGAAGCGGACTCGCGCCAACCCGGGCGACTCGCGCAACTATATCGGCTTGGGCCAAGCCTACCTGGGCTTGCAACAATATGATTCGGCGATCGCGGCGTTTAACCAAGCGGTCGCGCTCAGCCCGAAATCGTCCGCCCCGCAGTTCGCCCTCGGCCAGGCGCAGCTTAAAGCCGGCCGCTACGCCGACGCCCAAGCCACGTTCCAACACCTCGTCGCCGAACTTCCCAACGATCCTCGCGCCCGCGCCGCCCTCGACCTTGCCTCCCGCCAAACCCGCTGACCTCGCCCGTGCTCGCCGCGAGCCCTATGGTGTTGTAGCGCATTTTTTCCTTCGATCGTTCTCTCTCTTCCATCTTGTTTGTTCTCTTGTGTTAGCCTCTTCCCGTGCAATGCCAATCGTTGCGGTAGTAAGCGCAATTGGTCTCCCCCTGGAGACCAGTCAAGAACGCGCCGGTCTAAAGCCCGACGCTACCTGGAAACTGAAAACTCGCTTCCCGGGAGGCCACTATGCGTGAAACGCGCCGAAACTTCTTTGTGAACCTCGCGTTCCTAACGGGCTCTCTGGCGCTAACTAGGGAAATCTCCGCCACGCAAAATCCGCCGACGCCTCCCCCGCCGCCCGCGCCTGCGCAAATCCCCAACCAAACGGTAGATCAGCCCTACCCCGGAGACCTTGCTGCGGCAAAGCGCTCCCTGCTCCTAAAAAACGAAAAGGAGTTCCGCGAGGGCGTCGAGCGCCTGTACCAGCTCACTTCCCGCTTGCGCGATGAACTTCAGAAAACTCCGACCGCCGACATCTTTTCCGTCCGCATCGTCAAAGAAACCGAAGAAATCGAAAAACTCGCCAAGTCCCTCAAGTCCAAAGCCAAATCCGCCTGACCTCACATCGTCTGGCTGGTTCGACACGCGCAGGCTTTTGGCGTTTACAGTTGAGCTGCCGCGGCCGCGGCGCGCGTCGCATCGGCTGCCGGTGCACGCGCAAGAGTTACAGGATGCG
This sequence comes from Acidobacteriota bacterium, assembly GCA_003223255.1. Lineage (GTDB taxonomy): Bacteria > Acidobacteriota > Terriglobia > Acidiferrales > UBA7541 > Acidiferrum. The sequence continues at coordinate 37,030 of QHYJ01000036.1, read as the reverse complement.
GCAAAACCATTTCGAGCGGCGAACCCTCGGTCACATAGAAATGATGGCTCCGCGCAAGCAGTACGAAGGACGCGATGGTCCCTGCAGCGAGGCCGCTGACGCCTCCTATAGCCACCCCCTTTGGCGTGTTCGACGTCATGGTCATTCCGCCAAAGCTAGTTGTTTGCGTGGTATGAACGGCAGCGCCAATCGCGGTCCCGAGGCCGGAGCCGATAAGGGGTGCCAGGACCGCCCCGGCTTTCGCGCCCGCGCTCGGGTTGATCCACGCGGTGCCTTCTTCACTCTCGATTTCCAGCGGGCCGTTCACGTTGAGGACATAGCCATCGGGGAAGGCGATCGAGACGGATTGCATCAACAACTTCGCGCGGCTGCCTTGCCGTGTGAGTTCTTCCACCTTGCCTTGCACAAAGGCTCCTGCAGGGATCGCCACTTGGTCGCCGGCAAGCACGGGGTCTGTGGTCTGGGCAAAAACCTTGTCGCCGCGATGCATGACCTTGCTGTCGACAGGATGCGTGAGAATCAGCGCAAGTTGCGTTCCGGGAGGAAGAGTGACGGGAGTTTCCTCCTGCGCTGGATTTTGCGCGGGCATCTGCGGAGAGGCTTGGCCGTCTGGGGGAGCCGGCCGTTGCGGCGTTTGCGGCGCTCCGCTTGGCGCGACCAGCAAAATCATCGCCCAAATCGGCCATAAAATTCGCTTCTTCTGAACAGTCTGGAAAACCGAGGTAAAAGTCTCAAAACCGCGGAAGCTTGACGGCATAGGGGACCTCCTGAGGAGAGTCGACGAACCTGCCCTTGGATGGTGTGCGGGCGGGGAATCCGCACACTCATGAGACGGCACAAGATGCAACGCTGGGTACGGCAGAAAGTCGCCTCGGTCTTGCGAAAAAGCCGCCTCGCCGCTCGTGATTTCCCATTACGGCTCTGCCTGCCCGGGCAGGGTAGCTCAGGGCCCTAGTCCTGAGTAAACCGCCGCGTCGCAGAAGAAACCCGAGACAAGCCGCGCTAATTCAATTGCCGGGATGGTATTGGCGTTCGGTGTGGCCCTGGAGTTGGGAACGGTAGAAGTAAACCTCGCGCAGATTTCCCGTGGCGTAGCGTACGGCTTCGTCATTGAAGTGCGGCGAGGACCGATGGCCGCTCTCGCCGCCGGCGGTCACGGCCCGCGCGCGCACTTTGTCGCCAAATTCGACCACTGCGACGAAGCTGTTACCGTTTGTGCCATACCACTTCTTCGTTCCGGGATACTCGTGCGCGCCAAACGCCGCGAGCGAGCCCCAAAACGACGACGTGAATCCGACGGGAATGCTGGGCGCGGCATCGCTGAAGGGCTGGACGAGGTCGCCCGTCAGTCGCTGGAAGCGGTTGATGTCGCCCCAGGGCGTCTTCCACGTGCCGAAGTTGGCGGCAAGTTTGTCCGAAGCTTCGGCCAGCGATTGCAGGAGAACGTCGGGAACAACTTTGGTGCAGACGTAGTCGCTCAAGTAGATGCCAGCTTTTCGCGCGTCCGGGCCGAAGCGGCGCTGCAGGTCGTCTCCCCAAAACATGGCGAGCGCCGTGGGCACGGAGGCTGCGCCCCAACGCAAATCCCAGCCGCGCAGCGCGTCAATTTGTTGCGCGGTCTTCGCCTTCAAGGGATTATCGCTCGGCGTTCCGTCCCAGGCTTTGATCAGCGCGGGGATCGGCCGCTCAAACCACGTCAAATAGCTGTCGTAGGCGGCGGAGATGAGCGAATCGAGCGTAAAATCCTTTTTGTCTTGCAGCACACGGATGGCGTGCATGCCGCGCGCGGTTTCTCCGCCGGTTTCGACATACGGAGGAAAATCTTCCTTCTTCGGGCTGTACGGGCCCGCCGCGGACCAAGGCCAATTGTTGGAGTTGTAGAGCCAGCCGTTTTTGGGGTTCAGGAGGTGGGGCGTTTCATCGACCGAAAGCAGGCCGTGCCAGTCGGCCGCGGGATTGCTGCCGTCCACCGGCTTGGCCCAATCGAAGCTGGGATCGCGGCGGGGAATGAAGTTGCCGTGAAAGTAGGCGATATCGCCGTCGGCATCGGCGAAGACGGTATTGTTCGACGAGTTGGTGTGCAGCTCCATGGTTTGGCGGAAGGATTTGTAGTTATTCGCCTTGGTGCGCAAATACGATTGCGTCAGGGCCTTGACGGGCTCGTTCATCAGCCGGATAGTCAGCCACTTGCCGTCGGATTCGCCAATCACCGGGCCATGCTGCGTGCGGTACACGGTGAACTTTTTCTCGGCCATGCCGTTGGCGGTTTTGTACGGCACGGTGATTTCGCCGGTCTCGACCGGAAGTTCTTGGTTGCCGTACTTATAGAAGAAGCGGTCGCCTTTTTTCTCGACGGTCTCGAGATAAAAGCTGAGCTGGCTCACTCCGCTCGAGGTATGCATCCAGCCGGCGCGGTCGTTGAATCCCTGATAGACGAAAAACTGGCCCCAGGTGACGGCACCGTAGGCGTCAAGACCGTCTTCGCTGGCCATTTGCAATTCGGAGCGAAAGAAAAACGAGGTGTGAGGATTGATGAGCAGCAGCGCGTGATGGTTCACCGTGTTTGACGGCGCGATGGCGAGGCCGTTCGAGCCACCGGGCTCTTCGATGTCGTCGTCAAACGCCGGCCCGTTTTGGCTGACAGGAACTTTGCTGTAGAACGTTTCGAGCGGCGCGAGGTTCACGCGCTCAATGTCGGTGCCGATGCTGCCTTCGGTAAACGTCAGCGCCATCCAAGGCTCGAATTTTTGAATGACGCGCGGTTTGAAGTCGGGATGTTTCGCAAGGTAGAAGTTCAGGCCGTCGGCCCAGGAGTTCATCAATTGTTTCAGCCACTCCGGGCTTGCGGCGTAATCTTTCTTGATCGTCTCGGGATCGATGAAAAGCTTCATCCGCAGGTCCTGGTAGATTTTGGATTCGCCTTCGGCTTCCGCGAGGCGACCCATGGCGTTGATGTAATTCGTCTCGACGCGGTTGAAGTCGTCTTCGGCCTGGGCATAAATCATGCCGAAGACGGCGTCGGCATCGGTTTTGCCGTACACGTGGGCGATGCCCCAGTTGTCGCGGAGGATGGTGACGTCGCGCGCTTCCTGCTCCCACCGCGCCATTTCCGGCGTGCTGGCAGTCTTTGCCGCTTCCGGAGCGCCGGCTGTTTGTTTCGCCTGCGGCGTCTTGGCTGGCCTGGACGCAAACGATGGCACCGTGAATGCGGCCGATGCGGCAAGAATGAAAAAAACAGCAAACTTCTTCATGAATGTCCCTTCCCGAAAATGTGGATTCGCGATGCGACGCGGTTACAAGCAATCGACGCGCTTGGCGCAACGGCAAAGACTAACATACGGGCAGGGCGCCGGCGCGCCGGGCGCGGTTCGCCAACTGCACAAAACCCGACGCGTTCCTTTAGCCCGCGCTGCAGCAATCTGCTAGGATTCGAGCATGAGAAAAGCGGCCGCGTTTGTTTTCCGTCTCCTCGTGCCGAGTCTGGTGTCCGCCGGCGCCGCGCCTGCGCAGACCGCTGCCGGTTGGTTGGAGTTTACCGCGCGCATCACGCCCACCGCGGCACGGCCCGAGCCCGTGCGCCAATTCACCTTCTACATTCTCACCAAGAGTTACCGGGATATCGTCAAGGAAGCAGAAGAAAAAGATCCGGTTCCGTCACGCGACGCGTTCATCGACAGCCTGAAGGTTTCTCCCGAATTGCGCGATTGGCTCAAGGGCCACGACACGCTTGACCTGACATCTCCAGAGCTCGACAAATTGCTGGCCCCCGACGATCTCATCCACGTGCCGGAATTCCTGCGGGCCTACCAGCGTTCCAACAGCGGCGGGGTCACCAGCGGCATGCCCAGACGGAAATACAGGGATGAGGATCGCACCGAACATCCTGAGAAATACGAGAGGCTTAGAAAGGAGTATTTAAACGCGTTGATGAAATTCATCCGGTCGCATCCGGAAACCGTTTCTGGCGTCGAGCTGGAACTGGACGGCGTCAATCCGCAAAGAAAATGGGCGGCGATCCTGAACGAACGGCGCAAGAAGGTGCAGCTTACCGCCCCGGACCTTGCACAACTCCAATTCCTCGCGGCCAAGGCGGACACTGACCTCGATGGTCACGCATCCGTGTCCGGCCTGGCTCCCGGCGATTATTGGATTTCCTCGCTCAACGTGGAGGCCAACGCCGGCGACATGCGCGTGCATTGGGACGTTCCCATAAAGATCGAGGCAGGGCAAACCACTCGCGTGGAACTTTCGAACTTGAATACCACGGAAGCAAGCGGCTCCAATCCTTGAGAGGCGAGCGCCGCGATGGGCACGCCGCTCCACTGGATCGTTTTCAATCTTTTCATTCTCGTTTCGATCATGCTCGATTTGCGCGTGTTTCACCGGCACGCGCACAAAGTCGGGCTGCGCGAAGCGGCGATTGCGAGTTTTTGCTGGATCGGGATTTCCGTGCTCTTCGGGTTGGGAGTGCTGTATTTCCGCGGGGAACGGCCCGCGCTGGAATTCTTCGCGGGCTACCTGATCGAAAAGGCTCTCAGCGTAGACAATTTGTTTCTTTTCCTGGTGATCTTCCGCGCGTTCGCGGTGGAAGACCGCTTACAACACCGCTTGCTGGAATGGGGCGTGGTGGGCGCACTGGTGATGCGCGGAATTTTGATCGGTGTGGGGGCGGAGCTCATCGAACACTTCTCCTGGGTGCTGTATGTGCTGGGAGCATTCCTGGTTTACGCGGGGATTCGGTTGTTTTTCAAGAAAGAGGATGTTCACCCTGAGAAAAGCAGGATTGTCAGTTTCGCCAGCCGGCATCTGCGCGTGACGCAGGAATATCATGACGGAAACTTTTTTGAGCGCAGTGCAGGAAAGCTCTTCGCCACGCCGTTGTTTGTGGTGCTGCTGGTCGTGGAGATTACTGACGTGACGCTGGCGATTGATTCGATTCCAGCAGTGTTCGGAGTCACGCGGGATCCCTTTATCGTGTACACGTCGAATGTGTTGGCGGTTCTCGGGTTGCGCGCCCTCTATTTTCTGCTGGCAGGAATCATCGACCGGCTTCGGTTTTTGGATGAAGGGCTTGCGGTAGTGCTCGTGTTTATCGGCGGGAAAATGATTGGCGAGCGCTGGGTGCCGATTCCCGTGGAGACCTCGCTCGCGGTGGTCGGGGGCGTGCTGCTGATGGCGTTGCTGGCTTCGATTCTGATTCGGCCGAAGAAGAGAATCTAAGACATAAAAGCGTTCAAAGGTTGAGGCCCTGGTAAACTGGGGCGCAGCATGTTGCCCCCCTACAGAAGGATTGGAATCGGTCATGCGCAATTCTAAGAATTTGGAATGTGGCTTAGCCTATTCGAACATAAGTTCGTCGACGTAGCACCACATCCAATTTTCGCCCGGCTCCTGCGAACGGACCATGGGATGTTTTGTGGCGTGAAAATGTTTCGTGGCGTGTTTGTTCTTCGAAGAATCGCAGCAGCCTACGTGGCCGCAAGTCAGGCACAAGCGCAGATGGACCCAACTGTCGCCCATCTTGAGGCATTCTTCGCAGCCTTTGGTCTTCGGTTTGACTTTGCGAATCTGATCGAGGTGCGTACAGCTATCGGCCATGTGAGTCTCCTTGGATTCACGCAGTGCGCGAATCACATTGTGGCTTGAATGGGAATGCGCACTTGAAAATGGGTGTCGCAGGGAACGGATTTGACGGTGACCAGGCCGCGCATTTTCTGAACGATGCGGTGCACCACATCGAGACCGAGGCCGGTGCCTTCGCCTACGCCCTTGGTGGTGAAAAACGGCTCGAAAATGCGGGACTGTACTTCGGGTGGAATGCCCGGACCGTTGTCGACGATTTCCACGAGCACGTATTCATTTTCGCGAACCGCGCGCACGAGAAGCTTTCCTGTATTGCCCATTGCGTCGGCGGCATTGTCGATGAGGTTGGTCCACACCTGATTGAGTTCGCTGCCGTAAGCCATCACTTTCGGCAGGTCGGGAGCATAATCGCGGGTCACCGCGATGCCGCGCTTGAGTTTGTGGTGCATGATGGTCAGCGTGGTTTCCAGGCTCGATTTAATGTCAACCTCCTGGAGCGGGGCCTGATCCATGAACGAATATTCCTTGATGGCTTTGATCAAGTCGGAAATGCGCGCGGTGCTGTTGTCGAGTTCGGAGGAAATGCGCTCCATTTCGAGAAGCGTGGCAAAGCGGATCAGTTCGGGTCCGAGCGCGGCGCCAGCCGCTCCTGCGAATTTTTCGAGATGCTCGTCGGTAAGATTGGCATCGGCGAGTAGCGGCGCCAGCTTCCAGGCATCCTCGACGCCGCGCGCTTCAAGCCAGGATTCAATGGCATCCTGTCGGTCGGAACGAACAAATTCATCCTTGTAATCCGCAGGCTTACAGGAAGCACGGATTTCGTCTTCGCGCTGGGCGAGCAAGCCGCAATCTTCGGCGCGAAGCGAGGAATTGCGACCCGCGGCGCGTAGGCGCTCGAGACAGTCGTGCAGCGCGGCGGCAGAGCGCCGAGCGGCTGCGGAGGGATTGTTCAATTCGTGGGCGAGGCCAGCAGACAATTTGCCGAGCGCCGCTAGTTTTTCGCGCTGCTGCTCATCACGGGTGACATTGCGAACGCGATCAGTGAGCAAACCCACAAGGCGCTGAGAGAGTTCGGGCATGCGCTGAAAAAGCTCGGGGAATTTCTTGGTCGGAAACGCAAGCGTGCGCATGGGAAAGACAGCGCGCACAGTCACGAAAAAATTCTTCATCCGGGAAAACGGCAGGACGCCGGTGACATCCCCTGCACGCGCGCTATACACGGGGCCGTCCGCCGGGCCGTTTTCACGGCGCGCGCGCAATTCTCCTTCGAGGATCACGAACATGGTGTCTGCGGGAGCGCCTTCCTTGACCGAAATTTCACCTGCGGCCGTGCGGCGCTCTTCGCATTGCGAGACAAACCATTCCAGATCGTCCTGAGGTTGATCCGCAAAGGGCAGGACTCTCCGCAAGTCGGCCACCAGGGCTTCGATGCGGGCTTGGTCGGCTGGAGCACTCATGAAAGTGTAAATCCTTAAGTTTTAAGTTCTAAGTAAGTAAGAAAAGGAACGAGAATGATCGTGTCATCTTCTGAATCGTCTTCATTCACTTTTCCCTTGTCAGTCTCTGAGAAAAAATCATGGTGCTATGACGCAATTGGCTCATTGGACCTTCGCCAGATACTGGTGCATGAACTGGACGACGACGGCGCCTTCGCCCACGCCGGAAGCAACACGCTTGACGGAACCATGGCGCACGTCGCCAACCACAAAAATTCCGGGGATGCTGGTTTCGAGCAAGCTGGGATCACGGCTGAGGGTCCACGATTCGGGCTTCTTGCCATCGCGGATCAGGTCGGGACCGGAAAGGATGAAGCCGCGGTCGTCGCGCTCGACGACATTGCCAAGCCATTCGGTGCGCGGCAGCGCGCCAATAAAGATGAAAAGGCTGCTGGCGGGCAATTGCTTGGTTTCGCCGGTGGGGGAGCAGAGAACCGTGATACCGCTGAGGCGTGCATCCCCGTGAACGCCGACGACGCTGGTCTGCGTCCAAACTTCGATGTTGGCGGTCTTTTCGATTTGTTCGATCAAATAGTGAGACATAGTACTGGCGAGAGAGTCGCCGCGGACCAACATTACGACCTTTTCGGCGAACTTGGAGAAGTGCATGGCCGCCTGGCCGGCGGAGTTCGCGCCACCGATGACATAAACGGTTTCGCCTTTGCAGGAAATGGCTTCCGAGGTTCCACCGCCATAATAAACGCCGGCACCTTGAAGGCGATCGATCCCCGGTACGCCCAGAGTCCGCCACTGAACACCCATGGCCAGAAGCAGGACATGGCAGGAGATTTCCGAGCCGTCGGCAAGCTTCAAATAGCGATAAGGGCCATCGATTCGAATGCCGGTGGCTTCCTGCGGAGAAAGGATTTCCACGCCAAAGCGTTTGGCTTGAGCCACGGCGCGGCGAGCCAAGTCGCTGCCGGTAAGGCCGGAAGGAAAACCGAGGTAATTTTCGATGCGCGAGCTGAGGCCAGCCTGCCCGCCCGGAGCTTCGCGTTCGATAATGACCGTGCGCAGGCCTTCGCTGGCGCCGTAGACGGCAGCAGCAAGTCCGGCAGGACCACCGCCGACGATGGCCAAATCATAGAAATTGGTTTGCGCACGAGTGCGCAGGCCGATTTTGTCGGCGACGGCGGGGAGCGGCGGCTCGGCGAGACGCGCACCATCGGGGAACAGTATTAAGGGAAGAGACTGCGCCGCCTCGGGGCCAAGGGAATTCACAAGCCCCCGCACTTCCGGATCGCTTTCGGCTAATTCGACATCGATCCATTGATAAGGTACTTGATTGCGCGCAAGAAAATCGCGCAGCTCATAAGAACGGTTAGACCAGCGCGTGCCGAGGACGCGAATGCCCTCGTAGGGCGGACGAAACGTGGAACTCCAGTCGTGGAGCAGATCGTCCAGCGCGGGATACAGTTTTTCTTCGGGAGGATCCCAGGGTTTCATGAAGTAATAGTGGACGCGGGCTGCGTTGATGGCATCGATGGCCGCGCTGGTATCCGCGTAGGCGGTGAGTAGGGCACGCTTGGCGAGCGGATGAAGCTCCATGGCTTCGGAGAGGAAGCCGACGCCGTCCATTTGGGGCATGCGCTGGTCGGCCAGAAGAAGGGCCACAGGATTGTTGCGAGCCTTGAGTTCGCGCAGGGTGGTAATGGCGGCGCTGCCGGAGTTCGCGCGCATGACCCGGTAGCGGTTCGCATAACGGCTGCGCAAATCGCGCTCGATGGCGCGCAGGACCTCAGGGTCGTCGTCGACCGTGAGCAAAACTGGTTTGGGCATACCCCTCAGATGAGCGGAAAACGGATTTCGTTGCGTCGCAGAAAGAGCTTTTACTGCGAACGACTTCAATTAGGCCGACCCTCACGCTACAATTCCTTGCGGGTCCATGTCTAGTCCTCTCGCTACAGCGATCGCGGGTTTATCGTCCTCCGAGCCGCCAGTAAGGCAAGCGGCCGCGGAAGAGGTTTACCGCCTGGGGCGCGCGACGGCCGGGATCGCGGTTTCCGCGTGGTGGGGCGACGAAGAACTCTTGGCCCTGTTGCAGGGTCCCAAACCGGCGATAACCGTGGGGCTCGCGGTGCAGCGCGAAACCTTCAACCGGATTCGCATTGCCAACGGCACGCCGAGACTTGCCGACGTGCCGCCCGACCAAGACGCCGAGGAGTTTGAACTGCATTTTCCTTCGGAGACTTCTCTCGACATTCTCACCACGCGCGAGCCCGGCGGTACGGGAGCCATCGCCAAGTACCTGGCCAAGTTTGGAGAAGGCGTGCAGCAAGTGGAGTTTTTGTGCGCGAATGTGGACCGCGCCACGGAAATTCTGAAGGAAAAATTTAACGTCGTGCCGGTCTATCCCGCCACCCGTCCGGGTGCAGATGGAACGCGCGTCAATTTCTTTCTGGTGGCCTCTCCCGATGGAGGCAAGGTGTTGATCGAACTCTATCAGACGGCGTCGAAAGCCTAGTCTTAACAACCCTGCTCACCTCAGGGGTTAAGACACGCAGCATCCCGATCGTATCGGCATGGCTATCCTTCGTGCCTCAGGGTAAAAAGCCGTGCCCCGACGAAGAGCCATTTGCAGATAGTTTGCCGTCAACTGTCGCCATAGACGGGGATGGCGGCGCCGTGAATGACTTTGGCGTCATCGCTGCATAAAAACAGAATGACACGCGCGATGTCGTGGGGCTTTGGCCACTTCGCAAAATCCGCTTTAGGCATGGCCTTGCGGTTTGCCTCCGTGTCGATGATGCTGGGAAGAATGGTATTTACGCGAACCCCGGTGCCCTTTACCTCCGCGGCAAGAGAATCGAGCATCGCGACGGCCGCGGCTTTGGAAGCAGCGTAAGCGGAGGCGCCAGCGGCGTGGTCGAAAGCGGCTTTCGCAGCTACGTTCACGATGGCGCCGCGCCCCTGCTTGAACATCGTGCGAACCGCAGCACGCGAAAGAGCATAACCCGAGCGAAGATTCAAGCTCAGCATCTGCTCGAACACCTTTGTTTCCATCTCCCACAATTTCAAACCGCCTGCGTGCCCGCCGATCGTATTCACCATCACATCCAGGCGACCGTGCTTGGAAAAGGTTTTTTCGATGAGTTGCGTGGCAGCGGCTTCGTCGGTAACATCGACTACGTGACCTTGGAGCCGGGCAGCGTTTGCAGACTGCGAGTTCTCGAAGGATTCCCATTCGGCCTGATTGCGATAGCTAACAGCCACACTGGCGCCTTCTTCGAGAAACGCCGTAGTTACCGCTTTGCCCAAGCCGCCGGTGCCACCCGCGACCAGAACGACGCTGCCTCCGAATCTTGCGCTCACGAACACACCTCGGAACAAGCCTCAAAGCTCACGTACCATCAATGGCCTTGACGCCCATTTCGCACGCTTCCTGCTCGACGAAGGCCATGGCCCGCCGGCCAAAACCGCGGCGGCGATAAGCGGGGACTATGTACAGTTCATCGAGGAAGGCGTCGTGGCCGTGGAACGCAAAACTGAAGCCCCGGGTCAGAATGATATAGCCGAGGAAAGCTGGGCCGTCGTAGATCAGCCAGATGCGCCCGAAGGCGGGAAGCGAAAGAAATTGATGAAAAGCGGACCGTGCGCCGCGGACTCGTCGAAATGCATGGCGCCCGGTTCCTGTTCGGCAAGCGCGCGCATCATGGGTAAAAGCACAACCTCGTCACCCGGAATGGCTTCACGAAATTCCAGCGACGGCACGTTCACTCCCCGCTCTGCTCGAGCAGTTTGGCGACGAGGCCGGTCCAGCCGGTTTGATGGTTGGCCCCAAGGCCGGCGCCGTTGTCGCCGTGGAAGTATTCATAGAACAGAATCAGATCGCGCCAATAGGGATCGCTCTGGAAGATTTCGGTTCCCCCAGCGACGGGCCGGCGGCCCGTGTGGTCGCGCAGGAAAATGCGGACCAAACGGCGAGAAATTTCCGCAGCGACCCGCCAGAGGTCGGATTCCCGGTTCGAGTGCGTGGGGCATTCGATTTTGAAATCTTCCCCGTAATAATGGTGAAACTTCTGAAGGGACTCGACAAGGAGATAGTTCACCGGAAACCAGATGGGCCCGCGCCAGTTCGAATTGCCGCCGAACAAGCCGGTGGCGGATTCCGCAGGTTCATACGCAACGCGGCTGATATTTCCGTTAACCTGCACTTCATAAGGATGCTCGTGATGAAAACGGGAAAGCGCGCGCACGCCGTAGGGAGAGAGAAATTCGTTTTCGTCGAGCATGCGCGCAAGAACGCGTTTTAGCTGCTTGCGGTTTACCAGCGACAGCAGGCGTCGTACACCGCGTGCCGAACGCTGGGTCATTTCGATGTGTTCCGGCACATCGGCGTGATTGTCGATGAACCATTGCATGCGACGTTTGAAGCCGGGCAGACGATCTACAATTTCCGGCTCCAAGGTTTCCACGGCGAAAAGGGGAATAAGGCCGACCATGGAGCGAATCTTAAGGTAATGTTGGCTTCCATCGGGGAGCCGGAGAACGTCGTAGTAGAAACCATCCTCGTTGTCCCAAAGCGCCATGCCGTCGACGCCAATGTCGTTCATGGCTTGCGCAATGTAAACGAAGTGCTCGAAGAATTTGCTGGCGACGTCTTCGTAAGCGACATCCTCCTTGGCGAGTTCCAGGGCGATGGCCAGCATGTTCAGGCAATACATGCCCATCCAACTGGTGCCGTCCGATTGTTCGAGATGGCCTCCGGTAGGAAGCGGAGCGGAACGATCGAAGACTCCGATGTTATCGAGTCCGAGGAAGCCGCCCTGAAAAATGTTCGCGCCGTCGGGGTCCTTGCGATTGACCCACCAGGTGAAATTGAGCAGTAGCTTGTGAAAAACTTTTTCGAGGAAACCGCGGTCGGCAATGCCCCGAACGCGGCGCTCGATTTTGTAAACGCGCCAAGCAGCCCAGGCGTGCACCGGAGGATTCACGTCACTGAAAGCCCACTCGTACGCCGGCAATTGCCCGTTGGGATGCATGTACCATTCGCGAAGCAGCAGGATGAGCTGATCTTTGGCGAAATCGGGATCGATGAGCGCAATAGGTATGCAATGGAAAGCCAGATCCCAAGCGGCATACCAGGGATATTCCCACTTGTCGGGCATGGAGAGAACGTCGTCATTGTAGAGGTGCGTCCAATCCTTGTTGCGGCCGTGCCAACGCTCCGCGGGAGGCTTGGGCCCGGCAGGATCGCCTTCAAGCCAGGTGCGAACGTCGTAGTGATAAAACTGCTTGGACCAGAGCATGCCCGCGAAGGATTGGCGCATGATGGATTTCGCGTCAGCAGAAAGAGTTTTCGGGATGCGCGATTCGTAAAACTCTTCTGCCTCTTTTTGACGCGTGGCGAAGAGCGCGTTAAATCCAGCGTCAAAATCATCGGTGCCGGGAAGGCCTTCGGTGCGCTCGGCATGAGCGGGGGAGGTGATTATCCCATTTCTCAGCGAGTCCAGGCCCAGTCCCGCGAGGGGTTCGATGTCGGTGAGACGGAGTTTCAGCGTGGCAGACGCGCCGGGCTCAAGATGCAGCGGATAGTGCGCGGCCACTTTTGTGCCCGCAAGATCGGAATTGACCGCGGCCTGGTAGCCGTGAATGAGGTAGTCGTGAAACCCGTCTTTGACGTACGGACTTCGATTTGCAGTGTTAAAGAGCCGCGCAAAATTCGTTTCGTTTTCGGTGAAAAGCAGCTCGGGATTGCCCGCGCAGAGAAGCCAGCGCGTGCCATACTGCCAGTGTTGGAGTTCGACGCAAGCGGTGCCAGGAAAGCTGGCGGCCGCTCGCGCCGCGGGCTTGCGGAGATCTCTTCCCCACGACCAGGTATTGCGAAACCAGAATTGTGGTAAGACATGGAGCGCGGCGGCTTCCGGGCCACGATTGACGGCGGTGATGCGAATGAGGATGTCCTCGACGTCCGCTTTGGCGTACTCGACAAAAACATCGAAATAGCGGTTTTGGGAAAAGACACCCGTGTCGAGCAATTCGAATTCCGGTTGGCCGCGACCACGCCGCTTGTTTTCCTCGACCAATCGCCCATAAGGAAATTCTGCTTGCGGGTACTTGTACAGCATGCGCATGTAGCTGTGCGTGGGAGTAGAATCCAAGTAGAAGTAGTATTCCTTCACATCTTCGCCGTGATTGCCCTGATTCCCCGTTAAGCCGAAGAGGCGTTCCTTGAGGATTGCGTCGCGGCCGTTCCAGAGCGCGAACCCGAAGCACATCATTTGGTGGCGGTCGCTAATTCCTCCAATGCCGTCTTCGCCCCAGCGATAGGCGCGCGAGCACGCATGATCATGCGGAAAATATTCCCAAGCGGTACCGTTCGCGCTGTAATCTTCGCGGACCGTGCCCCACTGGCGTTCGGAGAGATACGGTCCCCAGCGCTTCCAGTGCTTCTTGCGCATGCGCGCTTCTTCGAGGCGGCGGTCTTCCATGGTTGGGGTTCGTGGCATGAGCGATGAGCCTTAGAAAAGGTTTAGATGAAAAGCAATTGGCCTGGTCGCATTTTTCTCAAAAGGCGCAGAGAGGGTTCAGAGCGCATCCCGTTCAAGCATTCGGAGCGGCCCAGTGCTGCAACTCTTCTGTGGATGGCCTTCGCTTTCAGCGTTGCAGACTTTCGGACGCAATTGCAACTCAAGAAAAATGGAACCACCTGCCGGTGTTCTGGCCAAGAAACCGCTATGGAAGCCCAGCCGTTGTACTCTAGTGCATCCCATGCGCATCCATGACAATGCCACCCAAGGAGACTACGGCGATGCTTCCCACCAACAACTACCGGGGCTGGAAGACTCCTAGAATGCGGCGCTTCCCGCCAGTCTTGGCGGCAACGCTTCTTGGCCTCCTCAGTCCCGCCGCCCGTGTTGCGCTAGCGCAGGATCGTCCGCTGGACGACCTGCGTAAGCTGAACCAGTCTGTGGACGCACTCATCAGGAAAGTGTCGCCGAGCGTCGTACAGATCCTGGTTACAGGATATGGGCCGTTGGAAGAGGGCGAGCGCGGCAACACCAACACGATTATCGGTCGACAGCGGGCCATTGGATCGGGCTTCGTCGTCGAGGATAGCGGATACATTGTGACCAACGCGCACGTGGTGAATGGAGCCCAGCGCGTGCAAGTAGTCTTGCCGAATCCCAGCACAGAGAGCTCCTTGGAAGCCGCTCTTTCGACGCGAACCAGAATCGTGCCAGCGCGCATTGTCGGCGTAACCAAGGAACTCGACCTTGCCGTGATTAAAGTGGATACCGGAAAGTTGCCTGCGCTCCCCATGGCGGACTACCGCAAACTGGGCCAAGGGGAGATGGTGTTTGCGTTTGGCAGTCCGGAGGGCTTGCGCAATTCGGTCACCATGGGGGTGGTTTCCGCCGTCGCGCGGCAGACCGACCCCGATTCACCGATGGTGTACATCCAGACTGATGCCGCCATCAACCCGGGAAACTCCGGTGGCCCGCTGGTGAACGTGAGCGGAGAAGTGATCGGCGTAAACACGTTCATCCTGTCGCAATCAGGAGGAAATGAGGGCCTCGGTTTTGCCATACCGAGTGGCGTGGTTGGTGTGGCCTGCGGGGAATTGCGCAAGTTCGGCCACTTGCATCGCGCGCAGATCGGGATCAGCATGCAAACCATCACACCCACGCTGGCGGCGGCGTTAAACCTGCCGAGAGACTATGGAGTGGTTATTTCCGACGTGCTGCCGGACAGCCCGGCGATGGCTTCCGGGCTGCAAATTGGCGACGTGCTGGCAGTCGTAGACCGGAGGCGCGCCGAAAATCTGCCCTTCGTCGCCTTTCACTTTTTTGCCCTCGAATACGGACAAAAAGTTCATCTCGATGTTCTTCGCGGGAAGGAGCGGCTGGCGTTTGATGTGCCGGTGGCGCCGCCACCGCGGGACACCGATCAAGTTGCTGCGCTGGCGGATCCGGAGAAAAACCTGGTCTCAACGCTGGGAATCCTGGGAGTGGAGATTGATCAAAGGATCTCTGCCATGGTGACGGACCTCCGCGATCCGTTTGGAATTGTTGTGGCCGCGCGCTCGACGGGAGCCAAAGTGGAAGTACCCCTGCTCACCGGCGACGTCATTCGCACTTTGAACGGGCAGCCAATGACCACGTTGGACCGCCTTCGCAACGCATTGAAGGCGCTGTCGCCCGGCGCGCCGGTGGCCTTGCAAATTCAGCGCGACCAGAAGCTGCTTTTTATCTCCTTTACCATGGATTAACGGGAGCACTCTCTCGGGAATGTGCGTCTCGCGTAGTTTTCTACGCGTAAAGCAAATTCGTGTCGACGCACGAGGCGGACAAATCCTTGAGGTAGTTCACCGGTCCCTGCACGACAAATCGGCGATGATAGAGCAAGAGCGCTCGCAGGCCGGCAAGTTCTTCGCCTCCGCCCGCTCTCCCGGGACCGCCATGGAGGCAACTGGGCACCACGTTGCCGTGCCCCGTGTGCTGGCTCCCCACCGTAGAGTCCACCGCCACGATTCGCCCATGCAGATCGCCGATGCCAAGAACAACCTCCCGTAAGAAGGCAGGATCGTTCGAAAAGACCGAGGCCACCAGCGAACCGCTCCCGCGCCGAACCATAGGAATGAGATCCTTCGCGCTGTCGTAAGGAATCAGGGTCATGACCGGGCCGAATACTTCAACATCGTGAACATATTTCGAAGCCAGGCCGTCGTTGCTCGAGAGAAGCGTGGGCTGAACAAACGCGGATTTTTGCGGGTCGGCATCCACCGGTTGGAAGTGGTCGTTGCCGCCAAATACGACGGAGCATTCGGAACGCAATTTCTTGAGCCCTTCGAGGCACGCAGTTTGCTGAGCCTTGTTCACCACCGGCCCGACTCTTACTTCCGCATTGCGTGGGTTTCCCACTTTCATCGTGCTCAAGCGGGAAGACGCTGCTTCGGCGAAAGCTTTGAGGATCCGGCGCGGGGCGAAAATCCGCCGGATGGTCGTGCATTTCTGGCCCGCTTTTATGGACACTTCCTTCAGAACTTCCTTAACAAGCAGTTCGAAGAGGTCGGATGCTGGCGCGCCATCCGGTCCGAGGATAGCGGAATTGATGCTGTCGGCCTCGATGTTCACGCGCACGGAGCGATGCAGCACGTTGGAATGCGAGCGCACGCGCGCGGCAGTGTCCGCGGAACCGGTGAAAGAAACAATGTCTTCTTCGCGAACGTGATCGAGCAGTTCGCGAGCGGAACCACAAACAAGCGAAATGGAGCCCGACGGCAGGATGCCGGACTTCACCACGTCTTCCACCATCCGGTGTGCGAGCCACGCCGTTGGAGAAGCGGGCTTCACGAGCACGGGAACTCCCGAGAGAAACGCGGGCGCGGCCTTTTCGCAGAAACCCCACGCGGGGAAGTTGAAGGCGTTAATGAAAACCGCCACGCCTTTCGCGGGCGAAAGAAAATGCTGCGCGCCGAAAACACCCGTCTTCGACAAAGATAGCGCTGCCCCTTCCTTCAACATTTCCCCTTCGGCGAGGGCGCGGCCAATCTTCGCGTAATATTTCATGGTGTAGAGCGCTCCGTCGACGTCGAAGGAGGCATCCGCCTGCGTTGCGCCGAGATTCAGAAGGGAGAGACGGAAGTACTCATCCGCGCAGCCCGTAAGTAAGCTGGCGCAGGGCCGGTCCGCCTTGCGTCCTGGCGAAATCTAGCGCGGCTTTGAGGTCCGCGCCACCAGAAGAAATGCGCGCCAGCTCGTCCCCGGTCACGGGATCAACCAGGGGTGTGCCAGGGCCCGATCCTTCGACCCATTTGTCAGCCACATAGTTTGCCAGTTTCATGGGAAGACCTCCTCAGGAACCGAGATCGCTTGTCAGCACAATAATGCATATCCGACTGAACAATTTCCACTTCAATCTTCCAGTGGATAAGAGTCTCTTTTCCTTATATCTTTGGGCAATAAAGACTTAGCCCTAACTCTCCGATGTGATGTATTTCACGTAGCCTCTGCACAAAAGTACCTTTTCTCGTGTTGACCTGCATCCCTATCCTTGTACTATAATGCAGCTGAGCTATCCTGCTGAATTCATGGCACCTCCTACCACAACGCAATCCAAGGCCTCTACTCTACAACCGGCCCAAGGCTCCGAAAATGGCGATTTTCTGATGGCCCTAGGGAAGCGCGTCCGCGAGTTGCGAAACCGCCGCGGCCTGACGCGCAAGCAAGTATCGCAAGAGGCCGACGTGTCCGAGCGCCATCTCGCGCAACTGGAAGCGGGCGAAGGAATGTTTGCGCCGCAGATCGACGAGCCGACCGAGAGAAGATTAATCCAAAGATTTCTGGAGCGCTTGCCGCGGCACCGTTTGGAAGACCTCGTATTCCGGTTGATGCGCGACTTTGGCCACGAAGAAAAGGGGCGCCGGATGCGCATCGCCTTGATCGGCATGCGCGGCGCGGGCAAGTCCACCTTGGGAGCGAAGCTGGCCGCGGAAACCAACAACCGCTTCGTTGAGTTGGATAGCGAGATTGAAAAAGATACTGGAATGCCGCTTGGCGAAATTTTTTCTCTCTATGGGCAATCCGGATTTCGCGCGATTGAGAAGCGCACGCTGGAGAAAGTATTAAAAGAAAACGAGCGAGCCGTGATCTCTGTGGGAGGCGGGCTGGTCTCTGAAAAGGAAACTTTCGACGATCTCCTCTCTCACTGCTACACCGTTTGGCTCAAGGCGCAACCGGAAGAGCACATGTCGCGCGTTATGGCGCAGGGCGATTTTCGTCCCATGGAGGCAAACGATCAGGCGATGGAAGATTTGCGGCGGATATTGGAAGCCCGCGAGCCGCTTTACCGGAAAGCGGACCTGGTTTTGGACACTTCCGGAAGTTCGGTGGAGGAGAGCTTTGCGAAATTGAAGGCGACGCTACAAGCGAATTTGCAATAGGAGGATGGCGTGGACGCAGCGGTGACTCAAGAGGTGAAGACGAGACCAGCGGCAGTGGACTATCAGACCGAGCCTTCGCGCTACAAGCATTGGCGGCTTTCTTTCGATGGCCCGGTGGCGACGCTCACCATGGACGTGGCGGAAGATGGCGGAATTCGTCCTGGCTACAAGCTGAAACTCAATTCTTACGACCTGGGCGTGGACATCGAACTCCAGGACGCCTTGCAGCGCATTCGATTTGAGCATCCTGAGGTTCGCTGCGTCGTTTTTGCCAGTGCGAAGAACCGCATTTTTTGCTCTGGCGCCAACATTTACATGCTGGGGCTCTCCTCGCATGCCTGGAAAGTGAATTTCTGCAAATTCACCAATGAAACGCGGATTGGCATCGAGGATTCGAGCCGGAATTCGGGGCTGAAGTTTCTTGCCGCCTGCAACGGAACGACCGCGGGCGGCGGGTACGAGCTGGCACTGGCCTGCGACGAAATTATCCTGGTCGACGACCGCTCGTCCGCCGTAAGCCTGCCCGAGCTTCCTCTGCTCGGCGTCCTCCCCGGAACCGGCGGGCTGACGCGCCTCACCGACAAGAGAAAAGTCCGCAAAGACCTTGCCGATACGTTTTGCACCAGCCAGGACGGTGTACGGGGGCAGCGAGCAAAGGATTGGCGCCTTGTGGATGAGATCGTCAAGCCGCAGCAGTTTGCGGAACACGTCAAGCAGCGCGCGCTAAAGCTGGCCGAATTGTCCGATCGGCCCGTGGGGGCAAAGGGGATATCGCTGACGCCATTGAAGAAAGTGTCGGACGACTCAGGCCTGCATTACGAATATTTGGATGTGCAGTTCAACCGGGCAGCGCGCACCGCGACTATTACGGTGAGAGCGCCGGAATCGGTTGGCGAACAAACCGTCGAGAAGGCTCTTGCGGCAGCAGCGAATTGGTGGCCGCTACAAATGGCGCGCGAACTCGATGACGCCATCCTCAGCCTTCGGACCAACGAACTGGAATTGGGCCTGTGGGTCATGAAAACGGCCGGGAATCCGGATGCCGTTCTTGCCCTGGATAAGTTTCTCCTAAGTCATCAGGACAATTGGTTCGTGCGCGAAGTGCTGGGAATGATGCGGCGAACCTTCGCGCGGCTGGAAGTGACGTCGCGCTCGATTTATGCCATCACCGAGTCGGGCTCTTGTTTCGCGGGTACGTTGGTCGAGCTGGCCCTGGCGGCGGACCGCATTTATATTCGGGACACCGAAGAAGTCGACAGCGTAGCCACGATGACGCTGTCGGAAATGAACTTCGGGCCGCTGCCGATGGTGAATCGCCTTTCGCGGCTGGCCGCGCGTTTCTACGGGGACAAAAGCACCATCGAGTCGCTTCATCAGCAGATTGGCAAGAAACTTTCCGCGCGCGAAGCGCTCGAAGCCGGGCTCGTCACCTCTGCGCCCGATGACCTCGATTGGGAGGACGAAATTCGCCAGGCCCTTGAATCGCGCGCGGCGCAATCCCCGGATGCGCTTACCGGCCTCGAGGCGAACTTGCGGTTCGGGCCCAGCGAAACACCGGAAACGCGCATCTTCGGACGGCTTTCCGCCTGGCAAAACTGGATCTTCATCCGCCCGAACGCCGTTGGCCAAAGTGGGGCGTTAAAGGTGTATGGCACGGGCGCGCCGGTGAAATTCGACTGGGAAAAAGTCTAATCGAAGGATTTCGGAGAGAACTGAGGGGCAGTCATGATCAATTACACGGAAAAAATCCCAAACAACGTGGATTTGGGACGAGATCGCGTCTTGCAGCGCGCGCTGGAGCATTGGCAGCCCGCGTTTCTCGGCTGGTGGTACGACATGGGGCCCACCGAGAGCCGCAACTACGATGTGTACCTGCGTACAGCGGTCAGCGTGGAGCCTGACGGCTGGGCGCATTTCGATTACGTCAAGATGCCGGAATATCGCTGGGGAATTTTCCTGCAGCCGCGCGATGAGCAACGGCAAGTGAATTTTGGCACGCACAAGGGCCAGCCGGCGTGGCAAGAAGTGCCTGGCGAATACCGCTCGACACTGCGCCGCATCATCGTGACGCAAGGCGATACGGAGCCGGCTTCGGTGGAGCAGCAGAAGATGCTGGGACTTTCCTGTCCGTCGTTGTATGACCTGCGCAACATTTTTCAGGTGAATGTGGAGGAAGGCCGCCATCTGTGGGCTATGGTCTACCTGCTGCATCGCTACTTCGGGCGCGATGGCCGCGAAGAAGCCGAAGCTTTGCTGGCGCGCCGCTCCGGCGATACCGACAATCCGCGCATTCTGGGCGCGTTCAATGAGCCGACGCCGGACTGGCTGGCGTTTTACATGTTCACGTTCTTTACCGATCGTGATGGAAAATTCCAGCTTTGCGCGCTCGCGGAATCCGGCTTTGATCCCCTTGCCCGCACCTGCCGCTTCATGCTGACCGAGGAAGCCCACCACATGTTCGTGGGCGAGACAGGCGTAGGGCGGATTATTCAGCGAACCTGCGAGGTGATGAAAGAAAACAAAGTCGAAGATCCATCCGAGGTGCGGGCGCTCGGAGTCATCGACCTGCAAACAATTCAGAAGTACTTGAATTTCCACTACAGCGTGACGCTCGACCTTTACGGTTCCGATGTTTCCTCAAACGCTGCGAATTACTTCACCAGCGGATTGAAAGGCCGCTTCCGCGAAACGAAGCTCGATGACGATCACGTGCTTATCGATGCGTCTTATCCGGTCTCCGAAGTCCTAGGCGGGAAAATCGTGACCAAGAAGGTTCCGGCATTGACGGCACTGAATGAACGGCTGCGCGACGACTACATCGATGAGATCGCGGACGGCGTTAGCCGCTGGCAGCGCGTCATCGATGAAACTGGGATCGCTTTTCGCCTGAGCTTGCCCCACAAAGGCTTTCATCGCGCGATCGGGAACTTCGCCGGCCACTTCATTAGCCCCGAAGGCGAAGTGCTGACCGAAGAAGCCTGGAAGCAGCACGAATTCGAATGGCTGCCTGGCCCAAAAGACTATGGCTTCGTGCAATCTCTCATGACCGGTCGCGTGACCGAGCCAGGGAAGTTCGCGAATTGGATTGCGCCGCCTCTGCGTGGCATCAACAATAAGCGGCTGAATTTCGAATACGTTCGTTTCAACTGATAGGCGCGAAAATACGAAGTTCTCCGGCTCAGCGGTGGAGTCCTGTGCAACCGATCATCGACATCCACATCCACATCATGCCCTATCACATGATGAAGCCGTTTGCCCTGGAGCTGATCAAAAAAGGCCGCCGAGACTATCCGGATGTCGAACGCTATAGCACGGATTCAAAAGCGTTCCTGGCATTTCTCGACACTTTGGGAATCGAACGCGCGGGACTGATCAACTACGTCGCGCCGAAGATTATCGGCTTCACACCCGAAGTGAATGACTGGAGCGCAAAGTACTGCAGCGTGGCGCCGGACCGGCTCATTGCGTTCGGAGGCGTTCTTCCTGGAACCGTGCCCGATCCCGGCACGGAAGTGGACCGCCTTGCCAAACTCGGCATTCGCGCCATCAAGATGCACCCTTCGCATCAAGTGCTCTCGCCCAACGCCTACTTGGATGGAAATCGCGGCCTCGCCGTCATCTACGAGCGTGCGCAAGCGAATGGGCTGCCAATTATGATCCACACCGGAACTTCTATTTTCCCCGGAGCGCGAAATTTGCACGCACAGCCGCTGCTTTGCGACGACCTCGGCGTCGATTACCCGAATCTTGTGGTCATCCTCGCGCACGGAGGAAGGCCGCTGTGGATGAATGAAGCATTTTTTCTCGTGCGCCGCCACAAGAATATGTACATGGACATTTCCGGCATCCCGCCGCAAAAATTGCTGGAATATTTTCCGCGCATCGAGGATGTTGCGGATAAAGTTTTGTGGGGTATGGACTGGCCAGGACCCGGCGTCCCCGAGATCAAAGGGAACATCGAGAAATTCAAGGCGCTGCCGATTGGAGAAGCAGCGAAGCGAAAAATCCTGTACGACAATGCGGCGCGGCTGTTCCCGAAGTGAAACGGATCGAGCCTGCTTTGCTAGTCTAAATCATACGACTCGGAAGACCGTAAGATTTGCATAGGCCATGATGACCTGCGACCAGCCGATGGAGAGAGCGTCGCGCGAGCAACGGCGCGAGGTGCAGTGGCAAAAACTGCACGAATTGCTCCGCGTGGTCTGCGGCTACAACCGTTTCTATACAAAGAAATGGCGAGATGCGGGCATCGTTCCCGAAAACATAAAGGCACTGTCCGACCTGCGCAAACTCCCGTACACGGAAAAATCCGAGTTAGTGCGCGCCCAGGAGGAAGCGCCGCCCTTCGGAACGAATGCGACTTTTCCGCCGGAAGCCTACTCACGCGTGCATCAGACCTCCGGAACCACAGGCGCTCCTTTGCGCGTGGTGGACACCCCGGAGAGTTGGGAGTGGTGGGGGAGATGCTGGGGACACGTGCTGCGCGGAGCGGGAGTTACGAAAAACGATAGGGTATTTCTGCCGTTCTCGTTTGGCCCCTTCATTGGGTTCTGGGCCGCCGTGGAAGGAGCGAGACAGCTGGGGGCGATGATGATTCCCGGCGGTGGATGGGATTCGTTGCAACGGCTCCACATGATGCGCGATCTCGGAGCAACGGTGGTCTGCTGCACGCCGACTTACGCGCTGCGGCTAGCGCAAATTGCGCGCGAGCAAAAGTTTGACCTGCGATCCATCCCCCTCCGCACGCTCATCCATGCTGGGGAGCCCGGAGCGAACGTCGCGCAAACCAAAGCGCGAATCGAATCGGAGTGGAATGCGAAGTGTTTCGATCACGCCGGCGCTTCCGAAGTGGGCGCATACAGTTTCGAATGCGAACGGCAGCCCAAGGGGATTCATGTCATCGAAAGCGAGTTCATCCCCGAAGTGATTGATCCTCAGACAGGCAAAGAAATGGAACCGGGCGAAACCGGAGAGTTGGTGATCACCAACCTGGGGCGGCCCGGATTTCCCGTAATTCGCTATCGCACCGGCGATCTGGTTAAGTTGAACCTAAGCCCATGCGCTTGTGGGCGCACCTTGGCGCGCTTTGATGGCGGGTTGCTTGGCCGCAGCGACGATATGGTGACGATTCGCGGCGTGAATGTTTATCCCACGGCCATCGAAAATGTCATTCGTCAGTTCCCGGCGGTCGACGAATTTCAAATCATGGTGAAAACGGTGGAGGCAATGCATGATCTCGAAGTACAGATCGAAGTGACTTCTGGCAATGATCGAGAGCAAGTGCGCTTGCACGTAGAACAGGCTATCTATCGGGCGCTTTCGCTGCGGCCCACCGTTACTGTGGCGCAACCCGGGGCGCTGGCGCGATTCGAAATGAAGGCGCGCCGCTTCCAGCGGCTGGACAGACGTTTGTAACCTCCCGGGCAACGTGTATTCCCGTCGGTCGTGCACAAAGGCCATTTTTTGCACTCGAAGTGAACAGGTGTTCGTATTCTGAACAGATGTTCAGAACGCATTGACACAAGCAAGAAAAAGGAAGACACTTTCGATAGGGGGCAGCTTAAGGGAAAAGACTCTTCCCCCGAGAAGAAAGTGGCATCCGAACAACAGTCCGGGACCTCACGTAACGGGCGCCAGCGTCGCCGTTATCAGGCTCGGCGCCTGGAAATCTTGCGCGCGGCGGGGCGGCAATTCCGTTCTCGCGGCATTGTGGAGACGGGCATGCGTGATATTGCGGAGGCCGCGCAAGTCTCCCCCGCCAACCTGTACAACTACTTCCAGGGCAAAAGTGAGATTCTCTTTTTCTGCCAGGACAGTTCGTTGGATCGCCTGATCGCGGCGCTGGAGAAGGTGCGCTGCGCGAAGACCAGCGCCGCTGCCAGATTGCGGCAAGTGATCGTTTCTCATTTGCGCTGCTTGCTCGACGAAGTCGAGGGTTCGGCCGCGCATCTGTTGACGAATGCTTTGCCACTGCGGCAGCAACGTTACCTGGTTGCCAAACGCGACCGCTATGAACTGGGCGTACGGAATCTGATTGCCTCGGGGATGCGGACCGGTGAATTCGTCTCCGGAGATGCGGCGCTGGTTGCGCGGGCGATGCTTGGGGCGCTGAATTGGAGCGTGCAGTGGTTTCGCCCGGATGGGCCAATGAGGGCTGAAGAAATTGCGGAAAAATTGGCGGAATATCTAATTCGCGGCTTGCTGGCGACGGCAGACTCTCTCGGGCGGTTAGCCAGCGGAAGAAAAACGCCGCTGGTCGTACGCAGACAGGTTACCGAAGACGCAGGAAAACGTGTGACCGTTGGATAGCCGTTCGAAGGGTGATGACAAGTGGCGACGCTTCCGATTGAATCACAAAAGACGGCACAGATCCGGTTCGCGCTGAATGGCGAAGAAGTTGACGTTTCTTTCGCGCCGTATAAGACGCTCCTGGAAGTCTTGCGCGAGGATCTCGGCCACACCGGGACGAAGCATGGTTGTGAGTTGGGAGAATGTGGCGCCTGTGCGGTTCTTTTGGATGGCAAGCCGGTGCTCTCCTGCCTCGTGCTAGCACTCGAATGCCGCGGACGACAAGTCCTGACTGTCGAGGGGCTTTCCGTCGATGGACGACTCCATCCGCTGCAAGACACCTTCGCGGACCTCGGTGCGGCGCAATGCGGCTACTGCACGCCGGGTATTTTAGTGACGGCCAAAGCGTTGCTCGATGCGAATCCGCATCCGTCGCGGGATCAAATTCGGGAAGCGCTCTCGGGGAATCTTTGCCGCTGCACGGGATATCTGCAGATCTTCGAAGCTGTGGAAGCGGCTATGGTCAGGATGGCAGAAAAAGAGGAGGGCGCGCCCTGAGCGCTTGTCGAGTTGCAAGGCGGTCGTCTCGATTAGGAATCTGCTTTGCCTTGAGCTTTGCGAAAAGCACATCCCTCGCTCCGCAAAAACGTCCGGAGCGCAAAGAGCGTGCTTCGCTCGAGATGACAACCAAATGCGCTTTTCAACGTGTTGCTGAGATTTCGGAGCCGTGCTGCGTGAGAGCGCGCGCTGAGAGGCTAGATGTCAGATCCAGAAGAAAAGTCTAAATCACCCGTCACGGATTCCCTCTCGAATCGCGAAGGATTGCGGGTCATCGGCGTGCCGCGCCGACGCGTCGACGGCCGCGCAAAAGTGACCGGGCAGACGCGCTTTGCCGACGACATCTTCCTGCCCCGCATTGCGCATTGCAAACTTCTGCGCTCGCCGCATCCTCACGCACGTATCCGGAAAATCGATGCTTTGCGCGCGCTGGCACACCCGGGCGTCTATTTGATGCTCACCGGAAAGGACCTCCCGATTCAGTACGGCATCTTGCCTGTCAGTCAGGACGAGCAGGCCCTTTGCGTCGATCACGTGCGGCATGTGGGTGATCCGGTTGCCGCAGTCGTGGCCAGGGAAGAATTGACGGCGTGCGAAGCTCTGGATTTGATCGACGTGGACTACGAAATTCTTCCGACCATCTCCAATCCCAAAGAAGCGCTGGCGACTCCCGAGCCACGCATCCACGAATACGGCGAGGAAGGCAACATTCACAAGCAAGTAGCACTGGAATTTGGAAACGTGGAACAAGGATTTGCCGAAGCGGATGAGATCTTCGAGGACACTTTCTTTTATCAGGGCAACACGCATCTTCCCATCGAGCAGCACGCCTCGGTGGCGATCAAGGATCCCGACGGCAAGCTGACGATTTGGTCGAGCACGCAAACGCCGCACTATCTGCATCGCGCCTTGGCGAAAGTGCTCGAAATGCCGCCCGCGCACATTCGCGTAATTGCCACGCCGAATGGCGGCGGGTTTGGGGGCAAGAGCGATCCGTTCAATCACGAGATTGTGGTTGCGAAAGCCGCGCTGCTGCTCGATCGCCCGGTCAAAATCTGCCTCACGCGCGAAGAAGTTTTCTATTGCCACCGCGGTCGCCATCCGGTGCTGATGAAATTCAAAACCGGGGTTAAGAAAAACGGCACGATTACCGGCGTACACCTGCAAACGCTGATCGACGGCGGCGCGTATGGTTCGTACGGAGTGGCGAGCACTTATTATGCGGGCGCGCTTCAGACAACGACGTACCACATTCCACGGTATCGCTACGAGGGCTGCCGCACATTCACCAACAAGCCGCCGTGCGGCCCGAAGCGCGGGCACGGCACGCCGCAACCACGGTTCGGGCAGGAAGTGCAGCTCGACAAGATCGCCGAAAAACTCCAGCTTGATCCTGGGGACTTGCGCTTGCGAATTGTAGAAGCTCCAAACACGGTGACCGCCAATTTCTTGAGGCTGGGCACGGTGAATCTCACCGAGTGCATCCGCCGGGTTGTGAAAGCTTCCGACTGGAAGAACAAATTCCGCAAGCTTCCCGAAGGGCGCGGCGTGGGAATCGCTTGCTCGGCTTATCTAACGGGAGCTGGATTGCCCATTTACTGGAACAAGATGCCGCACTCCGGCGTGCAACTGAAATTCGATCGCGGCGGCGGAGTGAGCATTTTCTGCGGCGCGACAGAAATCGGCCAAGGCTCTGACGACGTTTTGGCGAGCATCGTTGCCGAAGTTCTTGGCATCGACCCGTTTGATGTACGCTTGTTCACTGGCGACACGGATCTTGGTCCCGTGGATTTGGGCTCCTATTCCAGCCGCGTGACGTTGATGGCAGGAAATGCCGCACTGCAGGCGGCGGAACGCGGAAAAGCGCTGCTTGCCGAAGCCGTTGCGTTGAAATTGGATTTGCCGAAAGAGAGACTGCGTTTTGCCGACAAGCGCATATTCGATTCCGCCGCGCCGGAGAAAGGAGTCAGTTTCGCGGAAGCGATTAGCCTCGCAGAAGCGCGCTTCGGAACCATCGGCACGGTCGGCTCGTACACTCCGCCGAAATCGCCCGCTCTCTACAAAGGCGGCGGCGTAGGACCGTCGCCGACCTATTCCTATTCGGCGGCTGTTGTCGAAGTCGAAGTGCATTCCGCGACCGGCTGGGTGCACGTCCCCAAGGTGTGGATTGCCCATGACATCGGTCGGGCGCTCAACCCGACGCTGGTGCGAGGCCAAGTGGAGGGCAGTGTGTATATGGGGCTCGGCGAAGCGCTGATGGAAGAGCAGGAGTTCCGCCGTTTACCGAAGCGCCTTTCGCATGCGCTGGTGCACAAGTTCCCGTCGCTTCTCGAATACAAGAGCCCGACCTCGCTGGACATGCCGGAAGTGGTCACGGAGCTGGTTGAAGATCCCGATCCGCGCGGTCCTTTCGGCGCGAAGGAAGTAGGGCAGGGCCCTCTGCTGCCCATCATGCCGGCAGTCGCCAACGCGGTTTATGACGCGGTGGGCGTGCGCATCGACGAAGTGCCTATCACCCCGGATAAAATCATGAAGGCGCTCGCGGAGAAAAAAGCAGGCCGCAACCCGCGCTATGGGCCCGATCATTTTCCGCATGTGCATTGGCCGGAGGCTCTGCGCGTTCCACCACCGTGGGAAGGCGGCGACGGCAACGCGATAAACGATGTGCATCGCGAGAAGCCGCGCGCCATGAAAGAAAAGGTACTTGCGCCATGATGCGCCTGCCATTATTCGAGTTTCGCGCTCCTCAGACCCTTGCGGAGGCCGCGCGCATTCTGGACGGCGAAGGTTCCCAGGCGATGCCTCTCGCTGGTGGCACGGATCTGCTGCCAAACATGAAGCGCCGGCAGCAGGTCCCCAAGACTTTGATGAGCCTGAATCGCATTCCGGAATTGCATCAGATCGACCTCAGTGATGCGGGCACACGCCTGGGCGCCTGCACCACACTCTCTGAAATCGCAGCCGACCCGTGTTTTCGAAACGGTCTGACGGCGCTTGCGCAAGCCGCTTCCTGTGTCGCCACGCCACAAATCCGCAATATGGCGACGCTCGGCGGAAATCTCTGTCTTGACACGCGTTGTAATTATTACGACCAAAACTACGAGTGGCGAAAATCCATTGGCTTTTGTCTGAAAAAAGATGGCGATACCTGCTGGGTCGCTCCGGGCAGCCCAAAATGCATGGCCGTCTCTTCGACAGATACCGCGCCGGCGTTGATGGCTCTTGGCGCACGCGTTCGCTTGGCTTCGCGTTCGGGGGAGCGGGAAGTTCCGCTCACCGAACTTTATCAAAATGACGGAATCCACTACATCAAGCGGCAGCCGAATGAGCTGCTCACTCAAGTGATCCTGGATTCTTCGCATGGCTGGAAGAGCACGTACTGGAAGCTGCGCCGCCGCGGCTCTTTCGATTTTCCGGTTTTGTCGGTCGCCGCAGCGGCGAGAATATCCGCGAATGGCGTAGTCGAGGACGCTCGCATTGTGGTGGGCTCTGTGGCGTGCCTGCCGCTTTTGGCTGCAGAAGCTTCAAAGTCCCTTAGGGGACGCCCCTTGAGTCAGGATTCGATCGCGGAAGCAGCAACCCTCGCCGCGCGCATTGCCAAGCCGCTGGACAACACCGATTTCGACATGACCTGGCGCAAGCGCGTGACTGCAGAATTCGCGACCTATGCGCTGCGGGAACTGCGCGGCGAGGACATGCGCGGCGAGCGGCTACTGCTCAGGCGTCATTCCTCGAGCCTCTATTAGTTCTGCGATTCGGCCACCCAACAACTACGCGATCGGCGTCGGGGCTGCGTTGACGGGAGGCGCGACGGATGTTATAAACTACATTTCGAAGCGGCGGCTTGAAGCCCACCGTACGCTCCTTCGGGGTGGAGCGAGGCGCGGCTGCCATCCTATCTGCCCCGCGCGGATCCGGGTCAGAGGCGACGGAAATTTAGGCGCGACAATTCGAT
This sequence comes from Acidobacteriota bacterium, assembly GCA_003223255.1. Classification (GTDB taxonomy): domain Bacteria; phylum Acidobacteriota; class Terriglobia; order Acidiferrales; family UBA7541; genus Acidiferrum. The sequence continues at coordinate 8,265 of QHYJ01000036.1, read as the reverse complement.
GCCTTCTCTCGGTCACCAACTTGGCGAACTGTTCCTTGGGGCTGCGCCCACAGTCCCGATTATCCTCTTTTTTTACTTCATGTTACGGTCGCTTTTCTTCGCCCCGCTGCTGAAAGTGATGGCCGAGCGCGAGGCGCGCACCGCGGGCGCGCAGAAGGCCGCGGAAGCCGCGCAGGCGGCCGCCGCGGAAAAGGTCAAGCAATACCAGGAGGCTCTGAAGCAGGCTCGCGGCAAGGTCTACGCGGAGCAAGAAGTTGCGCGAAAAAAACTCCTCGACGAGCGCGCAGCGCAGTTGAAGGAAGCGCGAAGCAAAGCTTCCGGGGAAGTCGGTGCGGCAAAAGAACGCGTGGCCAAGGAGCTTGCGTCGGCACGGCGCGAAATGGAATCGTCGGCGGCACAGCTTGCCGCTGAAATTGCGCGGCGATTCTTATCAACGCCGCCGCATCCGGGCACGCCCGCAAGAGAGGCTCGATGAGGGCGCGGCGTATCCTATCGGCCCTTGCCAGCGCCGTGATTGCGGCGCTTTTCTTAACTCTGAGCGCGCATGCCGCAGAAGAGGGCGGCGCGGGGGACGTGGAAACGGCGAAGGAAATTTTCACGTGGGTTAATTTCGCGATCGTGGCCGGCGCGCTTCTGTGGGTGTGCTCGAAGAAAGCACCGCGATTCTTCTGCGGGCGCGCGGAAGCCATCGGCTCCGCGATCACCAAAGCAGGCAGCGCGAAAGCCGCTGCCGACGCGCAACTGCGCGAAGCGGAAACGAAGCTCGCGAATTTGGAAAAAGAAGTCGCGGAACTGCGCGCTTTTGCCGAGCGCGAAGCCGCGGCGGAAGTTGAGCGGATTCGAACGGCAACGCGCTCGGACATGGAAAAAGTCGCGGCAGCCGCGAAAGCGGAAATCGAAGCGGCGGAGCGCGCGGCGCGGCTGGAGTTGAAGGCGCTGGCGGCAAAGCTGGCCGTGGAAGGCGCCGAGTCGCTGCTGGCTGAGCAGCTGACCGCGCAAGCGCAGGCGGGATTGATCAGCAATTTTGTGAAAAGCCTGGAAGGGATGCCCAATTGAAGTCCGCGAGCCTCCAATACGCAAACGCACTGGCGGACATCGCGCTGGAGCAGGGTGCGGCCGAGCCTGCGGCCAAGCAACTGGAAAGTTTTGGCGCAGCGTACGCGCAATCCGCAGAATTGCGCACGTTTCTCGTGAGCCCCGCAGTAAGCGTAGAAGCAAAGCATGCGGTGATCGAAAAGGTCATCGGGCGGCTAGGGGCAAGCAAGATTATCCGCAATTTCCTGTTCGTGATTGCCGACCACCGGCGCACGCAGCTGATTCCGGAAATCATTGCCGCGTTTCAGCAAGTGTTGCGGCAGAGGCAGGGCGTGGCGGAGGCGGAAATTTCTTCGGCGGTGGAATTGAGCGCAGCGCAGAAGAAGGAGTTGGCAGCGACGCTTTCGCGGCTGACGGGGAAAAAAATCGAGCCGACGTATTCGCTTAATCCTGCGCTTCTGGGTGGCGCGGTGGTGCGGATTGGCGACACGATTTACGATGGTTCGTTGCGGAGCCGCCTCAACGAAATGCGCGCGCGGCTGGCGTCGGAGTGAGAAAGATTTTAGGAGCAGGAGTTTCGGTGTGGTGAGAAAGCCCTCGGGAAAGCGACGGAGCAGGCATGGCGAATATCAAGGCAGACGAAATCAGCAAGATTCTGCGAGAGCAGATTGAGAATTACGAGCAGGCCGTTGCGGTGGACGAAGTGGGCGCGATTATTAGCGTTGGCGACGGCATTGCGCGCGTGCACGGCCTGGAAAAAGTGATGGCCGGCGAGATGCTGGCGTTTCCACACGACGTGTATGGGATCGCACTGAACCTCGAAGAAGAACAAGTCGGCGTGGTGCTGCTCGGCGAAACGACCGAGCTGAAAGAAGGCGACGTCGTAAAGCGCACGAACGCGATTATGTCCGTTCCGGTGGGTGATGCGCTGGTCGGACGCGTGGTGAATCCGCTGGGACAGCCGCTGGACGGCAAGGGACCGATCGTCACCAAGCTGCGCAATCCGCTAGAGCGCCTCGCTCCCGG
>QHYJ01000036.1:0-6172 GCA_003223255.1 Acidobacteriota bacterium | reverse complement strand
AGTTGATCATCGGTGACCGCCAAACCGGGAAGACTGCGGTAATCCTCGACACCATCATCAACCAAAAGGGCGGCGACGTCATTTGCATTTACTGCGGCATCGGGCAGAAACGCTCAACGATCGCGCAGGTGGTGAAGATCCTCTCCGATGCGGGCGCGATGGACTACACGATTGTGGTGGCATCCTCGGCGGCGGAGCCCGCTTCGCTGCAATACATCGCGCCGTATGCCGCGTGCGCGATGGGCGAATATTTCCGCGATAACAAGCGGCACGCCGTGGCGTTTTACGATGATCTTTCCAAGCACGCGCAGGCGTACCGCGAAATTTCTTTGCTGCTGCGCCGCCCGCCAGGGCGTGAAGCATTTCCCGGCGACGTGTTCTATCTGCATTCGCGCTTGCTGGAGCGAGCCGCAAAAATGAGCGACAAACTGGGCGGCGGCTCGCTGACCGCTTTGCCCGTGATTGAAACCCAGGCCGGCGACGTGTCGGCTTACATTCCCACGAACGTGATTTCAATTACCGATGGGCAGATTTATCTGGAGGCGGATTTGTTCAATGCGGGCCTTCGCCCTGCGATCAACGTGGGCATCAGCGTGAGCCGCGTGGGTGGCAATGCGCAGATCAAGGCCATGCGACAAGTGGCAGGTTCCTTGCGGCTGGACATGGCGCAGTACCGTGACCTGGCGGCGTTCGCGCAATTCGGCGCGGACCAACTCGACAAACTCACGCAGGGACAGCTCGCGCGAGGGCAGCGGCTGACGGAGATTTTGAAACAGGATCAATTTGTGCCGCTCCCGGCGGAGAAGCAGGTGCTGATCGTCCAGGTGGGCACTAGCGGCGCCCTCGACACGTTGCCGGTGCCGGAAGTCCGGCGGTTCGAACGCGAGTTTTTGCAATTTACAGAGACGAATTACCCCTCCCTGCTAAAAAATATCGCGGCCAAGAAAGCACTCGACGACAGCATCAAGGCAGAAATCAAGAAGGCCGTCGATGCTTTCAAGGAGCGCTTCACGGTGGCAGCTGCGGGGGCCGCAAATTAAGGATTTTGACTGACGAAACACGATGCCCACCCTTCTCGATTTCCGGCGCCGCATCCGCTCGGTGAAGAACACTCAGCAGATTACGCGCGCCATGAAGTTCGTGGCGGCGGCGCGGCTGCGGCGGGCGCAGGAAGCGGCACTGGCGGCGCGACCGTACGCAAAGGAATTGATCCGCGTGCTGCGTTCGACGATCAGCCGAATCGCGGAACCGCAGCATCCGCTGCTGGAGCGCCGACCGGAGGAAAAGGTTCTCGCGCTGGTGTTGACCGGAGAGCGCGGGCTGGCAGGCGCGTTCAATACCAACCTTCTGCGCAGGGCGAATGAATTCTTCCGTGCGAACAAGGACAGGAAGCTCTCCGTCATTCCCGTCGGCAAAAAGGGCCGCGACGCTCTCCGGAAGGCCGGCTTCAACCTCATTGCGGAATACATCAATGTGCTGGCGCGGGTGGAATTCGGGACGGTGCGGGAGATTTCGAACCTGGTGACTGATTTGTACGCCAAAGCTCAAATCGATTCGGTCTACATTATTTTCAGCGAATTTAAGACGGTGATGTCGGCCAACCTCACTGTAGAGAAACTGCTTCCGGTCGACCCTGAACAGGTGCAGGAAGGCATTGAGGGACGGGCAGATTCGCAGGTGGATTACATTTACGAGCAGCCCGCGGAGCTGTTGCTCGACAGACTCTTGCCGCGTTATGTGGAATCGCAGGTTCAGCGCGCGATGCTGGAGTCTTCCGCAGCGGAACACGCAGCGCGCATGACCGCCATGGAATCGGCCACGAAAAATGCGGGTGACGTGATCGAGGCGCTGACGCTGCATATGAACAAAGTGCGCCAGGCGGCCATCACTAAGGAGATTATTGAGATTGTGAGCGGTGCATCGAGTACTGCTTAGGAGAAGGCATGGCCGAAAAATACGCAGCCGTGGGACAGATCGTACAGATCATCGGGCCAGTGCTCGACTTGCAATTCGAGGGCGGACACTTGCCCGCGATCTACAACGCGGTTCGCATTACCAGCGACGGCTATAACGTTCCCGAGCCCCTTGATGTGACCGCGGAAGTCCAGCAGCACCTGGGAGAAGGACGCGTGCGCGCCGTGGCGATGGAGCCTACGGAGGGCCTCGTGCGAGGGATGAAGGCTTACGACCTCGGCGAAGGCATCAGCGTCCCGGTGGGACGCGAGACGCTCGGGCGCGTGATGAACGTCCTGGGCAAACCGGTGGATCAGATCGGCCCCCTAACCAGCAAGACGCGATACGAAATCCACCGGCCGGCGCCGCTGCTGGACCAGCAATCCACAACGCTGGAAATGTTTGAGACAGGCATCAAGGTAGTGGACCTGATTCAGCCGTTCTTGAAGGGCGGGAAGATCGGCCTGTTCGGCGGCGCAGGCGTCGGCAAGACCGTTCTCATTCAGGAATTGATTCACAACGTCGCCATGCAACATGGCGGCGTTTCTGTGTTCTCGGGCGTGGGCGAGCGTACGCGCGAAGGAAACGACTTGTGGCTGGAATTCCAGGAATCCGGCGTGGTCGTGCCAGGCAACTCGGAGAAGTCACGCGCGGCGCTGATTTACGGGCAGATGACCGAGCCACCGGGGGCACGCTTGCGCGTCGGCCTGACAGGTCTGACGGTAGCGGAATATTTCCGCGATCAGGAACATCTCGACGTGTTGCTGTTCATCGATAACATTTTCCGGTTTGTGCAGGCGGGCTCAGAAGTATCCGCGCTGCTCGGGCGCATGCCTTCGGCCGTGGGCTATCAGCCGAACCTCAACACCGAAATCGGCGAATTGCAGGAACGCATCACTTCGACTAAAACCGGATCGATCACTTCGGTGCAGGCGATTTATGTGCCCGCCGACGACTACACGGATCCGGCGCCTGCCGCGACGTTTACGCACCTGGATGCTTCCACGAACTTGAGCCGGCAGATTGTCGAGCGCGGGATTTATCCTGCGGTCGACCCGTTGGCCAGCTTCTCGCGCATCCTGGACCCGCGCATCGTCGGACAGGAACATTACACGGTGGCCCGCGCAGTGAAGTCGATTCTGCAGCGCTACAAGGATTTGCAGGATATTATCGCCATTCTCGGCATCGAGGAGCTTTCCGACGAGGACAAGCGCACCGTGGCGCGCGCGCGCAAGATCGAAAAGTTTCTGTCGCAACCGATGTTCGTGGCTGCGCAATTCACGGGCCTCGAAGGCAAGTACGTCAAGATCGAAGATACCGTGCGCAGCTTCAAGGAAATTGTCGAAGGCAAGTACGACGACATTCCGGAGCAGGCGTTCTACATGGTGGGCACGATCGAAGAAGCCTTGCAAAAGGCGGAGAAGATGAAGGCGGGTGTGTAAGGAAAATGCTTCCCGAATTCATGGAACTGGTAATTGTCACGCCGACGCGGCAGTTAGTGCGGACGCGCGCTCGGGAAACGACTTTGCCGGGTGCAAATGGCTACCTCGGCGTCTTGCCGGGCCACGCGCCGTTGATGACCGAGTTGGGCATCGGCGAATTAACCTCCCGGGGCGAGACGCAAACGGAGCCGCTTTCAGTGGTTCGTGGCTTCGCGGAAGTTTTGCCGGACCGCATTACCGTCCTCGCGGAAACCGCCGAACTGGCTGCCGAAATCGATCTGGAGCGCGCGGAAGCTGCAAAAGCACGAGCAGAAAAACGGCTCGCTGCCCACGATCCCAACATTGACTGGGACCGCGCCGGTGTGGCTCTCCAACGCGCTCTCATTCGCATTCAGGTTGTGCGCAAGTACCGCGGAGTGCCTGCGAATTCCCATTAAACTCTTGCTCTTCACGGAAACGCCCACCCATTTCGGTGACCGGATACCTGCGCGATTCATCTAATCTAATCTGGTTGTGCATAGAGCTATGGAGCCGATTACCATTTATACGACGACCTGGTGCCCGGATTGCCGTTACACGAAGGCTTTCCTGAGAGAACGAGGCGTCGCTTATCGCGAAGTGAACATCGAAGAAGATGAGACTGCGGAAGAAATCGTCCTTAAAGCCAACAATGGCCTACGCAAAGTGCCAACCCTGGAAGTTGGCGGGCGCTATTTCGCTTGCAGCCCTTTCGATCCGGAAGAACTGGCCTGCGAACTCAACATCCCCTCAAGTCCGTAGTCCGCCGCTAACTGCAAAACGCGCTAATGAACTGGCCGCCCGCGCGTCCAGATGTCCGTCACGCACAAGTCTTGATCGAGCAGCAAGACGTCCGCGTCCGCACCGGTTCGCAGGGATCCCTTCTTGAATTCGATCCCCAGTAGAGATGCTGGATTCAGCGTTAGCATGCGCACCGCATCTGCCAAAGGAACGCCGAGGTTCACGATGTTCCGGAGCGCCCGGTCGAGCGTCAGCGTGCTGCCCGCTAGGATTCCCGCGGCGTTTCGGCAGACTCCGTTGGTCACAATAACCTCGAAACCTCCCAGCAGGTATTTTCCGTCCGGCATGCCGGTGGCCGAGAGGCCATCGCTCACCAGGATCACCCGCTCATGGCCTTTGGCCTTCAAGAGCAGCTTTATTGCGCCTTCTTCCACGTGTACGCCGTCAGCGATCAACTCCGCGTTGATTTCGGCCGACGTCAGAACGGCCCCGACCACTCCCGGGTCACGGTGCGTGAAGGGCCGCATGGCGTTGTAGGTGTGCGTAGCGCTGCGCGCTCCATGGGCGATAGCCACCTTGCGCGCCGCTTCCATGCAGGGGGCCGCGCCGAGTACTTCGGGAGCAATGGTAATCAGCCGCGCGTTCCCCTCCGCTGCCTGCAGAAAGCGCTTGAGCAGTTCCTCTGATGGCGACTGGATCCATTCGACAGGATGGACCCCCCGGCGCACCTTGCTGATGAACGGACCCTCGAAGTGGATGCCCAGGACTTCCGCGCGCGATTCCTTCGCCGCGTGTTGCTGCGTGATGTACAGGGAGATTCCCGCCGCGGCCCGGCAGGTATCGTCAGGGTTTGCGGTCACCGTGGTTGCGAGAAGCGATGTGGTGCCGAACTCGGCCACCTTTCTCGTGACCATCTCCAGGGCAGCGCCGCTTCCTTCCATCACATCCCGTCCCCCCGCCCCGTGAATATGAATATCAATGAACCCGGGAATTGCTGTTTTCTCCCTTGCAGCAATCTCGGCGCCCCCGGCGGGCAAGCTCATGCCGCTCCGCGGCCCGATTGCCTCGATGACGTCGTCGCGAATCAAAATCCCTGCGTCGCTGATTTCCGAGGTAGGGGTCAAAGCCTGTCGCGCGTGGATAAGGACAGTTGGCATAGATGTGCAACATCGTAACGGAAATGCGGTGCGGGACAAAACAAAACGGGCAGGCTCAGAAGTTCAGCCTGCCCGCCAGCTAAAGCTAGAAAAATGCTAGTTGTTACTTGGCCGCCATCTCAATGCTGGTCAGTTTGAGCGTGTCGCCTTCCACCGAGCCCTTGACGGTCACATGATGGCCGGCGTGCTCAGCTACTTTGTCCTGCGCGTCGACTACGTACACTTTCTTGTCGGCGTCGTTCACGAACACGTACTTGGCGCCATGTTCCTTGACGCATTTCGTCGTGCACTCGCCGGCCTTTTCGTTCGCGCCCTTCACCCCACACTGGCTGTCGGAAATCCAGCCGGTCCAAGAACCGTCTGCCGCCATTGCGAGAGTTCCCGCGAAGAGCGTTGCTGCAATTGCCGTTGAGAGTCTCAGTTTCATCGTTGTCCCCCTTCAGAACGCCATTTTCGTGGCTAACTTGCCGGGCCGTCCCCGTAGCTTCCCATAGCCACGGCTCGGTGTCCAGTCACTTCCGAAGCCATTCTAGCCACAATCTTTATTCTCTGGGAACAAAAAGAAAAAGGGGAGGATTCCCGGATCCTCCCCGCATTTCGTGGACGCGGGCGCCGGCTGCCCGGCTTACTGGCCAGAAGTCGCGCTGCTGGCCGAGGCCGTCGACGACGTGCCCTTCGGCATGCTCAAGTAGCCGGCAGCGCTGGACTTGGTTACCTTGTTGACTACGAGCGCCAGAGCGGAGCGGCTCCCCCCAGTGTAGAAGAAAATCGGTTCGTTTACTGAGCGATTCTTCTTCTCAAAGCTATTGTCGTCGGCGAGGACGTTGATGGTGTACTGGCTCTTCTTGGGGTTCGTGTCCT
>QHYJ01000035.1 GCA_003223255.1 Acidobacteriota bacterium | reverse complement strand
ACAAGCAGGTTGGCAACATCATCGCCGAAGCGATGAAGAAGGTCGGCAAGGATGGCGTCATCACCGTCGAGGAATCCAAAACAATGGAGACCACCCTCGAAGTGGTCGAAGGCATGCAGTTCGATCGGGGCTACCTCTCGCCCTATTTTGTGACCGACCCGGAGCGCATGGAATGCGTACTCGAGGACGTGTACATCCTGATCCACGAGAAGAAGATCAGCTCGATGAAGGATCTGCTGCCGTTGCTCGAACAGATGGCCAAAATGAGCAAGCCGCTGCTGATCATCGCTGAGGATGTTGAGGGCGAGGCCCTGGCGACCCTGGTGGTGAATAAGCTGCGCGGCACACTGCAGTGCGCGGCAGTAAAAGCCCCGGGCTTTGGCGATCGCCGCAAGGCCATGCTTGAGGACATTGCCATTCTCACTGGTGGGAAGGCCATCACAGAGGACCTGGGCATCAAGCTCGAGAATGTCGAGATCGAGGAGCTGGGCAAGGCCAAGAAAGTGACCATCGACAAGGATAACACCACGATCGTCGCGGGCGGTGGCAAGGCGAGCGAGATCGAGGGCCGAATCAAGCAGCTCCGTGTGCAGGTTGAAGAGACGACGTCCGATTACGACAAGGAAAAGCTCCAGGAACGCCTGGCAAAGCTCGTCGGCGGCGTCGCAGTCATCAAGGTGGGCGCGGCAACCGAAACAGAGCTGAAGGAGAAAAAGGCTCGCGTTGAGGATGCCATGCACGCCACACGCGCAGCTGTCGAAGAAGGCATCGTGTCTGGAGGCGGAACCGCTTATCTGCGCTGCATCCCAGTCTTGGAAAAACTCAAACTGTACGATGACGAAGCCACTGGCGTGAATATCGTAAGGCGTGCTCTTGAAGAACCCATTCGTCAGATTGCACAGAACGCCGGGCACGAAGGCGCGCTGGTGGTTGAACGCGTGCGCGAGTCGAAGGACGAGAACTTCGGCTTCAACGCTGGTGTGATCGATCCGGCTAAGGTCACTCGCTTGGCTCTGCAGAACGCTGCCTCGGTTGTGTCGCTGATGCTAACCACCGAAGTTCTGATCGCCGACATAAAGGATGAAGAACACGTGGCCGCGGCTAGCGCCGGCATGGGCGGCGCCTACTAAACGCTTTCTTGCCTCCATCGTGAGGTACCTACTCAACTCAACGCTCGCGGCTTTTGGGGGGAAGTGGGAGCCTTAAGCCCGTATTGTCCAGCTAGGTGAGCCGCACGCCGCGGCTCAATAATGATGTGAGCGTGGTGCTGTCCCGCACGTCCAAGATTGCGTCAAAAACCCGGTCGGAAAGATAGGAAAGGAATGTTATTGCCCAAGACAATCCCACCAGACGGCATTCAAACCGTCGGCGATGTTCGGTACGATCCTGATCCAGTGGAATCCTTGTACGCTCGCGAGGTGATCGATCTTACTCCCCTCGTAGTGGAAGAAAAACCTTCACGATCCATGCCGACACTTCCACGGCCAATACTGCCGAGCAGGGTCGCCATAATTGGGAACTATCTTCCTCGCAAATGTGGCATTGCGACATTCACGACAGACCTGTGTGACGCGATTCATGCGGAATACCGTGCTACAGAGCTTCTGGCATTGCCCGTCAACGATACGGCCGAAGGCTACAGCTATCCTGCACGAGTGCGATTCGAGCTTTCCCAAGATACGTTGGATTCCTATCGACAGGCGGCCGACTTCCTGAATTTTGGCAACATCGACCTGGTTTGTTTGCAGCATAAGTACGAGATTTTCGGCGGCCCGGCAGGCAGCCACATCCTCGAACTTTTACGGCGTCTCCAGATGCCCGTGGTGACGACGCTGCACACAGTTCTACGTGAGCCAAATCTAGACCAACGCATGGTCATGGAGCAGATTGCAGCTTTGTCGGACCGCCTGATTGTCATGAGCCGACAATCCGCCGATATCTTGCAAGAGGTGTTCCTAGTTTCTCCCGACAAAATTGATCTCATTCCTCACGGCATCCCCGATCTGCACTTTACCGATCCTAATTTTTATAAGGATGCTTTCGGAACGGAAGGGAAAGACGTTTTGCTCACGTTTGGATTGCTCTCCCCAAACAAGGGCATAGAAAACGTAATCCAAGCTCTGCCGAGTATCCTGTCGCGTCACAGCAATGCCGTTTACATGATTTCCGCGTCACCCACCCGCATGTCCTGCGACATGAGGGTGACAAATATAGGTCGTACCTGCAGAAACTGGCGAGAGATCTCGGGGTTGAGGCCAGTGTGATCTTTCGGAATTGTTTCGTCAGCCCCCAAGAGCTCGTGGAATTGATCGGTGCGGCAGACATTTACATCACTCCCTACAAGCACAAAGGACAAGTCGTTTCCGGGACACTGGCGTATGCCTTGAGCGCCGGGAAAGCAATCATTTCCACTCCTTATTTGCATGCGATCGAATTGTTGGACAATGAACGCGGCGTGCTTGTTCCGTTCGACGATCCACAAGCGATCGGCGATAAGACGATAGCTCTATTGGACAACGGAACCGCGCGTCATGCGATGCGAAAACGTGCGTACCTCTATGCTAGGGACATGGTTTGGGATCGCGTGGCGCAACAATACATGGGGAGCTTTGAACGCGTGTACAACGAGCGCTTGCGGAATCCACGTGCTACATTTTCGGCCCAAAACACAGAAAAGGTTCTCGACCACCTTCCGACCATTAAACTGGATCATTTGCATCGGATGACGGACGATACGGGAATCGTGGAGCACGCTCCGGAGGGATACACCACGGATGACAATGCCCGGGCGCTCATCGTCGCAATTCTCCTCGAGGAATTTGGGAGCAGTGCCCCGGCCGGCGCATTGGACCTAGCCTCTCGCTATTTGGCTTTTCTGTGGCTGGCTTTCGTACCAACGAGCAGGAGGTTTAGAAACTCCCTGAGCTACGAGCGCCAGTGGCAGGAGCCCCAAGGCTCGGAAGACAGCCACGGGCGAGCACTGTGGGGCCTCGGGACCGTTCTCGGCAGATCCAAGGATGCTGGATTGAGAGGAGCTGCGGGACGTCTGTTTGAGCTGGCCATTCCCGCGGCTGTGGAGTTCAAGAGCCCACGGGCCTGCGCTTTCGCCTTGCTGGGACTGCAGGAATATCTAGACTCATTCCCCGGGGATCGGGCCGCCCTAAGCGCAGCAGATGCACTTGCGAATCGCCTACTCAATTCCTACCGCGCCATCCATTCAACTGACTGGAATTGGTTTGAGAACGGTCTTGCGTGTTCCAATGCTCGATTGCCGCAGGCACTGATACGAGCGGGAATGCGCAGCGGAAGTGATGAGATGGTTTCGACGGGGCTCGAAGCGTTAGGTTGGTTGACAACAATTCAGAGTTGCGAAATCAGGGGTCACTTCGTACCCATCGGATCGCACGGCTTCTACTCGAAGAAAACAGAAAAGGCTCGCTTCGATCAGCAACCGGTCGAAGCCTGCGCAGTAGTTTCCGCATGTCTGCAAGCCTATCTTGCAACGGGAAAGGGACGCTGGCGGAAAGAAGCGTGGACTGCCTTCAATTGGTTTCTGGGAGATAACGACCTGCAGATTGCGCTCTACGATGCCGACACGGGGGGATGCCGAGACGGCTTGCATCCGGACCGCGCCAATGAGAACCAGGGAGCAGAATCGACGCTTTCTTTCTTGATGGCGCTCCTCGAAATGCGCAAGTTGGAACAAGGTACGGAGAGCAATTCGTGATGAGCATTCTGGCTGAGAAAACTTTCGGTAATAAAGCGGTGATGAATCAACACGAGACGCTATTTCAGCGGCATCCTGCCAATCCCATCCTTACCGGAAAAGATTGGCCCTACTCGATGAACAGCGTCTTCAACGCTGGCGCGACATTGCGTCCGGATGGGTCAACCTTGCTGCTCTGTCGCGTGGAAGATCGCCGTGGGCTCTCGCACCTGTGTGTTGCCCGCTCGCTAAACGGCGTCGACGGGTGGCAAATCGATCAAAAGCCGACTTTGCTGCCCGATGTGGAGCGTTACCCTGAGGAATTATGGGGCATTGAAGATCCGCGCATCACGTACGTTCCGGAACTAAATCAATATGCGATAGCCTACACGTCGTATTCGCGCGGCGGCCCGGGAGTGTCCCTCGCGCTTACGAGAGACTTCCGCACCTATGAAAGACTTGGCGTCGTCATGTCGCCAGACGACCTCGCAGGATTAATGGATTCTGGGCACTGATTCATCGGCCGATGACGCCTCTCGGAGCACACATCTGGATCTCTTACTCTCCCGATTTGCGGCACTGGGGCAATCACAAGCTCATGCTGGAGGCCCGCCGTGGCGCGTGGTGGGATGCTAACAAGATTGGAATGTCGCCCCCACCCATTGAAACTTCGCGAGGCTGGTTGATGATTTACCATGGCGTCCGAAGGACGCCTTCCAGTTCCATCTATCGGTTGGGTCTGGCTCTCTTCGATCTTGAACAGCCGGAAAAATGCCTGATTCGAGGAGATTCTTGGATGTTCGCGCCCGAGACGGAATACGAACGTCATGGAGACGTTCAGGACGTCGTATTTCCTTGCGGCTATACAGTGGCAGCAGATGGCGACACGATCGATCTCTATTACGGCGCTGCCGATTCAAGTATTGCGTTGGCGCGCGGCAGCATTCGCTGTCTTCTGACTTGGCTAGACGCTAATGGCCATTCCGAGAGCAGTCACGAACGGCGGCAGCGGCGCAGGTAGCCTCCTGTGTCACCGCGAGGGTAGATCGACCTCGATGACGAATAGAGCCTGCGTCAGGGTTCGAGCTGCAGTCTCATTTTCAAAATGTTCCCCCTAGAATCTTGCACGGCAATGGTGAGCGGGAACTCGACTTCGCCTGCGGTGGCCTGATTAATAGCGGTTGTTTCATCCTTCAAGCGTCCGCTCAAGTCTGATAGGGGAAAGTCATCAACCTGATTCGGGAACGGGCCGAAGAGGTCAAGACGCGCTCCTCAATTGAGATTTCTCGCGACCCCAAAGATGAGCCCTTCTGCCTGTGCGCGGAGCAAGGCATGGCCGATTTCATTGTGACGCTAAATCCGAAGGACTTCCCTGCGGATCGCCTCAAGGCGGAGGTAGTCTGCCCTGATCTTTCTCCAGCATGAAAAGTCTTCGCGACAACGATAACGCCAGCACCCCAGACGGTCCGTGGACGCTTTTGTCCGCTCGGCCTGAAGAAATCCAGATAACCATCCTCGCCTGAAAACCGATACCTACGAATCGCGGATGCTCCCACACAGGCCAGGAGAAGGAACGCGCCGAGAGTAATCTTCTACTGGCGGCTCTAAGAAATTTTGTTCCCTCATTTGAGGTTTTGCCTCTATTATAATTTCCTAGATTGGGGCCCGGCCCAACCCCGTTGTGTGGCCACCAGAAGTGAATCCCATATCTCAGCTCCATTTTTGCATAGGAAAAGAGCATTCGGTGTGGTGCCGAATCATCGTCAATTTCTCGCAGAACATTACGTCTAAGTCTTTGAAAATCAGTCATCGGATTTTCTTGATTTCACCAAAGAAGTCCGGCAAATCACGCTCGTTGGACCGAAGTTGGAACCAGCGGCTGAAGTGGCGTGATTTCGATGTCTGTATTAGAATGAAAACAAATGTGTTGCTCAGTTCCCCGGTAGCTCAACGGTAGAGCATTCGGCTGTTAACAGAGAACTTCAAATCCAATAACTCGCTTCTCTGGCGTCAGTTAATAGCTTCGGGCCATCCCCGAAACACCTTTTTCTTGCCCCCACGATGTCCCCCAGCAAAACGGGGTCGATGTGCGCTCACCCGGAACCGCATAGCGCAAGCCACTCACCCTTCATTCGCGTCTTCTTCGGTAGGCGTGTCGTCATTCTTGCCTGGCAAAAGAAAGTGAACGTTCACGGAGAAGCTCTTTGAAAGCACGATTTCATCTAGTTGGCGTGGCGAAACTTGGCGTATTCCATTGCGTACTAGCTGAACGACCTGCCCATTTCGACGGCGAAGCAGTGCC
>QHYJ01000190.1 GCA_003223255.1 Acidobacteriota bacterium | reverse complement strand
AGTTGCGCAGTCCTTCGCTCACACACTCGTCGAGGAGGACGCGCATTCATGCCTGGGCCGACAGCAGCTGTTGAGCTTCTTCCAGTGCGGCGACGGCCATCTCGCGTGAAACAGTCGGATACTCTTCGAGAAATTCTTCAAGGGTGTGGCCCCTCTCCAGGGAATCGAACAGGAGTTGGAGGGGTACTCGCGTCCCGCGAAAAACCGGCGTTCCGCTCAGGATATTTGGATTTTTGACGATCACGCTGTCCCTCGAGCTCATACGGTCTCCATTACGCACAGTATAGCACTCTCTTCAGGCACGTTTTCCTACCTGTCCCTCGCCAAAATCATCGCCATAACAATGCTACAGCGGCCAAGATTAGGGGTCGGCCAGAGTTTTGGCGAACCACAGGGAAAGGCGAACTAGCGATCGTAGGGCGCAATTTAGTGGCGCAGAACTTGATGGACCACGGGAATCGCGATTGAACCTTCGCCCACCGCCGACGCAACACGCTTGACGTTCCCGCCGCGCACGTCACCGGCGGCGAACACGCCCAGGGGCACTGGTCTCGAGCAAGTACGGTCGGCGCGCGAGTGGCCACTTCGAGGCATTCAGCTCTTCCGTGGAAAGATCGAAGCCGGTCTTGATGAATCCTTCCCCATCCAACACGACACAGCCTTGAAGCCACGTGGTGTTCGGAACAGCTCCCGTCATCACGACCAGGTGAGCAATGCTCTTCTTTGTCGTCTTGCCAGTCTGCTCGTTCCGCCAACTCACACACCCAGGTACTGCGTGCCATCGAGATCGACAACTTCAGTGTGTGGAAGGACCGTGATGTTCGGAGTTTCCTCGATCCGCCGAATCAGATAGCGCGACATCGTGTCTGTCAACCCGTCTGATCTCACCACCACGAACACATGTTTTGCGGTCGCAGCCAAAAACACCGCCGCCTGACCCGCCGAATTTCCGCCGCCGACAACGATAACCTCTTCATCCTTGCATAGCTGAGCCTCGACAAGTGCGATTGCCGGTAATCAGGAAACTGGCAGCCGCGGCGCTGCCAATTGATAGCCCGGCGCAGCAAAGCAGAACGACACGGAATCCGGAGACAAAACTTTCGGAGATTACGTTTTGGATTGCCAATGCTACATTCGAGTCCACGCCTTGCGGTGGTTCCATTCGGCGCAGGTCACCTTCTCTCGAGCGAAGCTCGTCAACGATATTTGGCGGCAGCTTCATTTTTGTAAGACCCCGCTCCAAGTGTGAATCAAAGGCCCTGACCATTACGCTTCCCAATACTGCGATGGCCAGCACTCCCGCGACGCGGGCAACCGCGTTGTTGATCCCCGATGCAGCTCCGGCATGCTGCTGATTGACCGAACCCATTACGACTGTGGTCAGCGGTGCCATGGTGATCGTCATTCCTAAACCCAGCGCCAGCGAGGCGGGAAAGTACGTGTGCCAATAGCTGACTCCAGCGCCTACTGCCGCAAAGAAAAGGAAACCCGCGGCGACGATCGACGGGCCGACAATCAGTGGAATTTTTCCACCGTATCGCTTCACGAGCCCACCCGACCATCGTGACAAAAAGAACATCACCAAGATCGTTGGCAGCATCGCGGACCCGGCGGCAGTCGCCGAGTACCCTTCTTGTTGAATCAACGTCATTGGAAAAAGAAAGAAAAAGATGCCAAGCGTGGCGTACAGCAACAACGTGAAGATGTTCGCGCCGAGAAATGCATGAGATCGGAAAAGCACCAAAGGCACCATCGGTGATCGGACGCGAGCTTCCGTGGCCAGAAAAGCACCCAGCAAGGAAAAACCACCGAGCAACCCGGCCAACACGAGTGGATGGCGCCAGCCCAGCCTTGCAGATTCCAGAAATGCCGTGACTACACCCGCCAATCCAGTCGTCGCCAGCACGGCTCCCACCCAATCCACTTGCGTCGCCTCCGAACCACGGCTTTCCGGAACGTAACGCAGCGATATCGCCACGACGGCCACGGCCAGCGGTATGTTCAACAGAAAGGCCCACCGCCAGGACGCATATTGAATGAGCCAACCGCCAAGGACGGGACCGAAGGCGCTGGTAATCGCTGTGAAGCCGGACCAGGTGCCGATGGCTTCACCGCGAGAGTCTTCGTCGAACGAAGCGCTGATGATCGCCAGGCTGCCCGGAACCAGCAAGGCTGCGCCAATTCCCTGCAAGCAACGCGCGATGATCAGCTGGTGGATGCTGGCGGCGAGGCCGCACGCCGCTGACGCTGCAGCGAAAATTCCCACACCGACCAGGAACATCCGCCGACGTCCAAATAAATCTCCCAGCGCGCCGCCGGCCAGAATCAACGCTGACAAAAGTATTCCGTATGACTCAACCACCCATTGCACGTCGAAAACATTTGCGTTGAAGCTTGTCTGCAACGCAGGTATGGCGACGTTGACGACGGTGCTGTCAACGAAAGCCATACTGGAACCCATAATTGTTGCCGCCAGGATCCACGGTCGAGCAGTACCAATGCACGGAACGCCGGCGCTTGCGGAAAGGATCAAGCTTTCATCGCAAGGCGTTCTCATAAGCTATCGATGTATTCCTTTTGAGATTGGGTACTCTTTTTCGAATGGTTTGCAATGCTACACGCAGAGTTCCCCAGCTGTCTGCGATTCTCCTTCGCCCGGGACAAGCTGGAGAAATCGCGAAAACCCAGCGCCCCTGCGTGTGCATGTCTTAGCCCCGGTTAAAATGCGAACCGTGGCAATACCGAGCTTGTTGAACCTGTCCCTGGCTGCAGCAGAGGCGGTTTCAAGCCGCCTTGCGAGCCTGAACTGATTTCAAAAACTCCAGCAGGTCCGCGTTAACTTGATCTGCGTATGTGGAGAACAGGCCGTGTGGTTTGCCAGGATAGAAAATCGACTTCGCCCCCTTAATGAGTTGCATCGATTTTTTCGCGGAATCGTTGATCGGAACGATTTGGTCGTCCTCGCCGTGCAGAATCAGCGTCGCCACGTCGAGTTTCTTCAGATCCTCGGTGAAGTCGGTCTCGGAGAATGCCTTGATGCAGTCGTAGGCGTTCTTCAGTCCGGCCTGCATACACTGCAGCCAGAACTGATCGAGTGTTCCCTGCGAGACGGTCGCACCGGGCCGGTTGGCGCCGTAGAACATCAGAGCAAAATCCTTGTAGAACTGCGAACGATCGCTCGCAAGACTCTTTCGCAGTCCGTCAAACACTTCGATCGGAAGACCATCCGGGTTTGCGGCGGACTTCACCATGACCGGAGGCACCGCGCCAATGAGAACAGCTGCGGCAACTCGCTTTGTCCCATAGCGTCCGATGTAGCGTGCGACTTCGCCTCCGCCCGTGGAGTGACCCACCATCGTGACTTCCTTGAGATCGAGCGCCTCAATCACAGCAGCGAGGTCGTCGGCGTATCCGTTCATGTCGTTTCCAGACCATGCTTGGCTGGAGCGGCCGTGCCCACGGCGGTCGTGCGCGACGACACGGAAACCGTGCTGAGCGAAGAAAAATAGTTGGTTATCCCACGCATCAGAATTCAACGGCCACCCGTGGGAAAACGTGATGACGGGCCCACTGCCCCAGTCCTTGTAATAGATTGTCGTTCCATCCTTCACAGTAATCGTGCTCATGTGCATCCTCTCCTCGAATTTTCTGAACTATTCGCGGCACAGATGTGCTCGCAGTTTTGATTTAGTTGACCGGTACCAGCACGGGAGCGTTTTTGTCCTTAACCAGGAACACCAGGAATTTCGCCGGTTTGGTTTGGCTTGCGTTCCGCCCAACGACGTGAACATCATCCGGGCCTTCGTAGAAGCTCTGACCCGGTGTCAGAGTCACTTCTTTTCCCCCTTTCACTTGCATCACGATTGAGCCCTCGAGCACATAAATGAAGCCATGTGCGTTATGGCGATGTACGGGGTCCGAGGAGCCTGGCGGATACACCACTGTGATCATCAGACCTTCCTTGCCGGGAATATCCGCGAGGTCTTTTGACATAACCGGCGTCACCTTTGCCTCTTCGGGCGCCGTTTTGGGCGCCTCTTTGTGCTCCAGCGTGACGGACATCAGACACGCCAACATCAAGACCAGTTTTGTGATCGTCATAAACTATCCTTTCGTTCGAACTGTCGCTTGGATTCGGATTCCTTGTGTTCCTGTACTTTCAGTCAGGCGTAGCGGCCCATGAGTTCCTTTTCCGCCCGCAGCCAATCTTCAACATGAACGCCGTCCTGTCGGCCCCGCGATTCGTAGAAACTGTACGCGAGTTGCGCAACCTCATCGCGGGTAAGTCGCCGTCGATGCCCGGTGTACTTCCCCACGCTTATTCCGCCCGTAAAGCATGTCCTGATACTGTCGTTTCCTTGTTTCATAATTCTTTCTTCGGCTTCGTCTCCTTACTCTGTTGAGGCCGGCACTGAAAGCCGGCCTCTGTTACGTATCCGCTAGTTGATAACAGCCGCAGCTTTCTTTCCGGTCTGGGGGTTCTGTCCGGCAGATTGTTTCAGCCAGGTTTCGAAACGCGTTTCGCCAAGTCGGGCATCCTTGCCGGGGACCAATGTGCGATCACCAATCTTCGCGCCGGAATATAACGCGTTCGGGTCGGCGATGACTTCTCGTGGATCATTGACCTGAGCCAAGCGCAGGCGAACAAGTTCATCGAGACGAAACTGTTCCGGACCTCCAACTTCGACTGTGCCATTGATGGGCTGGCCGACAGCCACCCGAGCAACCGCACTCGCGACATCGTCCGCTGCCATCGGTTGGAAGAGCACTCCCGGCAAACGCACTTTTGCGCCGTCGAAACCAATGTCGGCCAGCTTCGTGAGAAACTCGAAAAACTGCGTTGCATGGACGATCGAATAAGGAATCGACGATTTCTTGATCAGTTTCTCCTGAGCGATCTTCGCCCGGAAGTAACCGCTCTCGGCCATCTGGTCCGTTCCCACGACCGATAATGCGACCAAATGCTTTACGCCCGCTTCCCCTCCGTACTTGAGCAGGTTGCGAGTTGATGTCTCGAAGAACTTCAGAACTGCCGCATCTTCGAAAGAGGGAGAGTTCGATACATCGACAACCACCGACGCACCCTTCAAAACTTCCGCCAGTCCTTCGCCGGTAAGTGTGTTGACGCCAGAATTGGGAGATGCAGGAATTCCTTCGTGCCCGTGTTCGCGCAACTTGGTTACGAGCTTTGAACCGATGAGGCCGGTCCCGCCGATTACTACGATTTTCATGATTGCCACCTTTATTTCCATTGCGATCAAGCAATTTTGTAACTGCCCGTCGTACTTGCTAAGACCGAACATCCGATCGTTTTGTGACACCAAATCAAATTTCTCTCTACATGAGTGCGCTCCCGGTGATTCGGTGATTTCACGAACAACGATTTGGCGCCCTTCACGAGTGCGAATATTTGCGGAACCAAACTGAATAAAAAATGATGTTTCTTGCAGCTCGATAGGAAGGAAGACTGGTTAGAAACTGTCGGGTATGACCGCGACCGATAAGCAAGAAAGGTTTACCCGCAGTCAAGAAGCCAGCAACTCGCTAAGCGTTTTCTGAGGCCGCCATTCCTTGTCGTACTGGCAATACGCTGTCGTGTCCGCGTTCATCAAACCGACCAGAACCTCCGCCACGATTCGGCCACCGACCGGTCCAAGACGATTTCCATCTGCACAGACATCGGCCTCGCGAAGAATGTAGTACCAAAGAGGAGTCTCACCGCGCCAACCTGTGGACACGCTGCCGACCTGCTCCGCTGTGAGTGGAGCGACCCCTATGTGACACGCTACGGACTCGCCAGAGGGCAGCCCGACACCGTGTCCCCGTTGCAGATCGCGCACGGCGAGAGAATGATAGGCTTCGATCTCGCACTCGCCGGTGACGGCCACCGGCAACTCAATTAACGCTCGCACAAGCTTCCCATCGATTTTCTTTGACCGCTGTGCTTTTGGTTCGCGCCCGTGCCGGACAGCAACCATTCCCGTTGGAGTGCCACGATTTATTTCGGTACTCCATTCCGGCACCCTCTCGTGCAGATTCGTATCCGGCATTCTGTCGCACTCCTCGCGGACCACCGACACACCTCACCTCCCGGGGCCAGCTTCGCGACCCCGGTTTTGTGCGGCGCCTAGTTTGCCCCTAACCCAACAAGCGGTCAGTAGTCCCAGAACGCCGGTACGCAACGGAAGGCATCGCCAGCGACCGCCACGTGGCAGACGGACGGGAATGACAGATGTGTTGCCACCAGCGCCTCGCGGTTCGCTGCCAGCTCCCGCAAAAGATCGACCCGCACGCGGGCCGCCTCCACGGGGTCGTGTTCGAAGCCGTTGTACCAGTCGGGGTGTTCGAAACCAACTTCGAACACGGCGTCGCCGGCGAACGTCAGCCGCTCGCCCCCAGATGCCAGTCGGACCACGCTGTGCCCGGGCGTGTGCCCGCCGGTGCGCTGGACGAGCACCCCCGGTGCCACCTCATATTCCGATTCGAACGGGCGCAACTGACTGCCGTACTCGTCCAAGAACCGCTTGGCTGTCCGCCGAAGCGCGTCCGGAAACCCCGGCGGCATGGAGACACGGGAGAAATCAGGCGACACCCAGAACTCGGCCTCGGCGGCCGCAAGGTGGACGCGCAGGTCCGGACGCAGCCGGTCCTTCACCCCGTCGGCGAGCAGCCCGCCAACGTGGTCCATGTGCATATGGGTCAGCACCACGTCGGTCACGGATGCGAGATCGATGCCGGCGGCATCCAGTCGCTGCACCAACCGTCCGGCCCGCGGCAAGTTCAAATTCGGGTCCGCCCCTAGCCCGGCATCGATGAGTATCGTCCGGCCACCGCTCCTTACCACGACCGCGTTAAGCGCCCAATCGAACGCGTCCGGCGGCTGGAACATGTCCTTCAGCCAGGCCGCCCGGACGGCCGGGTCAGCGTTGTGGCCCAACATCGCGCCTGGCAGGGGGAGCACTCCATCGCTGACCACCATCACGTCAATCTCGCCGACCTTCAAGGCGTAGCGCGACGGGACCAACTCTTCTGGCCCTGGTCTCCCGGGATGGGAGCTGTTCTCCAAGCTCACGTTTGTCTTCTGCCGCTCGGATTTCGCGGGTGAAGCTGCAATTGCTTGCTGCGAATTCTGCATAAAATTCCCCTTTCAATTCTTGATCGGTGTGACTGATGACGACGTGACCACTAATACCGTCGCCTCCTATGACCGTGCAGCCTTCGTAGCTGTGACAAGAAATCATTCTCAAAAAATCTGGGCACTGACTGTCACAAATCGGGGCAGTATCTGGTCGTCCTTTTCATCAAGCAGAAATGTTGCCCGAAGCAAACGACTCTCCCTGCACAGCGGGGAGTCTCCATGAAGAACTACAGCACGCGACCGAGGAATTGATCAGGGGTGATTCCGATGATCCTGTCCGCGAAGAGACGGTCTCAGAGATAGTGAGGGCGAGGGTCACGGAAATTTAATCCGTCAGGAGATATACTATGGCGATGTCGCAAGAGCAGCCACCGCAAGCTTCTCCGTCCGTTTCGCTAGGCGTAGACGCTGCTGAATACGACGGCGGTCTCTCTGCCTTTTTTAAGGCGCGTCCCCGTTTGTTCGGCATCGCCTACCGTATGCTCGGAAGTGCGGCGGAGGCCGAGGACATCGTGCAAGACGCTTGGTTGCGATGGCAGACTGCGAATCGAAGCGTGGTCGAGAACCCGACGGCATTCCTAGCAACTACAACCACCCGCCTATGTATTAACGCCGCTCAGTCCGCCCACTCGCGTCGCGAAACCTACGTAGGACCATGGCTTCCCGAACCTGTGGACACTAGTTCCGATCCAAATTTAGGCGCCGAGCGCGGCGAAGCATTGAGCCTCGCTGTTCTGATCCTTCTTGAAAAACTTTCTCCCATAGAACGCGCCGCATACATTCTTCGCGAAGCGTTCGATTACGAATATTCCGAGATCGCAAACATCTTGCAAATGGAAGAAGCTAACGTCCGCCAACTCGTCTCCCGCGGCCGTAAACACATCGCAGATGGCCGACGCACCCCCGTTAGCCCTGCGGAGCAACGTCGCCTTTTGGCGGCGTTTATCGATGCCGCTCAAAAGGGAAATATGGCCGCGTTGGAGAACCTGTTCGCCGAAGATGTTGCGTCCTACTCGGATGGCGGTGGACTCGTACGCGCGGCGCAGAAACCGCTTTCCGGTCGCGAGCGCGTCGCGAAATTCATTGCTGCATTCTCTTCGCACTTCTGGACTGGCGTTACCATCGAGTGGGTGGAAGTGAATGGACAGTCATCCGTCCTTGTATTGCGCGACGGCAGCGTAGCTGCCCTTGCGACCATCGACGCGTCCGTGGAAGGCATCGATCAGATCCTCTGGCTCATGAGGCCGAGCAAACTCGTTGCGGTTTCACGATCGCGTCAACCAGTAGGCCAGCCTTATTCCTCAGGCCTCGCGATAAGCTGACCCGTGTCTGCACGCCGGTCGCCTGCTTTTCAGGGAAATCTGCAGTACAAGGGTTTAACAAGAGAGAGCCGCCTCCGGTGGTCACCGAGCATGCGATTGTGCGGAGCTTGTGAGAAAGGCCATTGCGGCCTTCACAAACGACGCGGCTCCAACCGATGATCGGACTATGCTAATTCTCCGGGTAATATCCACGATCCCTCCGTCGGAGAACGACATCGCTGTATAGTTCACCTCTTGAGGTGAGGTGTCTTCGGGTGGAAGCCGCGCGACGACACCTGGAATCTCGCAATCTATCGCTTAGAGAGATCGCACGCGTTGCCGGTTTTCGCGATGGACAAGCACTCCGTAGAGCATTCGTCCAGCAATGAAATGACGCCGAAAGAACATCGAGAACGCTTTGGCATTAGAGAATAAATATCAGGGTCCAAGCCCCGACTGTGGATGCCGACGGTCCGTACCGTTCCTTTTCCTCTGTGCAAGACTTCCCATGCATGATTAATCGAGGCGATTGCAGTACGCTTCGTTGGTCCTCGATCCATTCGACGCAAAATGAGACAACGGCAATGGCGACAGCGTGTGAGCGACAGGGTCTCGAAGGGTCCGATCACGGTGTCGAGGTGGGGCAGGCGCGCCGCGTATATTCAGGCCGATCAGTTCCCTGCTTAGGATGCACGCGTTCAATGCTAAGGTGGCCCTTGTCGATTTGCACCGGAATCCGGATTGAAGCTTCTGATCTTGACGACGACCAAAGTTCGTCGAGACGTGTTTCGTCTCCTGCTGCATCTGTGCTACTATAACTCTCGCATGAGCGCACTGTTTTTTACTGGCAGTTTATGGGCAGTTCGTCCAGGAAAGACTGCCATCGTAGGCAATCCAGGCGAAGAGTGCACTGTATGCGAATCTTGCAACGCCTTATTTTGCAAGGTTTTAGGCTAAGTTGTTGATTCCACGGTTGGGGACGTATTTCAGCTGGTTAGAACGCTGCCCTGTCACGGCAGAGGTCGCGAGTTCGAGTCTCGTCGTCCCCGCCATATTTTCCAATCACTTACAAGCCTGCGTCCCAACGAATCAGGGAATATTAAATGACGATAAGCGCAAGACGCGAATTCCAAAGTGCGAACTGCTGCTTAGCGTCGCCTATTGGACCAGGTTCGGTTTGGGTAACAAGCCGGCAGGCAAGAAGGCGTCGGGCAACTTGTCGTGTGCCAGACGCTTGGTCTTCGACGTCGCCTGGAGGTACTTGTTCGTGCCGTGGAGGTTGCTGTGCCGCAAGTAGTCGCGGATCGTGAGGGAGCGAGAAACAAAAATCGGGAGTAAGTTTTGAAAAGCGGCGCCGGGCAGTCCGGCGAACCCGTGATATTTATTCCGACTAGCAGGAGTTTACAAGATACAGGACGCTGAGAGGATAAGTCTCGGCGTGGGAATGGGTTGGCGACACCCGGTTGTATGTCCTAATCGACGGAACTCAGCGCTTGCCGGGCGCGTAGCGCTGGAGATTGAGCAGAGAAAAGAGCCGCTGCTGAAGCGGAGTCATACGGGTAAGACAACGGGCGCTGCGGGCCTGGTGCTGGCCTCTCTGGCGCGGGTAGATGACCAGCGTTTCGCGGATGTGGCCGAGTTCTTCCAACAGCCGCGGGAGGCTTAGCTTCTCTCCCTGCTGCCAGACTTCCCGTTGCAACACCGAACTGAGCAGCAGTGCCAGCACACAGTAGAAAGCGTGGACGCGGATCTTCTGATCGGTCCAGTGATGCAGGGGACTCCAACGCAGGAAGTGTGGATCCTTCATCTGCTTGAAAGCTTCTTCAATGTGATACTGGGAGCGGTAGGCCAGCACAATCTCCTCGTCGGACCAATCGGCGTTGTCGGTGAACAAGAGGGTCTTGCCCAGTTGCACGCGACAGAGCCGCTGCAGTGCTGCTTGGTTGGTCGAGAAACTGAGTTCCAGGCCGCGGCGCGCGGCGTGGAGTTCGCTCTTGAGCAGAGACTTGAGGTGCTGGACCGAGCAGATCGAGCGAATCTGATTTTGCACCCCCTCGCGTGTGGGCTTCTGGCCTTTGCGTTTTTCTTTTCGCCAACGGCGGAGCTTGCCCTGCAGTCCCCGGAGCTTACGGCGCGCTTTGTTCAGGTTGAGGGTCAGGCCCTGCAGTTGGCCCTCGAACAGATGTGGATTGAAGCTGACCACCACTGTGTGCATCCGGCCGAATACTTTCTTCTGCGTGCGGAAGACCTCCACGCCCCCCAACCGCGGGTTGTCTAAGGCGCGGAAGCGACGCCGGGGCACGGCCAGCAAGTCCTTGTGTTGGCTGGGAACCAGCGAACCGACAAAGTGGAAGGGGCTGTTGGCCAGAGTCTCGAAGCTGTCCTCGCTGTTGTTGCCCTTGTCGAAGATCAGAGTGATGTGCTGGCAAGTTTTGGTCAGTTCCCGATAATGGGTAGTCAGTTCCTCGGTGACCGAGCGAAACTCCACGCTGTCGGCGACATTTCCGGCATAGACCCAGTGCAAGAGCGGGACATGGAAATCGGTACTGACCAGCAGGCCCAGGCTCACTTGGCGGAGGTCGCCGCGCTTCTGCTTGTTGTGGCCCCGCTGGGGCAGTTCGGCCGGGGTGCGGGTGTTGATGTAGGTGAAGAAATTCGTGCCGTCGTAGACCAAGGCGCGCAGGTCGAGGTGGAGACGCTCGATCAGCCGCTGGCTCATTTGCTTCTCAAAGGCGGCGATGTGCTCGGCGGTGACGCGGTTCATATGGTTCCAGAAGTTTTGCGAGGAGAGCCAGGCCAGGTCGGCCGGAAGCAGGTTGGTGAGCGTCGTCTGGCGATACCAATCGGCAAACTGAAGCTTGCTGGTGGGGGCCACCACCCGATTAATGGCCGCCAACAGCAGATATTGACCAATCGAGAGGCCCTGCTTTCGCTGGGGAGGGAGGAGGGAATCCAACAAGGGAACCACCTCCAAGCGCTGGGCGATGTCGAACAGTGCGGTCACGTCGGCGAAGGCGGCGACTTCGGTTTCCAGAGCTTGGGGAAGCTGGCGGGCGGCCTGGGTGGCGGTGATGAGGTCTTCGAGTTTGCCCAAATAGACTTGGCGGACAATCTTGGGCTTGCCGCCGACGCGTTGGCAGTAGCGGGCGTAGTAATAGGTGTGGCCGTCGATGGTTTTGGGGGTTAGGCTTGGCATGATTCTAGGACATACACTGGAGCGGAGCAGGGTGTCAAGTGAAAAGTGCAAACGGCACACAAAATCTGGTAGGGTGGATAATATTCCGCACAATATAGGGTTATCGAGGGCCAACGAGCAGACAGGGGGAGGGGCACGGTGAGGTTCGCATGCGCTTTCCGGACTTAAATATCTAGGCCATACAAATGCCCACCGGAAACCGGCGATACCGGCGAAGTGACAAGCTCTTTCCATTCAAGAAGATTCCACCAGATAACCACACCCCAAAAGCGGGAAGTGCGCCCAAATTTCAGCTTATCTTGTAAACTCCCGCTAGGAGATTCATTTCCGTCCACGAAGGATGGCTGCGAGCACGCGTGGGCTTCGGCGACCGTCGAGCACGGAGAGCACAAGGAGCGGCTCTTCGTCGGGTGCGTAGGCGAAAAGATAATTGCGTACCGTCTGAAAACGCACTGTTCGTGAGGTGAGATCTCTGCGTTGGTGTCCTTGATGGGGAAAAGGGACGAGCCTGCGAATGGCATCTAAAATGTCCTCACGGACACGCTTGGCGGCGAGAGGATTGTCTTTGGCAATAAATTCCCAGATGCTGGTTATGTCCGACGCAGCGCCGGGGTGCAGCTCAAAACCCCGTTCGGCATTCATTTGGGATTGCGCTGCTTGAGCAGTTCATCCTCACGCTGGCGTAGGCTGTCAAAGAAAGCCTCGCCGTCGATAGGCTTCACTCGACCGCTCTTAATGTC